>JACAEF010000110.1 GCA_013388985.1 Rhodocyclaceae bacterium
GTTTTGCGGGCGGACATAAAGTCCGCCCCTACGTCCCCCAACACCCAACCTAACGAAATCAGATTGGTTTTGCGTAGGGGAGGGGTTTATCCCCTCCCGTGCGGGTTTATCCCCGCCCTTTGGGTTCATCCCATCCCGGTGGGTTTTGGTTTGGGTTTTGGTTTGGCCCGTTTTACGGGCGGACATAAAGTCCGCCCCTACGTCCCCCAACACCCAACCTAACGAAATCAGATTGGTTTTGCGTAGATACTGTGTCGTGTTGTCAAGCCTCCTTGGTTTAGTGGGAGTAAGCTCCCTGGTAATGGAACGCTGGGTTGAAGGGCTGAGCCGATTTCAGGATTCCGATGGCGATATGGACCAGCTTACGCATCATAGCAGCGATTATGACCTTGGGTGGTTTCGCTGCTGCTTCAAGGCGCCGGCGGAAGGCTCTTCCCCACTCGGTACGATACAGGGCTATCATGGCAGGCATGTAGAGGACCCTACGAACCAAGCCATGGCCCATCTTGGACAACCTGGGCTTGCGTCGAACACTGCTGCCAGAGCTGTGCTCCCTGGGGTCGAGTCCCACAAAGGCCACAGCCTGACGGGCTTTGCTAAAGCGCATAGCCTCTCCCCCAAAGAAAGCCAGGATGGTCGATACGCTTACCTTGCCAAAAGAGGGAACACTCTGGAGCAGATCGCGTTGCTGGCGAAGATGGGGATACTTGTCAATGTGTTTGTGCATCTGCTCTTCCAGCTCCCTTATGCTGTGGGTGAGATGCTCGATGTGAGCCTCAATATTGTGCTTGATGCCTTCCCTTGCCACTGCAAGGCGGTTCTGCTCCTGACTGCGCATCCTAACCAAGGCCTCACGTCTAAGCACCAGGGCTTTGAGTTCCCTGAGCTCCACCGCAGCAGCACACCAGGGCTCGGGACGCTGTGTGACACAAAACTCCGCTATAAGCCTGGCATCCACCCTATCAGTCTTGGTCCTGGCCAGGCGGGACTCCCCAAAGGCCTTGATCTGGGCAGGGTTGACCACACTGACCACAAAACCCCTGTCAAAAAGATACTCGGCTACACCTTCCCAGTAGACCCCTGTGGCCTCCATACACACATGGGCCTGCTCAATGCCTTGCCTGGCCAACCAGGAACTGAACTCCTCGAACCCCTTGGGGTTATTACTGAGCGCCTTGGTCCTGAACTTGCCGTTGGGGAACAAAACAGCCACATCCAGTTTCATCTTGGAGACATCGATTCCCACCGTGATCACATTGCTTTGCATTGGGCCATACCTCCTCACGCTGCTAACCTTGCACATGCAGGCTCACGACCTAGTCGGGCCTCAGATACTGTTCAGCGTCTCGTGGGGCTCTGGCCGGGAGGAACCGGTGCGTCATCTACACAACGGGCTCTATGTCCCAAGGGGAGGGTCAGCATCCGGTACCTCCCTCCAGCTCCTAACACTGAGTCACCCAACAGCAACACTATTATATACAAGGGGAGGGGTTTA
>JACAEF010000013.1 GCA_013388985.1 Rhodocyclaceae bacterium
GCCCTCCGCCTTGCATCCATCCCTTTCCGGCCAGCAACGCCATCCGCCGGATGATTGAGAACAGGCCCTAACCTTTTATCGGCCGCCGCGCGCTCACCACAAGCGCACGAAGAGCTCAAACATGCTGGAGCGCCTGAATGAAGAAATCAAACGCCGCACGCGCGTCGTCCGCATCTTCCCCTACACCAATTCCTGCCTGCAGCTGATCCGGACTCTGTGCATCGAGAACCACGAGAACATGGTGCTCCTCTCAGAGCAAAAAAGGAGTTGCTGTGACTGGCCGCGTGAGCGAGCGCGCTGTTTGCGCCGCTTCGGGCTACGCCCTGTGCGCGCCAACAGCGCAATAAAGAATCAACCAATTACCTGATTACGAATTGGCACAACTTGACGCACAAAACTGGGTCTATCCAGAAGGCAGCGCGATGATCCAGGCTTTTTGTGCCGCATGGCGGCGTTTTTCCTCCAGATGTGCGCGCACCTTCTCCCTGGCCTCGGCCAGTGACACGACACGCGGCGGATCGATGCGTTCGCAAAAAAGGAGGTGCAAGCCCAGCGGTGACTCTACGACCTCAGAGAGCCCCCCCTCGGGCAGCGCAAAGGCGACGGCGTCCAGTTCAGAATAAAGTTTGCCGCGCGGCAGCGTGCCCAGCGCACCGCCATTGAGCGCCGTCGGGCATTCGGAGTGCTTCAAGGCCTGATCGGCAAAGCGCGCCGGTTCCTTGACGAGCCGGGTGCGTATCGCAGCGATCTTTGCCGCAGCTTGTCCGCGCGTGCTGCCGCGCAGCGTTTCGTTGATCGTGACGAGGATATGGCGCAGCTTGCGTGTCTCGGGCTTTACGAACTTGATGCGATTTTCCAGATAAAAGATCTCGACATCGGTATCGCTCACCGCCGGGGCGCGAGCGGCTACGCGTTCGAGCACTGCCTCGACGATGAGATCGCGTTCGATAGCCGAGCGCAGGCTGGTGGGCGATAAGCCGGCGCGCGCAAGATCGGCTCGATACTCGTCCTCGCTTTCGTAACGCGCGCGGATTTCGGCCAATGCATGATCGATCGCGGTCTGGGATAGCATGACGCTCGCTGCCTCGATGCTGGCGAGGATGCGCCGCTCGATTTCGGCCTGCTTGAGCACGATTGAGGCGACATGCTCTCTTTCGGCCGCATCGAGCGCCTCGGGCGCCTTGCCGTAGAACTCGCGCGCCAGTTTCAAGACCAACCAGGAGGAGAGGGGATCAATCATGGGGCGGAAAGAGTGCATCGAGTGCGTCTTCGGGCACGGCAAAGATGCGCCCCGGCTGGCAGTCGAAATGGAGGTGGTAAGCGGGCGGGCTGGCATCCCGTATCACCCTGAGGATCTCGCCGATCGCGCCGGACGGAACGACTTCGTTGCCGCCCATGACCAGTGCCTTGGCCGCGCGTACGCGCTCGCGTACTTCAAAGCGGCTCTCTACCCAGGGTTCGTCGATGCCGATTAGCTCTTCCTGACGGCAGCCGATCACCTTGCCGATCTCGAGAAAATGTACCGAGTAAATGATCTGATCCTGCAAAAAAGTGCCGATGTCGACGACATGACCGATGCTGCCGCGCCGTACCAGCAGTTCTCCGGTGGCAACGCCCGGATAGGTACCGTCATTGCGGACGTTGCAAACGACGCGTACGGCATCGCCGAAACCCCAGTGTGCACCCTCGATCATGATGCGTTTGTGGCGCCGGCACGTTTGATGGCGCCGATCGGCACACGTGCGATCCCGGCAGCCTTTTGATGTACGCGCATCACTTTCTCTGTGTAGGCATCCGAGTGGACGAAGTCCTCGTAGGCGCGCGCGAGCAGAAATCGGTATTCGGCAAAGCTGGGAGCGCCGGCGCGCTGACGGTGGCCTTCGAGATAGTCGTGAAAACGCTTGAGGATGTGCAGACGGCTCACCTGGACAATGGCGGGAACGTAATCAATGCCGAAATAATCGAGAAAATCCTCGGCGGATTCGAGCGTTTCGAGATCGGCGAGGAGATCGTCATGGGTGGGGTTCATGGCGCTTCCTTTCGTGGATGTTCGTAGCACAGGTCGCCGGCAGCGCAAACGGCGCAGCGTCCGTCGGCATACGACGCTCCTTCGCCGCGCAGGGCACGCAGTTCGCGCTCAAGCGTATCGATGCGGTCGATGAGGCAACCGATGGCCTTGCCGACCGGGTCGGGAATCTGGTGATGGTCGAGAATGAATTCGCTTCCGTTGCGCAGGGTGGTGCCCTCTCCCACAGGATGCGCCGGGATGCCGACCGCCGTGCAGCCTGGCGGCACATCCTTGACGACGACGGAATTCGCGCCGATGCGTGCACCAGCGCCGATGACGATCGCGCCGAGAATTCTCGCCCCGGCGCCGACTACCACACCGTCGCCTAGCGTCGGGTGGTGCTTGCCGTTCCAGGTCGTGCCACCGAGCGTGACGCCATGATAGAGCGTCACGTCATCGCCAATCTCGGCCGTTTCGCCGATGACGACGCCAGCGCCGTGATCTATGAAAAATCGGCGGCCGATCGTCGCAGCAGGATGAATGTCGATGTTCGTGAACATTCGCGCAACGAAAGCGAGAAGGCGTCCGGTATAGCGCCAGCCACCGCGCCACAGCGCATGGGCGAGGCGATGGATAATCAGCGCGTGAAGGCCGGGATAAGTCGTCAGCACCTCCCACGTGGAACGCGCCGCCGGATCGCGCGCAAAAATGCAGCAAACATCCTCACGCAGCATTGCGAGGATGGCTGATGCTGGTGGGGCAGGTGTCGTTCCGGCAGTCATGGCCATGGTTTTGCTCATATCGCCTCCGCCATTGACAGCAGCTCGGCTTCGCTCGGCGGGCGCTTGGTCCGGCGGACGAAAACGCGCACGGCAGCGAGCATGCGCCGGGCCGCCGCCTCGCCGAGTTCGACGCCAAGGGCGGCCATCACCACCTGCACGGCGCGCGCGCTCGAGTGCTTGCCGAGCACGAGCCGATGGCGGCGCCCGATGAGAGCAGGATCGAAGCCCTGATAGTTGGCAGCATGCTTGACGAGGCCATCGACGTGGATGCCCGCCTCATGCGTGAAGGCGCCCTCACCGACGATACTCTTCTGCCAGGGTACGGGACGTCCAGAGGCATGGGCAACACGATGGGAGATAGAGAGAAAACCCTTCAAATCGACGCCGGTTGCGATGCCCAAACAGCGTTCGAGACCCACCACGACTTCTTCGAGTGGCGCGTTGCCGGCGCGTTCGCCGAGACCGTTGACGGTGGTATTGAGATGCGTTGCGCCAGCCTTTGCAGCAGCGAGCGTGTTTGCAGTCGCCATGCCAAGATCGTCGTGAGCATGCATCTCGATCTCCAGATCGCTCTCCCTCCGAAGCATGGCGATGCGCTCATGGACCGCGAAGGGATCGAGAATGCCCAGCGTGTCGGCGAAGCGAAAACGCCGCGCACCGGCGGCCTGGGCGACTTCGAGCACGCGTTTCAAGAAATCGGGGTCAGCGCGTGAGGCATCTTCGCCACCAACGCAGATGTCGAATCCGGCATCGCGGGCATAAGCGACGTGGCGCGTGATCTCGGCAAGCAGCCAGGGGCGGTCGCGGCCTAGTTTGTACCGTAGCTGCTGATCGGAGAGTGGCGCAGAAATGTCGATCAGTTGGGCACCCAGATCCGCACAGGCATCGATGTCGGTACGGGTAAGACGGCTCCAGACCATCAGCCTGGCCTTGAGGCCCAGCGCGGCGACGGCGCGGATGCTCTCACGTTCTTCCTCGCCCATTGCGGGGATGCCGACTTCGAGCTCCGGCACGCCGAGATGGTCGAGGTCACGCGCGATGGCAAGCTTTTCTTCGAGCGAGAAAGCCACGCCGGCCGACTGCTCGCCATCGCGCAACGTCGTGTCGTTGAGGACGATGGCAGGGGTAGGGGCTTGATTCGTCATGGAAACGCCTCACTGACGGTTTCGATCGCTATCATGCATAGGCCGGCGCGAAGCTTTCTTCCTTCGGCCCGCTCTCGCCCCAATACGGCGAGAGCTTGCGCAACTTGGCGATGACCGACGGCACGGTCGCGATGACGCGGTCGATCTCCGCCTCGGTGTTGAAGCGCGACAGCGAAAAGCGCGTCGTGCCGTGCGCGGCCGTGTAGGGAATGCCCATCGCGCGCATCACGTGCGAGGGCTCGAGCGAACCCGAGGTGCAGGCCGAGCCGCTCGACGCGGCGATGCCGGCCTGGTTGAGCAAGAGCAGGATCGCCTCGCCCTCGACGAACTCGAAGGCGATGTTGCTCGTGTTGGGCAGGCGGTTCGCCACGTCGCCGGTCGGAAAGCAGCGCGGTACGGCGGCAAGGATGCCGGCCTCCAGTTTGTCGCGCAGCCGCTTCACCGCGGTGTTCTCGTAGGCCATGTGCTGTTGCGCCAGTTCGCAGGCGACGCCGAGGCCGACGATGGAAGCGGTGTTCTCGGTGCCGGCGCGCCGGCCGCGCTCCTGGTGGCCGCCGCGCAAGAGCGGCCGAAAGCGCGTGCCGCGCTTCAAGTAGAGCACGCCGACGCCCTTCGGCGCGTGCAATTTGTGGCCCGAGAGCGAGAGCATGTCGATCTTGGTTTTCTTCAGGTCGATGGCGATCTTGCCGACCGCCTGTACCGCGTCGGTGTGGAATTGCGCGCCGACGGCGTGCGCCATCTCGGCCATCGCCTCGACCGGAAAAATCGTCCCGGTCTCGTTGTTCGCCCACATCGCCGAGACGATGGCCGTGCGCGGCCCGAGTGCTGCCTTGTATTCATCGAGGTCGAGGCGGCCGCGCTTGTCCACGCCAAGGCGCGTAACGACATAGCCTTCCTTCTCGAGATGCTCGCAGAGCGCGAGGATGGCCGGGTGCTCGACGGCGGTCGTGACGACCTGGTTTCGCTCCGGCATCGCCTTCAAGGCCGAGAGGATCGCGGTGTTGTCGGATTCGGTGCCGCAGGAGGTGAAGACGATTTCCGACTCGTGCTCGGCGCCCAACAGCGCCTGCACGCGGGCGCGCGCCTCCTTGAGCGCGAAGCCGACTTTGTTGCCGAAGCTGTGCAGCGAGGACGGGTTGCCGAACTGCGCGGTGAAGAACGGCAGCATCGCCTCGACGACGGCCGGATCGCACGCCGTCGTGGCGTTGTTGTCGAGATAGATCGGGTTCATGTTCAGGCCCTCCCGAGCTGGCTGGCCGGCAGGAGGCGCACGAACTCGCCGAGCGCCTCGACGAGTTTCGTCTGGATGCCGTTCAAGGTCGCCGCTTCCATCATGCAGCCGACGCAGGCGCCCTTGAGATTGACGTAGATGTTCTTGCCGTCGATCTCGACGATCTCGATGTCGCCGTGGTCGCGCTGGAGCATCGGGCGGATGGATTCGATGGTCTCCTCGATTCTGCGCATGCGCTGGAAGCTGGTCAGCTTCGAAGCGGGCGGGACGGCGCCTAAGGTAAATGCGGGCGGGACGGCGCCCGCAGTCGGCGCTGGCGGGACGGCAGCAGGCGTCGGTTTCTTCTCCGCCGTCGGCGCGGTACACACCTCCTTCGCCACCTTGGCGAGGATTTCCTCGATGCCCTCGTGGCACGAAGCACAGCCGCCGCCGGCCTTGGTGTAGTGCGCGACCTGCTCGACGGTGGTGAGCCCATTGGCGCGAATCGTCTCTTCGATGAGCACCGCATCGACGGCGAAGCACTTGCAGATCAGCGCGCCTTCCTCGTGGTCGTCCTTCCATTCCTCGCCGCGATAGTTGGCCACGGCGGCCTGCAGCGCCTCGCGCCCCATCACCGAGCAGTGCATCTTCTCGGGTGGCAGGCCGTCGAGATAATCGGCGATATCCTGGTTGGAAACCTTCAGCGCCTCGTCGAGCGTCATGCCCTTGATGATCTCGGTCAGCGCCGAGGAGGAGGCGATCGCCGAGCCGCAGCCGAAGGTTTGAAAGCGTGCATCGAGAATTCGTTCGCTGTCCGGGTCAACCTTGAGCATGAGCCGCAGCGCATCGCCGCACTTGATCGACCCCACATCGCCAACGCCGTTCGCATCTTCGAGCACGCCGGCGTTGCGCGGGTTGAAGAAATGCTCGCGAACCTTTTCCGAGTAGTCCCACATGTCGTCTCTCCTGTAGCGGTTTTCAGGAGAAACGCAAGGCGCGTGCCATTGCGCAAGCCATTGTTCCAATGGGAAACGGCTGCGGCGATGTCGCAAACACGACAATCAGCCGAGCAAAATCTCGTAAGCCTTCCGCAACAATGCGAGTTCGAGCTCGCCGACGTCGCGCGCCTCGGTCAAGGCGATGAACTTGCCGCCAGCGCCGACTTTTGCAAGGTGGCGCCAGCCGGCGGCGGCTCGAAGGCGAGCATGCCGTGCGGCCAGCGCACGAAGCGGGTGCGCGCGCTGGTGCTTTGCTTGTGGCAGCAGAGCAGCCGGGGAGCGAGGGCGGTGTCGATCACCAGACTTCGGCGGGCGCCCTGAGGCGTTCGACCGGTTTGCCGCCGATCAGGTGCTCGTCGAAGATCGCCTTGACGTCTTCCTTCCGCACGTTCGTGTAGAAGACGCCCTCGGGATAGACGAGCACGTTCGGCCCCATGCTGCACGGGCCGATGCATCCCGACGGCGTCACCGCCACGGTGTCGAAACACTGGCGCTGCTGGAACTCGAACATGAACTCGTCGAGCACCTCCTGGCAGCCCTTCTGCCCGCAGGAGCCGCGCGGGTGGCCGGGCGGCCGGTTCTGCGAACAGACGAAGACGTGCTTTTGCGGTCTGGGCATGCCCCGCCCCTCAGTTGGCGACGAAGGTGAAGCATTCCTTCGGACAGGTGCGTCCGCAGGCGCCGCAGCCGATGCAGTCCATCGGGTTCTTGACGACCATCATCGCCTTGGCGTCCTCGTCGTCCCAGTCGTCGTCGACCTCGTCGTCGCCGCGATCCTCGAGGGTCAGCACGTCGCGCGGACAGACCTTGTAGCAGCGGCCGCAGCCGATGCATTTCTTCGCGTCGATCATCTCGACGTATTGCGGCGTCCAGGGCGTGCCGCCGCGGGTAAGGGCTACTGCGCTCATGATGTTTCCTTTCAGGAGGATTGAATCGAATTCAGTTTTGCGTTGGCGTCGGCCCAGGCCTTGCAGGCGTCGTAGGTCGACTGGGCGATGCCGGGAATTTCTTCGTAGGCGGCGGGCAGGCGCTCCTCGACGAGGTCGTGGAGCTGGCCCGCCCATTCGGAAGCGATGCGCTTGAGCCGCTTCACTTCCTTTTCGAGTTCCTTGATTTCGTCTTCGCTCATAGTCCGGCCACCTCGGGATAGGCGCCGACGCGCTCGAGCGCGACGGCAAGCAGCTTGTCGCCTTCGGTCTTCATCTTCGAGAGCGACTCGAAGCCGAAGCGGTGCACGTCGCGCAGCGTCTTGTCGAGCGCGACGAGCTTGCCGACGATGACGAGCGCGCGGCCGAAACCTTCGTGCGTCAGGTGAATGAAGGGCACCGCCATCAGCCCGCATTCCTTCTCGATCAGTGTCGCGATGGCGTTGTAGAAGGCCTTCACACGCGCGATCGTCTCTTCGTCCGGATCGCCGACGATGGGGATCTCGGCCTTGCGCTCCTTGGTAAGGATCAGCGGTTCGAGCAGCTTCTCGCCCGGCTGGCCGTCGTAAGTGCCGTAGCTGTCGAGCGCGCGCATCTGGCGGATCATCTCCTTGACGAAGTCGGTTTCGTAAATGGGGTCTGGGGCGGTCATGAAACGTCTCCGGAAGGTTGCGATACGAAAGCGGGGGCGGCGCAGCCGGCGCGACGGCCGAAACGGCGCAGACCGATCAGCCCTAGGCCGAGGCCGCAGAGCGCACCGGCCACGGCGGCAAGATCGCCCGCGCCGGAAAGCAGGATGGCGCCGGTGAGCGTCGCCACGGCGGGCAGCCCATAGGCGAGCAGCGCGCCGCGCAGGAAGTCGCTCTCGGGCAGCGCGAGCGTGACGGTTGCGCCGGGGCGCGCCGTCGGCGGCGCGGGCAATTCGAGCGTGCGGGCACTGGTGCAGGCGCCGCGGCTGCCGCAGCTTGCGCAGGTCGAAGGCAGCTCGACGCGCACGGTCGCGATGCCGTCGGCGACGGTGAGGACTTGGCCCCGGCGCTCGATCATTCCTGCCACCCTTCTTCCGCCATGCGCGCGAAGCGATCCGCGTCCGCCTCCTTCTTCAGCGCCTTGTCGATCCAGGGCACGCCGCCGTCGCGCACGGCCGCGCACAGCTTGGCGAGCAACGCGTCGATGGGCTCGGCGGCGTCGAGGCGCAGCGGCTGGATGCCGGCGGCGAGCAGCTGGCGCACGGCCGAACCGCCGACGGCGAGGCAATACACGGCGGCGCAGCCGGTGAGCGCGGCGATCTTCGCGGCCAGCTTTCCTTCGTTGCCGTCCATGCCTTCCTCGGCGAACTCGGCGAGTTCCACGAGCTGCGCGCGCTCGCCGTCGAGCTGGTAGATCGCGAAGCCGGTCGCCGCGCCGAAATGCTGGTCGACGTGCGTGCGGTCCGCGGTGGCGAAGGCGACCTTGAGCATCGCCGGCGCCTCAGTGCAGGACCAGGCCAGGCTCAGCTTGCGCGCCGCCATGACGGTAGATCGAGCGGTAGGGAGGAATCTCATGGTGCCGTTCCAGCACGAGGTTTGCGAAGTCGAACAGCGCCGCTCGCGCGCCGCGATAGCCGATCCAGGCGCGCGCGTAGCCGCCGACGAGGTCGTATTGCGGAAAGCCGGCGCGCAGGAGCGGAATGCCGAGCCGCTCGGCGCTTTGCGCCGCGTGCGAGTTGGAGATCGCGAGCTGGGCGCCCGCCGCGCCGGCGAGACGTTCGAGGTCTTCGAGATCGCCGACCTGCACGGCGGCGCACGGCACGTCGGCGAGCGCGTCGGCCCGCGCCGGCGCGACGACCGCGACGATCTCGGCGCCGACGCCGGTCAGGAATTCGCCGAAGGCGAGCAGCTGGTCGGCTTCGAGCGCCAGCGCGACGCGCGCGAAGCCGGTCATGAAGTGGGTGTCGACCATCGCGTCCTGCAACTGGGCGCGATGGCGTTCGATCTTCTCCGGCACCGGCTGGCCGGAAATTTCGGCGAGCGTTTGCGTGAAGGCGTCGCAGGCATCGAGGCCCATCAGGTGGTCAAAGCGGAAGTCCGGCACGCCGGTGCGTTCCTTGAGCAGATCGGCGGCGCGGGCGAGCGAGCGGCCGACGACGAGCGTGGCGATGGGTTCGCCCATGCTTTCGATTTCGGCGCGCGGCGTGCCGCCGAGGGTGAGCGGCGTCGTCTCGAGTTCGATCAGGTGGCCGTCTAGAGAATCGCCGAGGTCGGGCAGCACGACGGGCCGCAGGCCGAAGGCCTCGATCCAGTCCTTGAGCGTTTCGATGTCGCCGGGCGTGTGCATCGAGGAAACCAATACATTGACTTGTTTGTGACGCCGTCCCGCCACATTCCCGCTTTGACGCCGTCCTGCCAGCGCCGACTTTTCGACCAAGGTGTCAATGATCGCCTCGACGGCGAGCGCGAAGCCGCTCTCCAGCGAACCGGCGTAGTCCGGCGTATTTACCGGCACCACGGCGACGTGCGCGAATTCGGGATGCTGCTCGCGAAACTGCTTCACCAGACGCTTGATGTCCGTGCCCTGCGTTTCCGAAAGTCCCGTCGTCGGCAGGCCGATCACGGCGGGCTTCGACTTCTCGCAGAGCGTCGCGAGACCTTCGACGACGTTCTCGTCGGCGCCCATCACCGTCGACACCTGATCCATCGCCGTCGTCTGCAACGGAATCGGCTCGCGGAAGTGGCGCACGAAGAAGACCTTGCCGAAGGCCGTGCAGCCCTGCGCGCCGTGCAGCATCGGGATCGCATTGCGCAAGCCGAGGAAAGCCAGCGCCGCGCCGACCGGCTGGGACACCTTGAGCGGATTGACCGCCAGGGGTTTCGCGCGTTTGAGGATTTCGGCCATGATCATGCCACCAGCGGTATGCCGACCTGCTTCGTCGCCCAAGGCGCCGGACGGCGCACCTTCTCCCACACCGGACTTTCCATCGTCAGCGTGAGCTGGCGGGCGAGTTCCACCATTCCCGCATAGCCGGCGTAGCCAAATTCGCGTTCCTGGTTGATGTCGAGGAAGGGAATCCGCGCCTTCAGCGCCGTGTAGAGGTTGCGGCCGCCAGCGATCAGGATGTCCGCCTTGAGCTCCTTGTAGGCGGAGAGCAGCGCCTTCGGGCTGCCCTCGTCGATCATTAATGCATCCGGCCCCATGAGCTCGCGGATGCGCGCCTTGTCCTCTTCGGTCGACTTCTTCGTTCCCGTGGCGACGACGGACATGCCCAAGTCCTGCAAGGCCGAGACGATCGACCACGACTTCACGCCGCCGGTGTAGAGCAGCGCGCGACGGCCCACGAGCCGTTAGCGCCACGGCGCCAATGCGGCGTTCGCCTTCGCCTCTTCGCGCGCGACGAGCGCCTCGGTGCGCGCAGCGAGGTCGGGGTCGTTCAAGAGCCGCGCGAATTCGCGCAAGGCCTGCGACATGTCCCGCACGCCGTAGAAACTGCCCTCGAACCACGGCACGCCCCAGCGCGCCTCGACCTTGCGGGCGACGTTGAGCAGCGCCTTGGCGCAGACGACCATGCTCGCCTCGGCGCGGTGCAGGGTCTGCACCTCCGCGAACCGCGCGTCGCCCGAGAGCGTGCCGAGGATGCGCAAGCCCAGTTCGTCGAACAGCGGCCAGACATGGAAAAACTCGCCGGCGATGTTGTATTCGCCGATCAGCGAAACGTCATGCACGCGGATGCCCGGCCGCTCGGCGGCTTGCGGTACCGGGTCGGGCTCGCGCGTACCGATCACGTATTCGAGCATCGCTTCGCCGGCGAGCCGATTGCCGAGATTCTTGGTGCCGTAGAAGCCGGCGGCATCGACCGGAATCACCGGCACGCCGAAGTGCTCCTGCGCCGCCTTGCAGACGGCCGCCATGTCGTCGCCGACCAGCGCGGTGACGCAGGTCAAATAGACGAACACCGCCGCCGGACGATAATCGTCGATGGCCTGCTTGATCGCATGAAAGAGCCGCATCTCGCCGCGCCCCATGATGACGTCCTGCTCGGTGAGATCAGTCGTCATGCCGATCTTGAACAACGTCGGGCCGGTCGTCTTCGTGCCGCGGTTGTCCCAGGAACTCCCGGCGCAGGCAATCGGGCCATGCACGATGTGCGCGACGTCGGCGATGGGCAGGAGCGCGATCTGCGCGCCATCGAAGGAACAGCCGCCAGCGGTGGCGCCGGGCTTGGGGCGCGCGCAGCCGGATTTCTCCTTGGCGTTGTGCGCGCAGGCGGGTTCGTCGAGCAGTTGGGCGATCTGGGCGGGTTTCATGCCATCTCATACGCAAACGCCGTGCCATGCCCAAGCCCTTGATTTGACATGAACGATGCTTGTCGCATTGGCGACAAATAGAAGGGGCGAAAAGTCGACGTCGCCGCAGGGGCACTCGTGGTTGGCGATGGTCATGCGCGGAGTCGTTGCATCAAGCCTCGGTGGCCCAGCCGGTCCGGAATCTGCCATCGTCATGTAGCAAATACGACAACGAAGCCGACAAATAACACTGGCTTCCCGTTCTTACGGGATGGTACGGCGATTGCTGCTTCACGGCAGAGAGCTCAATCACCTGTCGTTATGTAGCCAAGGGAATATCGATGTGCAACACCCAGCCAGGTCTGCGCGCTCGTCACGGCTGACCACGTCATTCTTGCCATTGCCCAATGAAGGAGATTTGCCATGAAATTCGCCTCCCTGATCGTCGCACTGTCGTTCTCAAGCCTTGCTCTCGCCGATGACGTGCAGGTCGCCGTCGGCGCCAATTTCAATGCGCCGATGAAAATCATCGCTGCCGACTTCGAGAAGGACACTGGCCACAAGGCCGTGGTATCGCTCGGCACAGTCGGCAAGTTCTTTGCCCAGATCAAAAGCGGCGCGCCCTTCGAGGTGCTCATCTCTTCCGACAAGGAGACGCCGGACAGGCTCGTCGCCGAGGGTCTGGCCATCGAGAGCACGCGCCGCACCTACGCATACGGCCGCCTCGTGCTGTGGTCGGCCAAACCGAACTATGTCGACGCGAAGGGAGAGGTGCTGAAGAAGGGCGCTTTCAAGCACCTTGCGCTCGCTAACCCCAAGCTCGCCGTCTATGGCGCTGCCGGGCAGGAGGCACTGAAGCACATGGGCGTGCTCGATGCCGTGCAGTCGCGCATCGTGCTGGCCGAAAACATCACACAGGCCCATCAGTTCATCTCCACCGGCAACGCCGAGCTGGGTTTCGTCGCCTTGTCGCAAATCGTCGGCAAGGACGGCGGCATCGCCAGCGGCTCGGCCTGGGTGCTGCCTGCCGACCTATACCCACAGATCAAGCAAGATGCCATCGTGCTCAATCTCGGCAGGGACAAGCCGGCAGCCAAAGCGCTGGTGGACTACCTGAAGACGCCCAAGGCCCGTGCCGTCATCAAGGCCTACGGCTACGAGCTCGACTGAACATGGAAGCGGCGATCCGCGGCTACGGCGTACCGGCGACATGAAAGTGGAAGAAATTCATCTCCCGTCACTACTGCCAGAGCGATGGCATCTACGCCTGCCCGGCGCCGTCGTGCGGCGAATATTCCGACTACGCAACGTGTTTCTCCCCCGAGGAATAGACCCATGCTCAACCCGTCCGATTTCGGCGCCATCTGGCTCACGCTCAAGCTTGCCGGCCTCACGACCCTGATCCTGCTCGTCGTCGGCACGCCACTCGCGTGGTGGCTGGCGCGCACGCGCTCCCGGCTCAAGGGGCCGATCGGCGCCGTCGTCGCCCTGCCCATCGTGCTGCCGCCGACCGTACTCGGCTTTTATCTCCTCATCATCATGGGGCCGAACGGCCCGGTCGGGCAGTTCACACAGTGGGCTGGGATGGGCCTCTTGCCTTTCACCTTCGGCGGCCTGGTCGTCGCCTCGGTGTTCTACTCGCTACCCTTCGTCGTGCAACCGATCCAGAACGCCTTCGAAGCTCTAGGCGACCGCCCGCTGGAGGCCGCCGCCACGCTCGGCGCGCGACCCATCGACGCCTTCTTCTCGGTCGCCGTGCCGCTCGCCAAGCCGGGTTTTCTCACCGCCACCGTGCTCGGCTTCGCGCACACGGTAGGCGAATTCGGCGTGGTGCTGATGATCGGCGGCAACATCCCGGACAAAACGCGCGTAGTCTCGGTGCAGATCTACGACCACGTCGAAGCGCTCGAATACGCACAGGCGCACTGGCTTGCCGGCGGCATGGTGATCTTCTCCTTCCTCGTGCTGGCGGCGCTCTATACCCTCAACCCGACGGGGAAAAAGAAATGATCGAAGCCCGCTTCAAACTGAACTACCCCGGCTTCACGCTGGATGTGGATCTGTCGCTGCCGTCGACTGGCGTTACCGCGCTGTTCGGCCATTCCGGTTCTGGCAAGACCACCTTGCTGCGATCCATCGCCGGGCTGGAGCGCGTGCCCGGCGGGCGGCTGGTGTTCGATGGCGAGATCTGGCAGGACGATAACACCTTCCTGCCGACACATCGCCGGCCGCTCGGCTATGTCTTCCAGGAGGCCAGCCTGTTTCCGCACCTCACCGTGCGGGGCAACCTCGATTACGGGATGAAGCGCCGTCCCGCCAAAGCCGACTTTCAGAGTACGGTGGAACTACTCGGCATCGGCCACCTGCTCGACCGCAAGCCCGACCGTCTCTCCGGCGGCGAGCGCCAGCGCATCGGCATCGCCCGGGCGCTCCTCACGCGGCCGCGCCTGCTACTGATGGACGAGCCACTCGCCGCGCTCGACCTGGCAAGAAAGTGCGAAATCCTGCCCTATCTCGAACAGCTGCACGAGGAACTGAAGATTCCCGTGCTCTACGTGAGCCACGCGCCGGACGAGGTGGCGCGGCTGGCCGACCATCTCGTCGCGCTCGACGCCGGTCGCGTCGTCGCGGCAGGGCCGCTGGCAGAAACGCTGGCGCGCGCCGACCTGCCGATCCGGCTGGGCGAGGATGCTGGAGTAGTGCTCGACGCCACCGTCGCGGCGCGCGACGAAGCGTGGCATCTGGCGCGCGTGGAACTGCCCGGCGGCAGCTACCTGTGGGTGCGCGACGAAGGGCACCCCATTGGCAAGCCCCTGCGCGTGCGTGTGCTGGCACGCGACGTCAGCCTCGCGCGCGAAGAACCGCGCGACTCGACCATCCTCAACCACCTGCGCGTCACGGTGCGCGAGCTGGCAGACGACACGCATCCTGCGCTGCTCCTGGCACGCGCGGAAACCGACGGCCAGCCGCTGCTCGCGCGCCTGACGCGCCGTGCCGCCGCCGACATGGAGCTTGCGCCAGGCATGGCGGCCTGGGCGCAGGTCAAGGTCGTCGCCGTGCTGGGGTGAGCTTGGGCACGATCGTCGACTTCGCGACGGAGGCCGATCTGTCCGCCATGGCCGATCTGCTGCACGAACTCTTCACGCTGGAAAGCGACTTCCGACCCGAGCGCGACAAGCAACTCGCCGGCCTGCGCCTGATTCTCGACACCCCGGCGCTCGGGCGCCTCTTCGTGTTGCGCATCGACGGCCAAGTGGCCGGCATGGCAAATGCTTTGATTACCGTCAGCACGGCGTGCGGCGCGCCCGTCCTGCTGCTGGAAGACGTGATCGTCGGCCGGGCCTGGCGCGGCCGAGGTCACGGCCGCCGGCTCGTCGAGCATGTGCTCGACTGGGCTAGGCAGCAGGGCATGGGTCGCGTCACGCTGCTGGCGGACCAGGACAACGCGCACGCGCTGGCCTTCTACGAGCGGCTCGGCTTCGAGCCCTCGGCGATGGTGGTGCGGCGCCGAGTGCTGTGAGTGCGCGCGGTGCTGCGTAGAATGCGCGCTTTACTCGACCGGAAGCGCTATGAGTCCATCCTTCTTTTCCCCCGACGTCGTCGCCGATCTCGGCCCGACGCTCAACGCCCACCCCCTCTACGCCCGGGTGCGAACCCTCGACGACCTGCGTATCTTCATGGCGCACCACGTCTACTCGGTGTGGGACTTCATGTCCCTGCTCAAGTGCCTGCAGGGACACATCGCGCCGACGACGGTTCCCTGGAAGCCACGCGGCAGCGCCGAGGTGCGCTTCTTCATCAACCAGATCGTCGTCGGTGAAGAGTGCGACGAAGGCCTGCCCGACGCCGCCGGCAACCCGACGCACGCGAGCCACTTCGAGCTTTACTGCGACGCGATGCGCGAGGTCGGCGCGAACCCGGCGCCCGCAATCCGCTTCGCCGAAACTGCCGCCGACAAGGGATTCGAGGCCGCGCTGTCCCTGAATGTCGCACCGCCCGCCGCCGCCCAATTCATGCGCTCGACCTTCGGCTTCGTCGCCACCGGCAAGCCCCACGTCGTCGGCGCCGCCTTCGCGCTCGGCCGCGAGCACATCATCCCGGCGATGTTTCGCGCCCTGCTGGCGAAGATGGGCATCGACGCTAAGACCGCGCCGGCCTTCCACTTCTACCTCGAACGCCACATCCACCTCGACGAGGACTTCCATGCCCCGCTCGCCTTGCGCATGGTGAACGAACTCGTCGGCGGCGATGCGGGGAAACTGGCCGAGGCCAACGCCGCCGCGCGCGCGGCCGTGCAGGCGCGCATCGCGTTCTGGGACGGCGTGCAGGCCGCGCTGCGGTAACAGTCGGCGAGGCGAGGCGGCGCGGCGAAACCCTCAGAACCCGTAAGGCCGGTGCAGCCAGTCGCGCACGACCTGCGCGTCGCGGTCGGGCAGGTAGTTGAAGCCGCCCTGCACGTCCTCGACCACGACGGTGGCTACGGCGTGCGGCACGGCCTTGGTGGTCAGCATGTGGAAGAACCAGGCCAGCGGGTAGCCGAGCTGCTTGTCGAATTGCTGCAAGGCGGCGGCGAGCGCCAGCCCGCGGGCGCCGTAGGCGCTCTCGAAGCGCGGCGGCGCGCCGTCGAGCGCGGCGACGGGCGTGGCGCTCTTGATCGGCTGACGGTAGCGGTCTAGGTGTTCGCGCACGGCGATGACCCACTGATGGCTGAAATCGCTCGCGTGTCCCGCGCTGCTCCTTTCCCAGTCGGCGACGAAGCGATGGATGGGCTGCGGCTCGGGCTTTTGCGCGCGCATGGCGGCGAGAAAATCGGCGATGGCGGTCACGCGCCGCAAGCGATAAAACGGCATGCCGAGCGCATTTTGGCTGCCCGGACAGGCATCGCGCGGGTCGACGAGATCCTCGATGCTCGCCGGTGCCTCGCCGTCGGCAAACAACGCATGGCAGACGACTTCCTGCAGTTCCTCGATCTCGACTTGTAGGAAGTCCGCTGCGCCCGGTCCGGTGCGCGCAACCCAGTAGTGCGTCTTGCCGGTGAGCCGGGTGGCCCAAAGCTGCTGGCCGGCATGCTCAGCGGCGACGGCGGCGAGATCATCGTCGTGGCGGGCGAGCTCGACCGCGACCCAGCGCTCGAGGTCGTCGGCGACATGGCGGCCTTGGCCGTCCACGACGCCCCCTAAGCGATACCAGCCGCCGCGCGCGAGCGCTTCGCGGAAGGCAAGCTGCGGCGCGATGCGCGCGAGTTCCTGCGCAATGGCGGTCTGGCCCGATAGACCCGGTGCAGCGGGAATCCGCACGCAGGCTTCGGCGATGGCCTGCGCCAGGCTAGCCGCATCGAGCGGGGCGATCAGGCTCACGAGGCTCATATCTCCTCCGGGTCGCGCAACGCCACCACGATGCCGGTGGCCGCTGCCGGGTCGCTGGTAAGGCTGAGGCAGTGGTCGCCGGCGGCCACGTAGTAGATCAGGGCGACGGCGTTTTCCGCCGCCGGTGCGAGGCGCGGCGAAATGTCGTCTTCGCCGCAGACGGAGATGTGCCGGCCGGGAAACGCCGCGCGCAATGCCTGTGCGAGCGCCCCGAAAGTCGGCGCTGGCGGGACGGCAAGGCGCGCGAGCACCTCGTCGAGAAAGGCGCGGTCGATGCCCGGCATCATGCCTCGGCTTCGGCCTGCTCGCGGAAGGGCGCGAGCGAGGCCGCCTCGACGCCCATGACCTTGGCGAGCCAGGGCGGCGGGCGATCGAGCGCCCGCTGGAGCTCATCGAGCCAGGCGTCCATGCCGGTGTTCGGCGCCACCTTGAGCGGATGCGCGCCGGCGCGCACCACCTTGGCGGCGGCGGGGCCGCCGATCGACTGGAAGCAGGCGATCTGGCAGTCGCCGATCAGTTCGGCGCGCGCCTGGTTGCGATCTTCCGCCGCGTCGGCCGCGGCGGTCGAGCGCGCGGCGACGAAGGCGATGGATTCGCGACCGACGTCCCAGACCGCGAAGACCTTGCAGGCGCCGAAGTGGCCGTCGATCAGCCTGCCGCTGTCGGTGGCGCAGGCGACGCGGATGGTTCCGGCGCGAGATGTCGATTCAGACATGGGCATATCCTTTCGAGCGCAGCGAGCCGTCGAGTCGCCTCTCCCCCGAGGGGGAAGCCGGGAGGGGCGGGCGACTAGGCGCATCGTGTATCAGAGATACACGATGCAGGTGTCGCCGGCGGGACAGGCTGCCACGCACTTCGGCGAATCCTGATCCTCGCACTCGTTGCAGGTGTCCTTGTTGATCTTGTAGATGCCGCCCTTCTCGCTGATCGATTGGGTCGGACAGACCGGCAGGCAGTCGCCGCAGCTCGTGCATTCCGCTTGAACGATCTTCATGGCCATGATGTTTCTCCTTGGTGAATATTCATTCCACGCCATCGATCCGCTTGGCCCGCACCGAGTAAGGCAAACGCTCGGGCGCGGGTTGCGGGTCGATGAAATAGACGCCGCCATTTTTCAACCTGATCTCGCCGCCCCACTTCTCCGGGGTGTCGAACTCCATCGAGGTGATAGTGTCCTCGATGTCGCGCTTGGGCATGTAGAACACGTAGCCGTCGCTGCCCTTGCGGATCATGATGTTGGCCATGGCGATGTCCTTATGAGTCGTCGGACTGAGCGAGCGGCCCGCTGGCGAGGCGCCCGGAGCACAGGAACCGGAGCGCACTCAAGGTGCGTGAGGATTTCGAGCACCGCGCAACGAAGCCAGCGAGCCGCACAGCCAGTCCTTAGCGAACGAGGTCGAAGTTGTAGTCGGTGACGCCCAAAAACTTCGTGTCTTCGTCGAGGCGGTCCAGCACGGCGTTGGTGAGCGTGGTGAGGATGTACATCGCGCCCTCGTAGCCCAGCGTCGTCATGCGGTGCAGGTGGTGCCGGTCGAAGATCGGGAAGCCGATGCGAATGAGCGGTACCTCGAACGCCTTGCCCTTGTGGAAGGTATCGCGCTGGATGAACTTGCCGTAGCTGTTGCCGATCAAGAAGTCGGGCTTGTCGGTGAAGCACAGGCTCCTCAGGTGCCAGAGATCCGCGCCCGGGTAGGCGCGGCCGGAAGCGCCGTAGGGCGAGGATTCGAGCAGCTTCTTCATCGCCTTCTCCCAGCGCTTGCCGCCGTTGTGGCAGACGATGTGGGTCGGCTCGACGCCCAGTTCCATGAGGAACTTGACCATGCCCAGCGTAAAGTCGGGATCGCCGAAGACGGCCATCTTCTTGCCATGCAGCCAGGCGTGGCTGTCGGTCATCATGTCCATCAGGCGGCCGCGCTCCTTGGTCAGCGATTCGGGAATCGGCTTGCCGGTGACCTCGGAAATTTTCATCAGCCACTCGTCGGTCCACTCGACGCCCATCGGGATGTTGAGCTTCGGCACCTCGTGATTCCAGGTGTTCTCGACGAACTTCTTGGTCTTGTCGAGGCCCAGGGGCTGCATGAGGATCGTCGTGATCGCGTTGGGCGCGTCCTTCACCTCGTCGATCGTCGTGCCGCCCGCATACATGCGAAATTCGCCGTCGGCCGGGGTGTCGAGCACCTCTTCCGGGTCGGAAAGCATCGTGAAGGGCACGTCCATTTCCTTCAACATGCGCTTGACCACGCGGTAGTTGCCGAGATAGGTCTCGAAGCCCGGCACGATGTTGATCTTGCCGTTCTTGCCCGGCGCCTTGCCCTCCATGTCGTTCAACGTGAAGTAGCGCAGGATGCCCTCCTCCATGTTGTCCCAGCCGGTGACGTGGCTGCCGACGAAAGACGGGGTGTGGGCGAAGGGCACCGGGAAGTCCTCGGCGATATGACCTTCCTTCTTGGCGTTGCCGATGAAGGCGTTGAGGTCGTCGCCGATCACTTCCGCGATGCAGGTCGTCGACACGGCGATCATCTCTGCGCCGTAGAGCTTCGAGGCGTTGGCCAGCCCCTCGTGGATGTTCTTCTGTCCGCCGAACACGGCCGCGTCTTCCGTCATCGAGTCGGCGATGAAGGCGATCGGCTCCTTGAAGTGGCGGTTAAAGTAGGTGCGGAAGTAGGCCACACAACCCTGCGAGCCGTGGATATAGACCATGGTCTTCTTGAAGCCCAGCCCGCACAGGGCAGAGCCGAGCGGCTGGCAGGCCTTGGCCGGGTTGATGGTGAGCGCCTCGCGCTTGAAGTTGAGGTCCTGGTACTCCTTGGTGGTCGTCCACTCGAAAGTCTCCGCGACCTTCTTGGGATCGTGGCCCTCTTCGTACTTCTCGCGCTTCCTGGCGATCGTGCCCTTGTAGTCGTCGTTGCGGAACAACGGGTAGCACGGCTTGATGTCTTCTACGGCTTGCATTGCGGTCTCCTTCGCCCGGCCGCCAATCCGCGGACGCGGGCGCAAGTGGATGGATGATGTTTCTGCTTAGGCGGCTTTCTTGAGTTCCTCGGCGGCCTGCTTCCGCCAGGGCGGCACGAGCATTTTCCAGCACGGGTTATTGACCGTCATGTCCATGTCGCGGGCGAAGATGGCAAAGCCGTCGTAACCGTGGTAGGGGCCCGAGTAGTCCCAGCTGTGCATCTGGCGGAAGGGCACGCCCATCTTGTGGAAGACGTACTTTTCCTTGATGCCGGAGCCGATCAGGTCGGGCTTCGTGGCCTCGACGAACTTTTCGAGCTCGTAGCCGGTCGCGTCGTCGTAGATCAGCGTCGCGTCCTTCATCTCCTTGATGGTGCGGTCGTAGTCGTCGTTGTGGGCGAACTCGTAACCGGTGCCGACCACCTCCATGCCGAGATCTTCATACGCGCCGACGACGTGGCGCGGCCGCAGGCCGCCGACGTAGAGCAGCACCTTTTTCCCTTGCAGGCGCGGCTTGTACTTGGCGATCACGGCGTTCATCATCGGCGTGTATTTCTCGATGACGCGCTCGGCGCCCTCCTTGATGCGGTCGTCGAAGTGCGCGGCGATGGCGCGCAAGGATTCGGCGATCTTGGTCGGGCCGAAGAAGTTGTATTCCAGCCAGGGGATGCCGAACTTCTCCTCCATGTGGCGCGCGATGTAGTTCATCGAGCGGTAGCAGTGCAAGAGGTTGATCTTGACGCTCGGCGTGTTCTCCATTTCGGCCAGCGTGCCGTCGCCCGACCACTGCGCGACGACGCGCAGGCCCATCTCTTCGAGCAGGATGCGCGAGGCCCAGGCGTCGCCGCCGATGTTGTAGTCGCCGAGGATGGCCACATCGTAGGGCGTGCTCTCCAGTTTCTTGCTGTCGTAGCGCGGCAGGATCCAGTCGCGCACAGAGTCGTTGGCGATGTGGTGGCCGAGCGACTGCGAGACGCCGCGGAAGCCCTCGCAGCGCACCGGCACGACCGGTTTGTCGATCTGCGCCGCCATCTTCTTCGAGACGGCCTCGATGTCGTCGCCAATGAGACCGATCGGGCACTCGGACTGCACCGAGATGCCCTTGTTGAGCGGGAAGAGCATCTCGATTTCCTCGATCAGCTTGGCGAGCTTCTTGTCGCCGCCGAAGACGATGTCCTTCTCCTGGAAGTCCGAGGTGAAGCACATGTCGCCGAAGGTGTCGACGCCGGTGGTGCCGACGTAGTAGGCGCGGCGGCCGGCGCGCGAATACTGGCCGCAGCCGATGGGCCCATGCGAGATCGAGATCATGTCCTTGATCGGGCCCCACACCACGCCCTTCGAGCCGGCGTAGGCGCAGCCGCGCATCGTCATCACGCCCGGCAGCGACTTACGGTTCGAGGTGATGCACTTCTTCGACGATTCCAGCGTCTTGTCATTCACCATCAAATGCTTGGCGCGGTCCTTCTTGGCTTTTTCGGGATAGACCTCGAGCACTTCCTGAATCAGCGCTTGGGCTTCCTCGCGGGTCAATTGCGTCATCTGTTTTCTCCTTGCGCCCGGCCTCCAGCTCGGCACGACGCGGCAGGTTGTAAAAAGCGTTGCGGGTTCGGTCAGGCGGCGCAGGCTTCCTCGGCGGCGGTCTTGCCGACGATGGATTCATCTTCCGCTTCCATGATGCCGAACTCCATCAGGAGGTCTTCCAGCTCTTCCATCTCGAGCGGCGTCGGGATGACGAACTTTTTGTTGTCGATGATCTTCCTGGCCAGGGCGCGATACTCGTCGGCCTGCTTGGCCTTCGGGTCGTACTCGATCACCGTCATGCGGCGGATCTCGGCATGCTGCACGACGTTGTCGCGCGGCACGAAATGGATCATCTGCGTGCCGAGCCGCTCGGCCAGCGCGGTGATCAGCTCGTCCTCGCGGTCGACCTTGCGGCTGTTGCAGATGAGCCCGGCGAGCCGCACGCCGCCGGAGTTGGCGTACTTGACGATTCCCTTGGCGATGTTGTTGGCCGCGTACATCGCCATCATCTCGCCGGAGACGACGATGTAGATCTCCTGCGCCTTGTTCTCGCGGATCGGCATCGCGAAGCCGCCGCAGACGACGTCGCCGAGCACGTCGTAGAACACGAAGTCGAGGTCCTCGTCGTAGGCGCCTTCCTCCTCGAGGAAGTTGATCGCGGTGATGACGCCGCGGCCGGCGCAGCCGACGCCGGGCTCGGGGCCGCCCGATTCGACGCACTTGACGCCGCCGAAGCCGATCGCCATGACGTCTTCGAGTTCGAGGTCTTCCACCGAACCGGCTTCCGCGGCCAGATGCATGACGGTGGTCTGCGCCTTCGAGTGCAGGATCAGGCGGGTCGAGTCGGCCTTCGGGTCGCAGCCGACGATCATGACCTTCTTGCCCGCCTCGGCCAGCGCCGAGACGAGGTTCTGGGTGGTGGTGGACTTGCCGATGCCGCCCTTGCCGTAGATGGCGCATTGACGCAGTTTTGCCATGATGTAATCTCCTGTGAGTTGAATCCGTGCGGGACTCGCGCGATTCCCGGGTTCCCGACGAGGGAATGGCAAGGAGCGTGCCACCGGCGCGAGAAGCCTCCAACCTACTGATTGCATTCGGCTTTGATCGTGACCAGCGCCACCGATGCGGCAGCGGATGTTTGTCGCACTTCCGACAATCCCGCCCCCAGCCTGCCTGCTTGGGCGCGCCTGCCGATCAACCGTTGCAACCTGCCCGCCGTGATCCTCGGCAGCGTCACCTTCCAGAAGCATCCGACCGCGCTGCTGCTCGATGGCGTCGCCGAACTGCAGGCCAAGCTCTTCGCGTTGCTCGACGAAGAGGACGACCCGGCCGAGCGCGCACGGCTGTTCAAGGAAGGCGTCGCCGCCCATTTTTGTCTCGACCGCCCCGAGGAAGCGGGTTTCGACGGCCATGCCTCGCAACGCGTCAAGGCCAACTGGTTGCGCTTGTTGCGCGGCTGGAGCTTCGACGCCGACGGCCGCGAGGGCGCGGTGCTCAAGGGCTGGGTCGAGTCGCGTTTCGGCCTCGTGCCGCGTTTTCATGGCGAGCCCTTGCGCGACTTCGAGGGGCCGGCCTGGCGGCGCTACGAGGAGATGCGCGCCGCCGGCCTCTACGGCGCTCATGCGCTCGAAGCGCAGCTCGCCCTGCTCTACGCCTGGTGCCAATACGAGTTTCGCCGCCGCCAGCCGCGCACGAGCCATCTCGCGCTCTACCGTGGCATCAACCGCATCGACGAGCACGAGGTGCTCGCGCGCGAAGGGCGACGCCAGATCGTGCTGTTCAACAACCTGAGCTCGTTTACCGCCTCGCGCGAACGCGCCGGCGAATTCGGCGACTACATCCTCGCCGTCGATGTGCCGGTTGCGAAAATCCTCTACTACTGCGATCTGCTGCCCGGGGTGTTGCAGGGCGAGGGCGAACATCTCGTCATCGGCGGCGCTTACGAAATAGAGATTCGCAGGTAGTAAAGTCTGCGCTAGCGGAACGGCATGCGTTGTCGCAAACGCGACAGCGAGATCATGAAGCGCCATCTAGAGCGGCTTTGCTGGCGGGCGCGCGTCTTGCATGAGTCTTCGCAATCTTCGCGGAGACCCTCATGACGCCCCAACTGCATGCCGAACTGCTCGCCGGCCTGAAGGACGGCAGCATCGTTCCCTATCTCGGCCCCGGCGCGCTCGCCGACGTGCGCGCGCTCGATGACGGCCGGCCGATGCCGGCGACGAGCGACGCGCTGATCCTCGCCCTGAACGGTGGCAAGCCGATGGCGCAAAAGCTGATGTACGAGTTCCCGCGCGCGGCGATGAACGTGGAACTCAAGCGCGGCCGCGCGGCGGTGACGAAGTTTCTCGACGCGACCTACGGCGCGACGCGCTGGACGCGCGCCGCCGTCCACGACTGGCTCAAGGCTCTGCGTCCCGGTTACGTCATCGACATCAACCGCGACACGCAGCTCATCGACAGTTACGCGGGCGTGCCGCATCTGCTCGTGCTCGGCTGCGCGCGCATCGGCGGCACCGACTACCGCTTCAAGCTGTTCTTGCACGACGGCGGCGACTACACGGCGATCCAGCCTGAAGAGGCGCCGACAGGCCTTCCCGTGCTCTTCAAGCCGATGGGCGCGCCGCACCCCGAGGCGGGCTACATCGCCTCGGACGCCGACTATGTCGATTACATCACCGAGCTGATGGGCGGCTTCGCCGTGCCGGCCTTCGTGAAAGAACTGCGCCGCGGCAAGCGCTATCTCTTCATCGGCATACGTTTTAACCGCGATACCGAGCGCATGGTGATGAGCGATCTGATCCACGCCGCCGCGAACCCCGCCGGCTGGGCGCTGATCGAGCAACCCACCGACAAGGAACGGCGCTTTCTCGGCCGCCTCGGGATCGAGATCGTCGCCGCGGGTCTGCCTTGGCTGCTTGGCACGGAGCTCGTTTCATGTTGACCTGGCACGCCGAAGTCCATGCACTTGGCGTGGCAGCGATGGCCGCCGCGCTGGGGGTTCGCCTCAAGCGGGCAGCAGCGCGCGCGCCTGCGTCCGACACGCTTCCCGCATAGCCGGATCGAGCGCCCGAAGCCAGCGCGCCGGCAAAGCCTCGCGGCCATACAGCGCGCCGGCGAGCATGCCGGCGATCGCTCCCGTGGTGTCGGCATCGCCCCCGCGATTGACGACATCGATCAGGCAATCCTCGAAACTACCGGTATCGAGCAGGGCTTGTAGGACGGCTTGCAGCGTCTCGACCACCCAGCCGCTCGGGTTCTCGCGCCGGCGCGTGCGGTAGGCAAAGGCCGGATAGGCGGCAACGAAGGGCGCGATGCGCCGCCGGTAGAGGTGGCGCAGCGGCGCGCCGGCGAGGGCGTCTTGCACCGTTAGCGCGAGGAAGAGGCAGGCGGCGTCGGAATCCGGGTTGTGGTGCGTGACATGCGCTTGCGCTTCGACGGCGGCGCGCACGGCGGCCTCATCTTGACCAAGCGTGGCGAGCGCGACGGGCAGCACGCGCATCAATGCGCCGTTGCCGGCATCGTGTTCCGAAGGCGGCGCGACGGGTGAGCCGGTCTTGCGGAAGGCGATCAGATTGCGCCGCACCGTGTTGCCGATGTCGACGGGCTTGGCGCGCATCCAGGCGTCGAAGGCGCGCGCGCAGGAGAGCGGCTCGACGCGACCGCCGTCGGCGAGAATCGCTTCGCCCAGCGCGAGCGCCATCGTCGTGTCGTCGGTGACCTGGCCGGGCTTGAGCTTGAGCCAGCCGCCGCCCTTGATGTCGCGATGAACCTTGAACTGCGCGCGAATCTCGCGCGGCGTCATGAACTCGACGGTCGCGCCGAGCGCATCGCCGAGGGCGAGGCCGAGATAGGCCGCCTCAGCGCGGGCGGCGCATTCAGGCGGGACGGACAACGACCGTTCCGCCGAGCACCTGCGCCTGACAGGCGAGGCGGTGATGGCGCGGCGCGAGGTTGTCCTTGAGCACCTGGTCTTCCAGCACCGAGGGCGGGGCGAGATGCTCCTCGCCGGACACGACCTTGGTGAGGCAGGTGCAGCACTCGCCCTCGCGGCAGCCATAAACGATGCCGGCGCCGATCTTTTCCGAGATTTCGATCAGGCGCGTGCCGGCGGGCACGGTGACGGTGACGCCGACATCGGCGAAAGTGACTTGGGCCTTGGGCATGCGGGTTCCTTGTCAGCGGTCGTGGCCGCAGGGATGGTCATGATCGTGGCCCTGGCAGACATGGCCTTCCCGGCCGTGCTGGCAGGCTTCCATGTCCTCGTCTGGCAGGTGCGGGCCGAGGCCGATCCAGGCGTCGATGGCGGCAACCTCGAAGCCGGCGTGGCGCACGCCGTCAACTTCCAGCAGCGGGCGGCGGATCAGCAGCGGGTGCTTTTGCAACAGCGCGAGCGCGGTCGCTTCGTCGCATTCCTCGGGCACGATCTCGCCGCTCTTCACGGCCGGAGAGTTGCGGTTGAACCACTCGGCCACGGGTCGGCCGGCGAAGAAGGACAGCAGCTCCATGCGCAACCACGATTTCGAGAGCAGGTCGCGTGCCTCGACGGTGTGGCCGGCGGCCTCGAGGATCTTTTTCTGCTTGGCGTTGCCGGAGCAGCCCGGCTTTTCGTAGAAGATGACATGGGCCATGATGGTTTTTCAGCGTGCGGAGATTTCGCGTTGCGCCTGCGCCCAGCGCGCCGGCGGGATGCCGGTCAGCGATCCGGGCGGATTGAGCGGCTCGTTGAGTTCGTTGACGATCGCGCCTTCGATCGGGCAGATAGTCGCGCATTGCGGGTCGGCGTAGTCGCCGGCGCATTCAGTGCACCTGTCGGCATCGATGAGGAAGTGGGGTTTGGCCTCGTAGATGGCCTGGCTCGGGCACAGCGGCAGGCAGGCCCAGCAATTCACGCAGGACTCGACGATTTCGAGGGCCATCAGGCGCACTTCCTTTCCGGCGCGGGCTGCGCCAGCTTGCCGGCCTGGAGCATCTCGTGCCAGACGGCGACGCAGGCCGGCTCGATCTCTTCGAGCGGATGCTCGCCGTTGGGGGCGATGCCGGCGGCTTCGAGGCGGCCCCAGGGCTCGTAACCGATCTTCGAACACAGCACGACCTCGCAGCCCTCGAGCGCCTCGATGGTGCGGCCGAGCACATCGACCGCCTCGCCGCAGCTGTCGTCGCCTGCGCAGTAGAGATCGGTCTTGCGGTGGCCGACGAGCTTCGCGCCGGCGCCGGTCACCTCATAAACAAGGAATTCGCGCGCGTGGCCGAAGTGTTCGGCGATGAGTCCGCCCTTCGCCGCGACGGCCATCAAAACCGGACGCCCTTCTGGGGCGACGTGCCGTCCCGCCAGCGCCGACTTTTGCGAGGGACGATGCAGGGTGATGACCGCCTGTTGGGGTTGGGGGGCGTGCGCCCTGGCTTTTTTCGCCTCTCTTTCGGCCGCGACTTTCTCGCGCAGCGCCGCGCGGCGCGCGAGCGCCTCGGCGAGAAACTCGTCCGTGAGTTCCATCGCCTCCACCTTGTCCATCGTGAATTCCGCGCCGCGATCCTCGCCCAGGAGGCCGACCGCGTCGGCGCGGCACTGGCGGCAGTGGCGCATCATGTTCATGTCGCCCTCGCAGGCGTCTTGCAAGGCCTTCAGTTCCTCGGGCGTGGGACTCCTTTGCCCCATCACGCCGTAGAAAGTGCCGTGCTCGGCCTCGGCGATGAGCGGCATCACGTTGTGGAGAAACGCCCCCTTGGCCTTGACGACCCTGGAGACCTCTTTGAGGTGCTCGTCGTTGACACCGGGGATCATCACCGAATTGACCTTGACCAGCACGCCCTTGGCGACGAGCATTTCGAGCCCTTTTTGCTGCTGCTCGATGAGGATGGCAGCGGCTTCCCGGCCGCGCACCCGTTTATGCTTCCAGAAGATCCACGGATAGATCTGCGCGCCGACGTCGGGGTCGATGCAGTTGATCGTGATCGTCACATGGTCGATGTTGTGCTTCGCGAGCTCCTCGACGCACTCGGGCAGCGCGAGGCCGTTGGTCGACACGCAGAGCTTGATGTCCGGCGCCTTCTCTGCGAGCATGCGGAAGGTCGCGAAGGTGCGCTCGGGATTGGCAAGCGGGTCGCCCGGCCCGGCGATGCCGAGCACCGACATCTGCGGAATCGCGGCGGCGACCGCGAGCGTCTTCTTCACCGCCTGCTCGGGCGTCAAGAGCTCCGAGACGACGCCCGGGCGCGATTCGTTGGCGCAGTCGTATTTGCGGTTGCAGTAATGGCACTGGATGTTGCAAGCCGGCGCCACGGCGGCATGCATGCGGGCGAAGTGATGGTGCGCCTCTTCCGAATAGCAGGGATGATTCTCGACGCGCCGGCGAATGTCGTCGGGCAGGCCATTCGTCTGCGCCGCGCTCGATCCGCAGCTGCCGGCGCTGCAACCGCCGGTCCGGATAACGGGAAGATCCACGATGCGTCTCCGCAAGTTGTGTTTCCCTCGCTACTGCAACGCCTGTGCCAGCCCTCAACTCATTGATTCGGCAGGTGCGCATCACCGCTTGTCGCAAATCCGACACGCGCCGCATCAAAACTGCTTGACCTCGATGCCCAGCGTCTGGATGCGATAGGCGATCTGGCGCGGCGTCATGCCCAGGAGGCGCGCGGCCTTGGCCTGCACCCAGCCGGCCTGTTCGAGCGCGGCGATGACGCGGTCGCGCTCGCTCGTCTTTTCCGGGTCGCCCGGCTCGCCGGGTTCGCCGCCGGCGTCGCGGAAAGTCGGCGCTGGCGGGACGGCCCCTGCCAAGCCGGCGGCGGAGGGCGCGGCGCCGCCCTGGCGGAAGCGGTCGAGACGGATCAGTTCGGCGTCGATGACGCCGGTTTCCGACATGACCGCCGCGCGTTCGAGGCAGTTTTCGAGTTCGCGCACGTTGCCGGGCCAGGCGTATTGCGTGAGGCGGCGGATCGCCGTTTCCTGCAGCGTCAGGGTGCGGCCCTGCTGCGCGCCGATGCGCGCGACGAGGTGGCGCGCGAGCTCCGGAATGTCCTCGGCGCGCTCCCGAAGCGGCGGCAGCGAGATCGGCATGACGTTCAGGCGGTAGTAGAGATCCTCGCGGAAGTCGCCGGCATCGACGGCGGCTTCGAGGTCGCGGTGGGTGGCGGCGATCACGCGCACGTCCACTTTCAGCGTGCGGCCGCCGCCGACGAGCTCGAATTCGCCCTCCTGCAGCACGCGCAGCAGTTTGGCCTGGAAAGCGGCCGAGATTTCGCCGATCTCGTCGAGGAACAGCGTGCCGCCGTCGGCCGCCTCGAAGCGGCCCTTCCTCGCGCCGATGGCGCCCGTGAAGGCGCCCTTCTCGTGGCCGAAGAGTTCGGATTCGAGCAGGTTTTCGGGCAGCGTCGCGCAATTGAGGCGCACGTAGGGGCCGCGCGCGCGCGGCGAGTTGTAGTGGATCGCGTTGGCGATGAGCTCCTTGCCGGTGCCGGTCTCGCCGCGGATCAGCACGGTCGTGTTCCATTTCGCGACCATGCGCACCTGGTCGAAGACCTTGCGCATCTTGACCGAGCGGCCAACGATGTTGTCGAAGCCGTATTTGCCGCGCACGGTGCGGCGCAGGGAATCGCGCTCCTCGGCGAGGCTCTGCTTTTCTTGCTCGACCTCGAGCGCGAGGCGCACGCTCTGGCCGATCAGGTTGGCGACCATCTCGACGAAGCGGGCGGTAGCCGCGAGCTCGCCATCGGGCCGGTCGGGCTGCACGGCGAGCACGCCGAGCTGACGGCCGCCCGCAGCGATGGGTGCGGCGACGAAGGGCAGGTCGGGGTCGTAGATGCCGAGCCGGTTCAAAAAACGCGGATCGCGGCCGAGACAGTCCACGACGACGGTTTCGCCCTCTTCGAGCGCGACGCCGAGCACGCCCTCGCCGGCCTGGTAGCGCACCGGCGCGAAGGCGGCGGCGTCGAGGCCATGCACGGCCGTGACCGTGAGGTCGCCGCTGTCGGGATCGACGACGCTGACGAGGCCGCGCGAGAGGCCGGCCGCCGCGATGGCGTCGAGCACGTCGCGCAGCGTCTGGCGGTAGTCGAGCGAGCGCGACAGTACCTCGCTGACGCGGTAGATCGCGTCGACGGTGGCGTGGCAAAGCGGCGCGCTCATGCCGTGGCCCTCGTCGGCAGCACCACGCGCAGGCGGCAGCCGGCGGCATGGTGGGCGTCGATCTCGATCAGGCCGCCGTGGTCGTTCGCGACCTGCTGCGCCATCGCGAGGCCCGTGCCGGCGTGGTGCGGCTTCGTCGAGAAGAAGGGCTCGAAGACCTTGAGGTGCAGCTCGGGCGGGATGCCGGGGCCGGTGTCCTCGACGAGGATTTCGACGCTCTCGGGCAGGGCGTGCGTCGCGATCGTCAGTTCGCGCACCTGCCGGCCCTTGGCGTTCATCGCCTCGAGCGCGTTGTCGACGAGCGCCTTGAACAGCGCGCGCAGGCGGATCGGGTAGCCCCGTACCGTCGGCAGCACGGCCTGCGGCTTCCAGTTGACGGTGACGCCGGCGGCGAGCAGGCGGCCGGTGGCGAGATCGAGCACGTCGCGCAGCAACTCGTTCGCATTGGCGGCGGTCAGCGTCTCGGTCGTCGGCTCGGGAATCGCGCGGCGCAGGGTGTCGAGCGCCGCCTGCCCGGCGGCGAGTGCCTCGCTCAATGCCGCCGAAGTCGGATCGTGCCGGCCGCGCCGCTCCGACATGGCGAGCACCGAGGCGAGCACGTTGAGCGGGCCTTCCATCTGGAAGATCGCGGCCGAGAGGCTCTCGCGCAGCGCGCTGACGCGGTTCTCCTCGGCCATCGTCGCCTGCAGGGCGGCCATGCGCGCCTTTTCCTGCTGGGCGCGCTGGCGCGTGATCTCCTTGGCGATCAAGAGCAGGTAGAGGCTGTCCTGACGGCCGAAGAAGGCTTCGGCGCCCTCGTCGACGCTCTTCACCCACGCCCCGGTGCAGGCGAACCAGCGCGCCGGACGGCCGCCGGGCGGGTCGATGCGGATCTCGCGGTCGGCGAAGGCGAGCGCGCCGTCCTTCGCGGGCCCCAGGCCGTGGCCGAGGTCGGCGCGCACCGCGTCGAGGATCAGGCTCGCCGGCTCGGCCATGCCGAGATCGCCCATCAGCTTCTTGTATTCGTGGTTGTCGAGCACCACGCAGTCCTCGCCGTCGATCAGCGCGATGGCGAGCGGCGCGGCGTCGACCACCGACTCGATCAGCGCCTTCTGGTTACTGACCTGGCATTCGAGGCGGTGCAGCGAGGTGACGTCGCGGTGGATGCCGAGATAGTGGCCGATCCTGCCCTGCGCGTCGAGCACCGGCGTGATGAGCAGGTCGGCGAGGTATTCGGCGCCGTCCTTGCGGCGGTTCACGAGCCGGCCGCTCCAGGGAATGCCTGCGGAAATCTTCTTCCACATGTCGGCGTAGAGCGCGGTCGGCGTCGCCTTCGCGGAGAGCATCGACTGGTTGCGGCCGACCGCCTCGGCGGCCGGAAAGCCCGTGACGCGCTCGAAGGCCGGATTCACGTAGAGGATGTTCGCCTGCGGATCGGTGATCGAGATCGCGATGTCGGCCTGCGCGACGGCCTCGCGGAACACGGGCGCGAGGACGGCCTCGCCGGCGGGTTGTTTGGCTGTACTCATAGCGTGGCTTTCCTATCCGTTTCGACATGGCTCTGCACGATCCATGCCACGAAAAGTCGGCGCTGGCGGGACGGCACGCAAACCCCCTGTTTGTCGCGTTTCCGACCTGTCTGTCGCAACTGCGACAAGGGGCCTACAGCGCGGCCGGGGCCGAAAAAGTCACGCTTCGGTGCGGACTTGCGCTCTCGCGCACCAAGCTGGCGCATGCCAAAAAACCGATGGCACGGAACCTGCCTAGAGGACGGCGGAGCGTACGAACCCGATGAGCGAATACCTGATCCTTCTCGTGACGACGGCCCTCGTGAACAACGTGGTGCTGGCCAAGTTCCTCGGCCTGTGTCCGTTCATGGGCGTGTCGAAGAGCGTGGATAGCGCACTGGGCATGGGGCTCGCGACGACCTTCGTCATCACGCTCGCCTCGGCGGCGACCTGGATGCTCGAACACTGGCTGCTGGTTCCCCTCGACCTCGGCTTCCTGCGCATCCTCACCTTCATCCTCGTCATCGCCGCAACGGTGCAGTTCGTCGAGATGGTGGTGAAGAAGACCAGCCCCGAGCTCTACCGGGCACTCGGCATCTATCTCCCGCTCATCACCACCAACTGCGCGGTGCTCGGGCTGGCGCTCCTCAACGTGATGGAGAAGAGCGGCTTCGTGCACAGCATGGTGGCCGGCTTCGGCTCGGCGCTCGGCTTCACGCTGGTGCTCTTGATCTTCGCCGGCCTGCGCGAACGGCTGGCGCTCGCGCGCGTGCCCGCGACCTTCGCCGGCGCGCCGATCGGCTTCGTGCTGGCGAGCCTCTTGGCGCTCGCCTTCATGGGTTTCTCGGGGCTGAATTTCAAATGATCGCGGCGATCCTCTCCCTCACCGTCCTCGGCATCCTCCTGGGCTTCGGCCTCGGCTTCGCGGCCAGGAAGTTCGCCGTCGAGGCGGATGCCAACGTCGCCGCCATCGAGGCGCTGATGCCCGGCTCGAACTGCGGGCAGTGCGGCTACCCCGGCTGCCCCGGCGCGGCGGCCGCCATCGCGAAGGGCGAGGCGCCGCCGACGATCTGCCCGCCCGGCGGCAAGGCGCTCGTCGAGGCGCTCGCGAAACTCTTGGGCATCGGCGTGGATCTGTCGGCCGTCGCCGACGAGGGGCCGAAGATCGCCGTCGTGCAGGAGGAAATCTGCATCGGCTGCTGCCGCTGCCTCAAGGAATGCCCGACCGATGCCATCGTCGGCGCCGCCAAGCAGATCCACAGCGTGCTGCGCGAGGCCTGCACCGGCTGCGCCAAGTGCATCGACCGCTGCCCGACTGAGGCGCTCAGGATGGAACCCGTGCCGGTCACCCTCCAGCACTGGGTCTGGCCCAAACCTCGACAGGATGCGCCGGCATGGGCCTGATGGAAAAGTTTCTTGCGCTGATCGAACCGGCGCACTGGGGCGTGCATCCGGACGACCGCAAGCGCCCCGCCGCCGACGCGCCCGTGCGCGCGCTGCCGCTGCCCGAACGCCTTTACGTGCCCTTGCAGCAGCACATCGGCGCGGCCGCGCGGCCCATCGTGCTTGCGGGGCAGAAGGTGAAGAAGGGGCAACTCATCGCCGAGGCGCAGGGCGCGACCTCCGCCGCGATCCACGCGCCGACCTCGGGAATAGTGACCGCCATCGGCGAGGTCACCGCGCCGCATCCCTCGGGGCTGCCCGTCGCCGCGATCGTCGTCGAGGCCGACGGCGAGGACGCATGGATCGAGACGGAGTCCGTCGATCCCTTCGCGCTGCCGCCGCAGGAGATCGCGCGGCGCGTCGCCGCCGCCGGCGTGGTGGGCCTGGGCGGCGCGACCTTCCCCTCGGCGCTCAAGCTCGGTCTCGGCCTCAAGGCGAAGATCCACACGCTGATCGTCAACGGCGGCGAGTGCGAACCCTATCTTTCCTGCGACGACCGGCTGATGCGCGACCGCGCGCCGGAAATCGTCGATGGCATCCGTTTGATGCTCGTCGCCACCGGCGCGCAAAAGGCGCTCGTCGGCATCGAGGACAACAAGCCCGAGGCGATCGCCGCGATGGCCGCCGCCGCGCGCCCGTTCCGCGAGATCGAGGTGAGGCCGGTGCCGGCGCGTTACCCGATGGGCTCGGAGAAGCACCTGTTTTCGGAGCTCACCGGCATGGAAGTGCCCGCCGACGGCCGCACCACCGACCTCGGCGCGCTGGTGCACAACGTCGGCACGGCCTTCGCGGTGCATGAGGCCTTGCGCCACGGCCGGCCGCTCGTCGAGCGCCTCGTCACCGTCAATGGCGGCGCCGTCGCCTTTCCCGGCAACATCCGCGTGCCGGTCGGCGCGCTCGTCGAGGAGGTGCTCGCCTTCGCCGGCCTCAAGGAAGAGCCCGCGCGGCTGGTGATGGGCGGGCCGATGATGGGCAGCCTGTTGCCGCACGCGCGCGTACCGGTCGTCAAGGGCACGAGCGGGGTTCTCGCGCTGACGGCGAACGAGGCCGCCGCCCACGCCCCCGGCCCCTGCATCCGCTGTTCCTCATGCGTGCGCGCCTGCCCGGTCGGGCTCCTGCCGCTCGAGATGTCGGCACGCATCGCCGCCGGGGCGCTTTCCGCCGCCGTCGATCTCGGCCTCAAGGACTGCATCGCCTGCGGCTGCTGCGCCTATGTCTGCCCGTCGCGCATTCCACTGGTGCAGTATTTCAACCACGCCAAGGGCGAACTCGCCGCGCAAAGCCGCGCGCAATTGAGGAACGAGGCCGCCAAGCGGCTTGCCGCGGCGCGCGCCGAACGCCTCGAACGCGAGGCGAAGGAAAAGGCCGAGGCTGCCCTCCGCCGCAAGGCCGAACGCATGGCGCAAAAAGCCGCCGAGGCCGCCGCCGCGGCCGGCAAGACGCCGGAAAGCGAGGCGACGGCATGAGCGCGCAAATCCTGACCGCCGCGCCGCTCGCGTCGCCACACGCCCACGCGGGCGGCGGCGTCTCGCTCGTCATGGCCAAGGTCATGCTCGCGCTCGCCCCGGCGACGCTCTACGGCTTCTGGCTCTACGGCTGGCCGGCCGTGCATCTGTGGTGGATCACCGTGCTCGCCGCGCTGTTCGGCGAGGCCTTCTGCCTGCGGCTCATGCGCAGGCCCGCCCTGCCGGCGCTGAAGGACGGCTCGGCGGCGCTCACCGGCTGGCTGCTCGCGCTCTCCTTGCCGCCCTGGGCCCCCGCCTGGCTCGGCGCGCTCGGCGGCCTATTCGCCACCGTCGTCGCCAAGCAGATGTTCGGCGGCCTCGGCCAGAATCTCTTCAACCCGGCGATGGTGGCGCGCGTCGCGCTTTTGATCTCCTTCCCGGTCGCCATGACGCAATGGGTCGCGCCGCTGCCGCTCGGTTCGACGGGCGCGCCGGATTTCGTGCAGGGCCTGCGCATCGTTTTGAACGGCATCCCGAACCTCGACGCGGTTGCCAGTGCCTCGCTGCTGGGCTTCGCCAAGACCGAACTCTCGCGGGGCATCGACCTGCTGCACACGACCGTCCCCGCGCTCTCCTTCGTCGGCGAGCGCGCCGGCAGCCTGGGCGAGACCTCGGCGCTCTTGATCGCCGCGGGCGGCCTCGCGCTCGTCTGGCTGCGCGTCATCTCCTGGCACATTCCCGTCGCCATGCTCGCCGGCCTCGCCATTCCGGCGCTCGTTGCCCACGCCGCCGACCCGGCGCGCTACCTCGCGGCGCCAACGCATCTCCTGTCGGGCGCGGCGATGCTCGGCGCCTTCTTCATCGCCACCGACTACGTCACCTCGCCCAACACGCGCCTCGGCCAGCTGATCTTCGGCGCGGGCTGCGGCTTCCTGACCTGGGTGATCCGCACCTATGGCGGCTATCCCGAAGGCGTCGCCTTCGCGGTGCTGCTGATGAACGCGGCCACGCCCGCCATCGACCGCCTCGTCCGCCCGCGCATCTACGGCCGCGACCGGCGCGGCAAGCCGCTGGAGACGTGAGCATGGATCTCGCCCTCCTGCGCGACAAGCTTGCCTATCAGGGCCTCTCGCTCGGCGCGGTGGCCATGCTGTGCGCCGCCGCGCTCGTCGTCGGCAACCGCCTGACGCGCGAAGGCATCGCCAAGGCCGAGGCCGCCGACCTCGCCGCTTCGCTGGCCCAGGTGCTGCCCGCCGGCAGCAGCGACAACGACCTGTTGAACGATACGGTGAAAGTCGGCGCTGGCAAGACGGCATCCGGAGCCGACGCCGGCGGGACGGCGCCCGCGGTCACCGTGTATCGCGCCCGCAAGGAAGGCAAGGTCACCGGCGCGGTATTCCGCATGGCGGCGCGCGGCTACGCGGGCGACATCGTCGTGCTGATGGGCGTCGATACGCAGGGGCGGCTCCTCGGCGCGCGCGTCGTCAAGCATGCCGAGACGCCGGGGCTCGGCGACAAGATCGAGCCCGCCAAGTCGAAGTGGATTCTCGATTTCGACGGCAAGTCGCTCAACGACCCGCCCGCCGAGAAATGGGCGGTGAAGAAGGATGGCGGCGTCTTCGACCAGTTCGCCGGCGCGACGATCACGCCGCGCGCGGTCGTCAAGGCCGTCAAGAGCGGCCTCGAATTCTTCGCCGCGCACCGCGAGGAGATCCTGCAATGAGCATCCGCCGGCATGTCAAGGAAGGTCTGTGGCATAACAACGTCGTCTTCAGTCAGCTGCTGGCGCTGTGCCCGACGCTGGCCGTCACCACCAGCGGCACCAACGGCCTCGGCATGGGGCTGGCCACCACCGCCGTGCTCCTCGTCTCGAACATCCTCGTCTCCCTGATCCGCAACTTCGTCAGCCGCGAGGTGCGCATCCCCGTCTTCGTCGTCGTCATCGCCACGCTGGTGACGCTCGTCGACCTCTCGCTCAACGCCTGGCTGCACGATCTCTACAAGGTGCTCGGCCTGTTCATCGCGCTGATCGTCGTGAATTGCGCGATCCTCGGCCGCGCCGAAGCCTTCGCCTCGAAAGCGCCGGTGCGCGAGGCCGCCCTCGACGGCCTGTTCATGGGCCTCGGCTTCACCCTCGCGCTCACCGTCATCGGCCTCGTGCGCGAACTCCTGGGCAGCGGCACGCTGTTCGCGCAGGCGAGCCTCTTGCTCGGCCCGAGCTTCGCCTTCCTCGAAACGACGGTGGTCAAGGACTTCAACGGCGCGCTGATGATGATCCTGCCGCCCGGCGGATTCCTCGCGCTGGGCGTTCTGCTCGCCGCCAAGCGCGTGCTCGACGCGCGTCTCGCGGCGCGCCGTCCCGCCGGCGCCGACCTGGCCGCGGAGGCCGCGTAAATGCAGATCGGCGTCGCCTACGCCGAGCCGGGCAACCAGATCTGGCTCACCCTCGAGGTGCCCGAGGAAACCACGGTGCGCGAGGCCATCGAGCGCTCGGGCATCCTCCGGCAGTTCCCGCACATCGATCTCGCGACGCAGAAGGTCGGCATCTTCGGCAGGCTCGTCAAGCTCGAGACTCCCTTGCGCGCCGGCGACCGCGTCGAAATCTACCGCGCGATCATTTGCGACCCGCAGACCGTGCCGCGCAAGGACGGCGCCAGCGAGGCCGATTAGCCAAGCGCGCCGCTCGAGCGTCTCTCAGTCGGACGGTGGCGCAGCGATACGGCTCATCGTCATGTTGGCCACCCAGCGGCATCAGGGTCACACCCAACCACTTATATATAGAAGGTGCTTGACCGCATTGGCACATGGCAGCGGCCACACGGTAAGCACGGCTGGCGTATGATCACATTCTTATGAGTACGAATTTTCCGAGACCGTTTGAGGCCTTGGGTTGCGATTAGTGTCGCAAGGCTGGCCCCTTGGGATTCGAGTTCACGATGGCGTTCCAGCCCATCATGGACATTGAGACTGGCCAGCCCTTCGCTTATGAAGCTCTGGTGCGCGGTCTCAATGGAGAGGGGGCTGGAGCGATCCTGGCCCAGGTCAATGACAGCAACCGCTACCGTTTCGATCAGTCATGCCGGGTTAAAGCCATCGAACTGGCTGCACAATTGGGCTTGCACCGCATACCCGATTGCCACTTGAGCATCAATTTTCTGCCGAACGCGATCTATCGGCCGGAAACATGCATCCGATCGACGCTCGAAGCCTGCGACCGCTTCGGTTTTCCCAAAGAACGCCTGATGTTCGAGGTTGCCGAAGGCGAGCGCGTCGATAGTTTCAGCCACCTGATCAATATCTTTTCTTTCTATCGTCGCAGTGGTTTCTTCACGGCCATCGATGATTTCGGTGCAGGCTATTCCGGCCTCAATTTGCTGGCCGAATTCCAGCCGCATGTCATCAAGATCGACATGGAGCTGGTGCGCGGTATCGATCAGAGCCAGCCGCGTGTTGCCATTGTCGCAGCAATCGTGCAAATGGCTGTACAGTTGGGGATTACCGTCGTAGCCGAGGGGATCGAGAATGCGGCCGAGCGCGATGCCCTGCACAGGCTGGGTATCCGCTACCAGCAAGGTTACTTTTTCGCTCGTCCTGTGGTCGGTGCCTTGCCTCTGAACAAGCTCTGAAATGCTCCCACGCCGATGATCCCGAGCGCGGCGGCCAAGGCCAGGTCATCGCCCGGCAGCGGAGCAAAGCGGAAAACCGAAGCCAGAGCCGGCACATAAACGACAAGCATCAGCAGCACGAGCGTCACGCCGGCGACCATCCAGAGCATCGGATTCGGCAGGCGCAGCGCATCGAAGAATGAGTCACCGCGCACACGGTTGGCGATGATCAACGCCAGGTTGGCGATCACCAGTGTCACGAAGACGAAGGCGCGCGCTTCTTCTTCGCCGAGCCGGCCAAAGGCCGATGCGCTCGCGCCCAGCACGACGGTCAATACCACGATACCCTGAAGGCAAGCCCGCCCCAGCGTGGCGCCGCCAAAGAGTGGTTGCCGTGTGTCGCGCGGCGGGCGTCGCATCACATCGGCTTCCGCGGCTTCGTTCTCGAAGACCAGCGAACAGGCCGGATCGATGATCAGCTCGAGGAAAGCGATGTGCATCGGAAACAGCACGGCCGGCCAGCCGAACAGCACCGGCAGCAGCGCGATGCCGGCTATCGGGATATGCACCGCCAGGATGTAGGACATCGATTTCTGCAAGTTGTCGAAGATGCGTCGTCCGAGGCGGATGGCACGTACGATCGAAGCGAAATTGTCGTCGAGCAACACCAGTGCTGCCGCCTCACGAGCGACGTCGGTGCCGCGCCCCCCCATGGCGATGCCGACGTGCGCGGCCTTGAGCGCGGGCGCATCGTTGACGCCATCCCCCGTCATGGCGACGATCTCGCCGTTGGCCTTCAGGGCCTGGACGATGGCGAGTTTTTGTTCCGGCGCGATGCGGGCACAGACACACGTCGCCCGCAGCCGGGCCCGAAGCTCTTCCTCGCTGAGCGTCGCGAGCTCATCGCCGGAAAGAATGTCTTCGACGGGCAGGCCCGCTACACGGGCGATGGCGCGCGCGGTGGCGGGGTAGTCACCGGTGATCATCACCACACGGATGCCTGCTTCGCGGCATTCCTGCATCGCTTTCGGGATCTCGGCGCGCAGTGGGTCGGAAAGCCCCGTCAGGCCAATGAACTCGAACGGAAAATCGTGCTCGATGGCCGGCAGCGCATTGCCGGAAAAGCGCGCTCGCGCCACTGCCAGCACGCGCAGGCCGAGCGCGGCGAGCTCATTCACTGCCGCCGCGATGCATGCCTGCGCCGCGGTACCGAGATGGCAAAGATCGATGACGGCTTCGGGTGCGCCCTTGACGGCGACCACATACTCGCTGCCGTGTTTCGCCTGCCAGACATGGGCCATCGTGCGTAGGCGGGGGTTTAGGCCATAGTCGTGCACCAGCGTCCAATCACGATGCAGATGCTCGGTGTGCGCCAGAAAGCGCTCGCCGAGACGATGGAAGGCCTGGTCCATCGGATCGAAAGGATCGGTCTCGCTGGCCAGGATGGCATGCTCGACCAGGCTGTGAAAGACTTCCGGCAATGCCCCGGATTCATGTTCCACCACAAAATCCTCGCCGGCGGCCCACAAATGCGTCACCGTCATGCGGTTCTCGGTGAGCGTGCCGGTCTTGTCCGTGCACAGCACCGAGGTGGCGCCCAACGTTTCGATGGCCGCGATGCGCCGCGTCAGCACGTTTTCCCTGGCCAGCCGCCATGCGCCAAGCGCCGGAAACACGGTGAGCACCACCGGATATTCTTCCGGCAGCATGGCCATCGCCAGCGCGATGCCGGCCAGCAGCGCCGCCAGCCAGTCCCCGCGCAGGAAGCCGTGCGCGACGACCAGCAGCGCACTCATGCCCAGCGCCAGCAGCGCCAGGTTGCGGATGAGCCGCGCCGTCTGTTTTTGCAAGGGCGAACGCTCCACCGAGAGCGTGCCCAGTGCCGCGCCGATGCGGCCGATCTCGGTGCGTGGCCCCGTGGCGGTTATGCGGGCGATGCCGTGTCCCGCCACCACCAGGGTGCCCGAGAAGACGAAAGGTGTGCCTTCACCGCCGGGCCGGGCCGGTGGCAATGATTCAGCGACCGCAAAGTGTTTGGAGACCGGCACGGCCTCACCGGTGAGCAGCGATTCATCGACCACCAGATCGCTGCCCTCGATGAGCACGCCGTCGGCCGGTACGCGGTCGCCTTCGGCCAGAACGACGTGGTCGCCGCGCACCACCTCGCCGCCGGGTATGCGCACACGCTGGCCATCGCGGATGACCAGCGCGCGCGGGCTGGTGAGATCGCGCAAGGCTTCGATGGCGCGCTCGGTCTTGCCCTCCTGGTAGAGCGTGAGACCGAGCGTCACCAGCACGAAGCCGAACAGCACGGCTCCTTCTCGTAATTCACCGAAAACGAGATAGAGCGTGCCGGCCGCGACGAGCAGCAGGAACATCGGCTCGCGTGCGGTTTCCCGGACGATATCGAGCCATGTGCGGCCCCGCCCGCCGGGCAGCGTGTTCGGGCCTTCGCTGGCGAGAAGGCGGGCGGCTTCCTCGCTGCTCAGCGCGGTTTCGGGATGGGCGCGCGCTTGCGGGAAAACCACCCCCGTCCCCTTTTCGCTGGATGCAGCATCAGCGATGACCGATTGTGGACGATGCGGTCATCACGCGAAAATCGGCGCTGGCGGGACGGCACCTCCTTTCACCGTCCTCCCCAGACCATTATTTGATGATTCCGCGCGCTTTCATGATGTCGCAGCCGTTCCTGCGCGGCGGCCTCAACTGCACGCCTTTTTCCTTCGCGCGCTCTTCCATCGCCTTGCGGTGGGCGTCCTGAGTCGCCACACACTCTTCATAGGTCTTCACTTCCCGCATCTGCGCCTGCCATGTCGCACGCTCTTCGGGGGTCATCAACGTCCACCCTGGCGTATAGGTCTGGTTCCATGCGAAGCGTCCCTTGCCGCCCGGGCCCATGCCGCCTCCGCCGCCCGGTCCCATTTGTGCGAAGGCTGAGGTCGCGACGAGGGCTGCGGTCAGGAAAGAAGCGGTCAATGCAAGTTTTTTCATGGTCTTCTCCTTCGGTCTGGTTGGCGTTCCGACATCTCATCGGGCTGTTTCCACTATGGACAAAGCGAGGCGGAATAGCAAAGCCATTATGGCGCGCAACTGTAAGCATTCATGAAAATCGTAAGGAAATGTTGCAGCGCGCGCAAAGCCTCAACGGGCTCGTGTCGAGGAGCCGTAGTAGGCGAAGAGCGCTGCCAGTTCTTCGTCATCGAAAGGGTTGGCATAGGCGAGCTCGCGCGTCGCGCGCACGCCGAGCCAAAGCCGCGCGGCGAATTCCGCGCGTGGCATCGCCGCCGCCATGCGGTTCAGGTTTCGGGCTGGCAGCGGAACGTCACCCCAATCGGCGTCATGGCAGCCAGCGCAGGTTTCTGCGTGCAAGCGGCGGCCGGCGGCGATGCGCGCCGGCGTCGCCTGAGTCGCGGCAAAGGCGGGGGAAAAGGGGAAACGTTTGGCAAGCCGTTCGGCCTCGGCGGCAAAGGCTTGCCAGTCTCCGCGTCCGAATGCGGCGCGCAGTCGGCCGGCAGGCCGCGCATCGGCGCCGGCGCGGCGCAAGGCGAGCGGCAGGGAGGCAAGCCCTCCCGCAATCCGGCTCTGCAACCCGGCGCGTTCCTGCAGGCCCAGCCGGTCATGGGCCAGACGGTGCGCGTCGCCGGAGAGGATCAGCAATTCCGCGCCAATACGCCAGGCCCCCGCCTCGTCGGCCCATGCCGCGCCCGCGAGCTGAAGACTCGCGAGACACGACAGCAGGAAAAGCCTTATTGCAGCTTGACGTGCTGTTCTACCGGGCCGGCTTTGGTGAGCGTCCATTCGGTCATCGAACCGTCGTAGAGCTTCGCCTTCTTGTTGCCGAGAAGCTCGCTGGAGACGAACCAGCCGATCGAGGCCAGGTGACCGGTGTTGCAGAAATTGATCTGCTCGCCTGCGGTAGACACGCCGGCATGCTTGTAGAGCTTCTCGATCGTTGCTTTGTCGCGGAACATCCCGCCGCCGTTCTCGGTGAACCAGCCGGTCGGCAGATTCTTCGCGCCGGGCAGCGTGCCGTTCTCGGACGCCTTCGGGTTACGGTTGATGCCCGAGAACTGGTCTTCCGGCCGGCTGTCGACGAGCACTGCCTTCTTGGAGGCGATTGCGGCTTTGACGTCATCGACGGTGGCGAGCATGTCCATGCGTGGATGCGGGGTGAAAGTCTTGGCCGCGACTTTTGCGGCGCCGGTTTCCAGGGGGTTCGCCTTGTCTTTCGTCCAAGCGGCCATGCCGCCATTGAGGATCGACACGTTGTCGTGGCCGAGCGTCTTGAACGTCCAGTAGATGCGTGTCGCCCAGCCCATGTCGAGGTATGAGCTGCCGGGAGCGACGAGGATCACGTGGCTGGAATTGTCGACGCCGAGGCTGCCGATGTGGGCAGCAAGTTTGTCGAATTTCGCCGGCAGCATGTCGGGCACCTTGTCGGCACGATCCTCGCGCCAGCCCGACTTGGCGAAGTCGGTATTGGCTGCACCGGGAATGTGGCCGCGCAGGAAATCGCTGGCGGGCTGGATGTCGACGATGACGATGTCCGGCTTGCCGAGATTGGCTTTCAGCCAGGCGACGTCGACCAGCGGTTCGGCGGCGAGGGCCGCGGTCACGAGGCTGAAAAGGAAGGCCGCGACCATCCCGAGCGCGCGGCCGAGGTTCATCAATTGTTTCATGGCGTCTCCTCCATCAGGTGATTACGTCGTGATGACGCGATCGGCGGCGAGGATGCTTGCCATCACCTCGTCCCAATCGCTTTCTCTCATGTCCCGGCGCGTCACATCGACGACCGCGACGCGATGCGTCGCAGCCATCAGCCGCAAGGCGGCAGTCACGGTCTGCGCGTCGGGAAACAGACCGGTATTCAGTTGCAGGATGTTCATGGCGTCGTTCTCACAGCGAGAGCACGAGGTCGGCACCGTCCATGACCGCGGCGAGTGCAGTCGGATCGAGCAGCTTCAGTTCGTCGGCCATCGTCGCGACGGTCGTCTGCGGCACGATGTCGCACATTTCCAGCAATTCGGCGTTGGCGGCGTTTTCCGCCGATTCCTCGACGGGCCGGTCCATGAAGACGAGACCGACACGGTGGCCGAAGATCGTCAGCCCCGCCGCCACGCGCATCGCTTCGGCATGATCGCGGCGCGCCAGCACGAGGATGTTTTTCTCGCTCACAGGCTCACCACCCTTTCCGCCTCGCCCACCAAAGCGCTGTTGGTCGTCTGGCTGCCCTGTTCCACCGGGCAATCGAAGCCGGGACGGAAACGACGCCACGATTCCTCGCAGACCACCGCCCGGCTGCCGGAAAGAGCGGCAAGCAGTTCGGCATCTTCGAGGTTGCTGACACCCTCATGGGTGAAAAAAACCGCGAAGCTGGCGTTCGCCCGTCGCGCGGCAAGCGCCAGCGATTTGAGCAAGGTGCCGCTGTTCGCGGTCGTGACATGGAACAGGATGTTCATCGTTTCTCCCCGTCGAGCGCCCAGCCGACGCGGATGGCCTGGCCGGTGTCGAGCAGCTGGCGCGTGAAGCGGCGGATCGCCGTATAGGCATCCGTGGCAAGAATGACCGGCCCGCCATTTGCTTCGCGTGGGTGGACGATCCAGAGTGCATCGCGCATCGGCGCAGCGAACACTTTCGTACGCACCAGTGCGCGCTCTTGCCCGGGCACGGCATCGCTGCGGGCGGAGACCAGCGGCGTCAATGGCATTGCAAGCACGCGCACCTCACGCTGGCCGGCGAGATAAAGCAGGCCGGCGACGAACTCGCGTGCGCCATCGCTGTCGCCGGCGACGACCACGCGCTCGCTGCCATCGAGGCCGGCGGCGCCCAGCAGCCAGAGCAAGTCGCGCTCGCTCGGCAACTGGCCGCGCAGACCGAGGAATTCCGACGGCGGCAGGCAGCGCGCGCCGGGCAGCGACGCGGCCCGGCATTGCTCGAGTGGACGCACGTCGATTGCCGTATCGCCAGCGCCGACTTTTGCCGTCATGCCGAAATCGGCCGCCGCCAGCGCCGGCAAGGCGACGATGCTCCAGGCAGCGAACAGCGCGCGCAGCATCAGCAGCCACCGAAACGTCTGGGGGCGGCCGGCGCCCCCGCGCCAGTGGCGGCCGGGGCGGGCGGATTGTCGATGTAGTAGCCCATCAGCTCGAGCACGCTCACCCTGCCGAAGCTGCCCAGATCCAGTTCGGGAAGGGTCTCGGGAGGAACGGGGACCTTGGCGGCCGCAATCGCGTTCTTCGGCATCGCGGCCAGCCGGAAGCCGCCAATGCAGACAATCGCCGCAATGGCGATGCTGACGGAGCAGAAGATCACGCCGGTGCGATCGAGCATTTTCTCTTCCTCACAGGGAGTCACTGAAAAACGCGAGATACATCATGCCCATGGCGAGACAGAACAAACCGCCATGCCAGACCACTTGCCAATCCATCACTTCCCTCCCTTGTAGTGGCGCACCAGGGTTTCCACCGCGATCGCCTCGCCGCTCACCGGATGGATCACCGGCGGCGTGAAATAAGGCACGCCCTCACGGGTCGCCTTCATGCCGGGCGGTGGAGCGAAAGTCATCCAGAGAATGCCGCCGATGCTGATGACGGCCGACAAGGCGACCAGCAGGCGCAACAAGTAGCGTTGCCACATGGCGTCAATCCCGGCGAATATAGATACGCCAGCAGTTGGGCGCCTTGATGGTTTCCAGATGCGTGGCATCGAGTTCGTCGCACATCGGCGGCAGCGCTTCGACCGATGACGGGTTATCGGCGAGCACTTCGATCACTTCTCCGATGGCGATCTCATTGATGGCCTTCTTGGTCATCAATTGCGGGCGCGGACAGGAAACGCCCAGGCAATCCACGCGGCGCGCGATCCTGACCTCGCTGCCATCCGACAGCTTGACCGTGCCGCCGCCGGCAGTCTCTGCAGTCTTCGTTTTCGATCCGAACAATCCCATCTCGCTCCTCCTCAGGCATTTTGAACCGCCGTCTCGACGGGTTTCCCCTTGGCGTGTTCTTGTTGATGTTTCACATGCTCGGCATGATGGGCGCGCTCGCGTTTCAGGATGGCGCGATAAAGCCCGAACAGCACCGCGAACTGCACCAGACCGAAGACGATCGCCGGCACGCCGAATTTCTGCTGCAGGGTCTGGGCGTTGGCGAAGCCGAGCTGCAGCGCCGGCGCGTTGATCTGCCCGGTCATGGTCTGCGGCGCCGGCGGCCACCAGCTCGCCGACCAGACGAGCGAGAACAGGAACATGCCGACGAAGGTGAAGATCAGCGCCCATAGCGCGCCGAGGTTGCCTTCACCGGTCTTGACCCAGGTCGACACCGTGCAGGCACCGGCGAACACCATGCCGATGCCAAACAGGAACAGGCCGGCGAAGGTATTGAGGCCGACATCGAATTGCAGCGGATGTCCGGCGCCCAGCGACATGAAGCCGGTGAAGCCCAGCGTCAGGATCATCATCGCCGCCAGCATCGCCTTGGTGTTGCGGTAAGTCTTGAACATGATCGCGTCGCGCAGCGCGGCGGTGTTGCAAAAGCGCGAGCGCTGCATCAAGAGGCCGGCCACGGAACCGAACAGGAAAGCGACGAAACATTCGGCGACCGGGGACATCATTCGGCCTCCAGCAGTTTCTTGTAGATCAACGAACCTACCCAGGCGCCGGCGAGGATGCCGGACATGGCGAGATACCCGCCCATGTTCATTTCCGGCATCAGGCCGAAGAAGGTGGAGACGTTGCAGATATAGGCGAGACGAATGCCGAAGCCCATCAAGAGGCCGCCGAGCGTGATCAGCACCCATTCGGACAGATGTCGCGGCACCCGCCAATAGAACTCCTTCGACAGCACCGCGCCGACGAAGGCGCCAAACAGCATGCCGAGGCTGATGTAGATCTTCCAGTAGTCCCCATGCACGGGGAAGACGATGTTCCAGAACGGCAGGCGCTCCAGCTCATCGCCGATCGCCGCCTTGGCGATCAGCCCCGTCATCATCGTCTCGCCGCCGCCGACCGTCCAGGCGCCCATGATCAGGAACATGAAGATGTCGAGCACCGCGATCGCCGAGAGCGCGATGATCGGGTCGAGCGTCTTCTTGAAAAACTCCATGGTGTCTCCTCATTTCGTTGTCGTGGCCCGCAACTTACGGCATGAGCCATTGCCTGAGGTAGTATCTATTGCCAACAACAAACCGGCGAAAGCCGGAAGAGGAGAGACGATGAACATCTACTGCGAGCCGCGCGACTTTCTCGACCACATGTTCAATTCCTGCACGACATCGCAGATCAACGAGTTCATACCCGAGAAGCGCGGCTTCCGGCTACACGGCCACAGCACCACCGTGGCGCTCGAGCGAGCCTTCTGGAACGTGCTGGAAGCGATGGCGCAGGATTGCCAACTGACCGTGCCGCGCCTGATCGAGCGGGTGCTCGACGGCTGCCTGGTGGCCAACGACAAGAACCTGGCGTCCTGCCTGCGCGTGATCTGCCTCAAGTACCTGAATATCTACGCCTCGGGGGAGATGCCCCTACGGGCCGAACAACCCGACACGTTGGCGGCCTAGGGCCGACAGCGTGTCGCGCGATCTCACAACACTGCGTTGAAGACGTAGCCCACCAGCAGGATGCCCGCCGCGACGACGCTCACGAAGGTGGCGATCAGCCGCGGCTTCAGGACCTTGCGCAGGATGATCATCTCCGGGGCGGAGAGCGCGATCACGCTCATCATGAACGCCAGCACCGTGCCGAGCGCCGCGCCTTTGCCCATCAGCGCCTCGACGACGGGAATGATGCCGGCGGCGTTGGCATACATCGGCACGCCGATGGCCACGGCAGCCGGCACCGACCACCAGGGTGCATCCTTGCCCATGATCGAGGCCATGAAGTCCTCGGGCACGTAGCCGTGGATGCCGGCGCCGAGCGCAATGCCGGCGAGGATGTAGGGCCAGACCTTGCCAACGATCTCACGCACGTGATGAAAGCCATGGTCGATACGTTCGCCCCAGGGCATCGCGCTGCCCTCGAAAGAGGCGCCTTGCTGGGTGTTCTGCATCGCCCGCACCCAGTCCTCGAGGTGATGCTCCATGCCCAGCTTGCCGATTGTGAGCCCCGCGACGATGGCGATGATCAGCCCCAGCCCGAGGTAGAGCGCCGCCACTTTCCAGCCGAACATGCCAAACAGCAGCGCCAGCGCCACTTCATTGACCATCGGCGCGGAGATCAGGAACGAGAAGGTGACGCCGAGCGGCACGCCGGCCTGCAGGAAACCGATGAACAGCGGCACCGCCGAGCAGGAGCAAAACGGCGTGACGATGCCCAATGTGGCCGCCATCGCGTTGCCGAGGCCCAGACGCCGGCCCGAGAGCAGCGCGCGCGTGCGCTCGGGAGAGACGAAGGTGTGCACGATGCCCATCACGAAGACGATGCCGACGAGCAGCATCAGCACCTTCGGCGTGTCGTAGAAGAAAAACTGCAGCGCGCCGCCCAGATGGCTGTCACGCTCGACCGGCAGCAGCTCGACCACGGCTTCCGAAAACGGATTCAGCGTCTGGTAGAGCGCCCACCACAGCGCACCGGCGACCAGCAAAAACGCAAAGGGCTGGCGGTCGGTCCAGCGCTTCAGTTGCAAGACGAGTGCGCTCATTGCGCCAGCCAGCCGTCGATCTTCTCGCAGCTCGGGATGCCGCCGGCGTGCACCACCTTGCCGTCGATGACGACCCCTGGCGTGCTCATCACGCCATAGCTCATGATGTCCTTGAGGTCTTCGACCTTTTCCAGCTGCACGGCGATACCCTTGGCGGCAGCGGCTTCCTCGATGAGCTTCAGGGTGGTCTTGCAGTTGGCGCAGCCCGTGCCGAGCACTTTGATGTTTTTCATGGTTTGACTCCGTGAGGGTTATCCGATCCCGTAGACGAACGAGGCGCGAAAAGGATGCCGCTCAATGCCGCACCAGCGGCGCCCATGAAACCGTTTCCGGCTGGAACGTGGTGTGACCGATACCATGTTCTTCGGCTTCGTGCTGCAAAGCGTCCAGGATGGCCGGCCAGGCCGCCATGTCCTTCACCCGCACATGGGCAGTGAGCGCCAAGCGTTGGCCGGACAGCGCCCAGACATGCAGGTCATGCACCTCGATCACCCCCGGCACGGCGGCGAGTTCGCGGCCCAGTTGCGCCAAGTCGATGGAGAAAGGCACGCCGTCCATCAGCCCATGCAGCGCATCCCGCAACAGGCGCAGGCTGGCCGCCAGCACCAGGCCGCCGATCAGGATGGATAGCAGCGGATCGATCGGCGTCCAGCCGCTGGCCCAGATCACGAGGCCGGCGACGATCGCCGCCACCGAGCCCGCCACGTCGCCCAGCACGTGGAGAAAAGCGCCGCGCACGTTGAGATTGTCCTGGCCGTGCGAGAGCATCCAGGCCACCAGCAGGTTGACGCCCAGCCCCACCAGCGCCACCGCGCTGACCAGCGGCCCATCGACCGCCCGCGGCGCATTGAAACGCTCCCAGGCTTCGACGGCGATGCCGGCGACGACGGCGAGCATCGCCAGCGCATTGATCAGTGCGGCGATGAGCTCGGCGCGCCCGAAGCCATAGGAATGCCGGTGAGAGGCCGGTCGCGTCGCCAGCCAGGCCGCCAGCAGGGCAAGTCCCAGCGCTGCGCCGTCGGTGATCATGTGGCCGGCATCGGCCAGCAAGGCGAGCGAGCCGCCCCGCCAGCCGGCCAGCGCCTCGATCAGCGCATAGCCCCAGGTGAGCAGCAGTGCAGCCAGCAGGCGGCGCCGCTGGTCGGGTGCCTCCGCGCTGCCATGATGGTGGTGGGTGTGGTCGTGAGAATGGGCCATGAAAGTCGGCGCTGGTGAGACGGCACTCAGCGCGGCTCGGGCGGACGCGGAACGAAGCCTTCCACCCTGCCCTGGTCATCGAAGCTCACCTGGCAGGCTGCGCTGATGCGCGCCTTGAGGCGGGCGCGGGCGCGTTGCACCCGCGACTTGGCGGCTGGCAGGGACAGGCCGAGGCGACTGGCGTATTCCTGCTGGGTGATGCCCTCGAGGTCGCACAGGGTGATCGCCTCGCGATCCTGCGGCGAAAGCTCGGAGAGCACGCGCGGCAGGCACTGCGCCAGACTGTCGACCGGCGGCGGCTCCTCGCCGCTTTCGTCGACCAGATCGTCCGGCAGTTCCACCTGCTCCTTGGTGAGCCGCAGCCGGTCGATCAGCAGATGGCGCGCCGTCTGGAACAGCCAGGCGCGCGGGTCGTCGATGCCGCACAGGCCATTTTTCTGACGCAAGGCGCGCAGGAAGACTTCCTGCAGCAGATCCTCCGCGCTGGCATCGTCGCCGCTGCGATGGCGCAGGAAACGGCGCAGTTCCGTCTCGTGCCTTTCCCAGGCAGCGACGATGCACTTCATGCGGCATGCCTCTCATACCAGGGCTGCGTCGCATTGACGAGCTTGACGACCAGTAGCATCACCGGCACCTCGATCAGCACGCCGACCACGGTGGCGAGCGCCGCGCCGGATTCGAAGCCGAACAGCGAGATCGCCGCGGCCACCGCGAGTTCAAAGAAGTTCGAGGCGCCGATCAGCGCCGAGGGGCAGGCGACGCTGTGCTTTTCGCCCACGACGCGGTTGAGCCAGTAGGCGAGCGCCGAGTTGAAGATTACCTGGATCAGGATCGGGATCGCCAGCAGCAGGATGACGAGCGGCTGCTCGATGATCGCCTGGCCCTGGAAGGCAAACAGCAGCACCAGCGTGGCCAAGAGCGCCGCGATCGACCACGGGCCGATTCTCGCCATCACCGCGTCGAAATGCGCCTGGCCTTTTTTCAGCAGCCGCTTGCGCCAGGCCTGCGCGAGCGCCAGCGGGATGACGATGTAGAGCACGACCGAAGTGAGCAGCGTGTCCCAGGGCACGGTGATCGCCGAGATGCCGAGCAGCAGGCCGACGATCGGCGCGAAGGCGAACACCATGATCGTGTCGTTTACGGCCACCTGCGAAAGCGTGAACAGTGGATCGCCATTGGAGAGACGGCTCCAGACGAACACCATCGCCGTGCACGGCGCGGCGGCGAGCAGGATCAGGCCGGCGACGTAGCCATCGAGCTGATCGGCGGGCAAGAGCGGTGCGAACAGATGGCGCACGAACAGCCAGCCGAGGAAGGCCATCGAGAACGGCTTGACCAGCCAGTTGACGAACAGCGTCACGCCGATGCCTTTGACATGTGCCTTAACTTCATGCAGCGCGCCGAAATCGACCTTGACCAGCATCGGGATGATCATCACCCAGATCAACAGGCCGACCGGAATGTTGACCTGCGCGATCTCCATGCGGCCGAGCGCCTGGAAGGGCGCAGGCAGCAGCTGGCCGAGCGCGATGCCAATGAGGATGCAGAGGAACACCCAGACCGTCAGGTAGCGCTCGAAGGTCGACAGCGGCGCGCCGGCGGCACGCCTGGTGGTGACTTCGCATTGGGCCGACATGCTTACTCGTCCTCGTGGATGCGACGGGCGGCGGCGACGATCGCATCTGGCGTCATGCTTTCCAGCGGCAAGGCGAGAAAGGCCTCGATGCGTTTCCTGAGCGACTGGTAGGCCTGCTCGAAGGCCTCGCGGCGCGCTGCGAGCGGCTCGACATGCGCAGGGTCGGGGATGCCCCAATGCGCAGTGGTCGGATGGCCCGGCCAGACCGGACAAGCTTCGTTGGCGGCGTTGTCGCAGACGGTGAAGATGAAGTCGATCGTTGGCGCCCCCGGCGCGGCGAACTCGTCCCACGACTTGCTGCGCGCGCCCACGCTGGGGACGCCGTGCTTCTTTAGCGTTTCGAGCGCGACGGGATTGACTTGTCCCGTCGGCTTGCTGCCCGCGGAATAGGCTTTCACACGGCCTTGGCCGAGGTGGTTGAACAACATCTCGCCGAGGATCGAGCGGGCCGAGTTGCCGGTACAGAGAACGAGAACGTTGAAAGGCATCGAAAACTCCTTAGGCGGCCTTCTTGGCACGGCGTTTGGCCGTGGTTGATGCCGCGACGGTTTTCGGCAGACAGGCCATAGCACCGTGGCAGCAATTTTCGGTCAGATAGGCGATCAAATCGTCCATCGCCGCAAAGTCGGCCGCGTAATAGATGTAGCGACCTTCCTGCCGCGCGGAGACCAGGCCGGAGCGGGCGAGCTGGGCGATGTGAAAGGAGAGCGTCGGCGCGGCCAGCCCCAGTGTCCCGGCTATGGCACCGGCATTGAGCCCATCCTCCCCGGCCTCGACGAGCAGGCGGAAGATCGCCAGGCGTGTCTCCTGCGCGAGCGCAGCCAAGGCGGCAACGACCGCCGCGGCTTTCATTTCATCATTTCCATAATCATTGAAACATTTTAACGGAAAGCACGGCTTCGGCAAGCTTGCTGCAAAAATCGGCGCTAGCGGAACGGCACTCCGGCGAGGCACCATGCCGGAACCAGGACGGAGCGCCACACAAGCGGGGCCGATTCGCAGATAATTCGCTGCTCGGGCCGTTCGGTCCGACGTTTCGCGACGATTTCCGGAAAGGGATAGGCATGATGCAAAAACGTTGCTCCCGACTGCTCGCGATTGCTGGACTGGCGATCCTTCCCGCGCTGGTGTCGGCGATGGGCAGCCGGCCGCAAAGCAATGACGAGGAAGCCGCCAACCTGCGCATCCAGCCGGTTGCCAAAGTGCGGCTCGCACCGCCGACCGCTTCGGGGGCGGCGACGGGCAGCCGCAGCGGCGAAGAGCTTTACAAGGCCGTTTGTAGCGCCTGCCATGAAACAGGGGTCGCCGGCGCGCCGAAAGCCGGCGACAAGACGGCTTGGGGTCCGCGCATCGCGCAGGGTTTCGATGCGCTCGTCGCTTCCGCGAAGGCTGGCAAGGGAGCGATGCCCCCCAAAGGAGGCTCCGACGCGACGGATGAAGAACTCGCGCGTGCGGTGGCATACCTCGCCAACAAGGCCGGCGCCAACTTCAAGTGAGAGACCCGCCGCCCGCCCTTCCTCGGGGCGGTTGCCGGCGGTCCGCCATCCCCGATCGCCGCTGGGCGGGAATCAAACGTCGATGTTTCTGGCGTAAAGGGCGTTGTCCTCGATGAACTTGCGGCGCGGCTCGACGACATCGCCCATCAGCGTGGTGAAGATTTCGTCGGCGGCGATCGCGTCTTCGATCTGCACCTTGAGCAGACGCCGCACGCTCGGATCCATCGTCGTTTCCCAGAGCTGTTCCGGGTTCATTTCGCCCAGCCCTTTGTAACGCTGCTTGCTCAGGCCGCGTTCGACTTCGGCGAACAGCCATTGCATGGCCGCCGCGAAGCTGCTGACCTGCTGTGATTTTTCACCACGCCGGACCACCGTTTCGTTGCCGACCAGGCCGGCGAGCAGGCTGGCGGTCTTGCGCAATTGCGCATAATCGCCCGAGACGAGGAATTCCTCGTCGATGTGGCTGACGCGCAGATTGCCATGACGCATCTTGGCCAGACGCAATTGCCAGCGCTCGCTGCGCTCGTCGAAAGCCGCCTCCACTTGCAGTTTGTCCGACAAGACGGCGCGCAGGCGTGCCGCACTTTCTCGTGCGGCGCTTTCACTGCCCAGATCCAATTCGATGTCATGGGCGATCAACGCATGCAGGGCCTCGCTGTCGACGAAATCGGCCAGCCGGCGGATGATCGCCTCCGAAGTCAGATAACTGTTCGCGAGTTCCTCGAGGGCCGCGCCCTCGATGGCCGGTGCGCCCGTCTTGGGCACCAGCGCGGCCCCTTCCAGCGCGAGACCGAGCAGATATTGGTTCAGCTCGTTGTCGTCCTTGATGTAACGTTCGCTCTTGCCGTGCTTGATCTTGTAGAGCGGCGGCTGGGCGATATAGATATGCCCGCCTTCGACGAGTTCCGGCATCTGGCGGTAGAAGAATGTCAGCAGCAAGGTGCGGATGTGTGCGCCATCGACGTCCGCGTCGGTCATGATGATGATGCGGTGGTAGCGCAACTTCTCGGGCTTGTAATCCTCCTTGCCAAAGCCGCAGCCCAGAGCGGTCAGCAAGGTGACGATCTGCTCCGAGGAGATCACCTTGTCCAGGCGCGCCTTCTCGACGTTGAGCACCTTGCCCCTGAGCGGCAGGATGGCCTGGAATTTGCGGTCGCGCCCCTGCTTGGCCGAGCCGCCGGCGGAATCGCCCTCGACGATGTAGAGCTCGCACAGCGCCGGATCCTTCTCCTGGCAGTCGGCGAGTTTGCCGGGTAGGCCGATGTTGTCGAGCACACCCTTGCGGCGCGTCATCTCGCGCGCCTTGCGCGCGGCTTCGCGCGCCCGGGCGGCTTCGACGATCTTGCCGGTGATGATCTTCGCATCGACGGGATTTTCGAGCAGAAAGTCGGTGAGCTTGGCGGCGACGACTTCCTGCACGGCCGGCTGGGCTTCGGAAGAGACCAGCTTCATTTTCGTCTGCGAGGCGAACTTCGGATCCGGCATCTTGATCGACAGCACGCAGGTCAGACCTTCGCGCATGTCGTCGCCGGTGATATCGACCTTGGCCTTCTTGGCGATCTCGTTTTCTTCGATGTACTTGTTGATTACGCGCGTGATCGCTTGTCGCAGGCCGGTCAGGTGCGTACCGCCATCGGCCTGCGGGATGTTGTTGGTGAAACACAGCACCTGCTCGGCATAGGAATCGTTCCACTGCATCGCCACTTCCACCGTGATCGGTCCGGAGGTACCCTCGGCATGGAAGATGTTCGGGTGCAGCACGTTCTTGCTGCGATTGATGTATTCGACGAAACCCTTGACGCCGCCCGCGAAGGCGAAGTCTTCCTCCTTGCCGGTGCGCTGGTCGATCAGCCGGATGCGCACACCGTTATTGAGAAAGGACAGCTCACGCAGCCGCTTGGCGAGGATGTCGTAGTGGTATTCGATGTTGCCGAAAATCTGCGCATCGGCAAGGAAATGCACCTCGGTGCCGCGCCCCTTGGTCTCGCCGATGATCTTGAGCGGCGCCACTTCGACGCCGTCATGCACCTCGACGATGCGATCAATGGGCAGGCCGCGGCGGAACTCGATGAAATGCTTCTTGCCATCCCGACGCACCGTCAGCCGCAGCCATTCCGACAGGGCGTTGACGCAGGAGACGCCGACGCCATGCAGACCGCCGGAAACTTTGTAGGAATTCTGGTTGAACTTGCCCCCGGCATGCAGGCCGGTGAGCGCGATCTCCGCCGCGGAGCGCTTCGGCGTATGCTTGTCGTCATATTTGATGCCGACCGGGATGCCTCGGCCGTTATCGGCCACCGAGATCGAATTGTCGGTATGGATGGTGACGACGATGTCATCACAATAGCCGGCCAGCGCTTCATCGACGGCGTTGTCGACGACCTCGAACACCATGTGATGCAAGCCGGTGCCATCGGAGGTATCGCCGATGTACATGCCCGGGCGTTGCCGCACGTTGTCGGGAAAATCGAGCTGGGTGATCGAATCTTCGTTGTAGCCGCCGTGTTGCGGTTCCTGCGCTTGTTCACTCATCTGTCTATCACCGTCAGATGCGCATCGGCATCACGACATACTTGAAACGTTCGTTGTCCGGCAGGGTGATGAGGGCGCTGGAATTGCTGTCGGCGAGGCGCAGCTCGACGGTCTCACCGCCGATGTTGTTGAGCACGTCGAGCAGGTAATTGACGTTGAATCCGACATCCAGGCCGTCTCCGGCGTAATCGATTTCCAGCTCCTCCTGGGCTTCCTCGTTCTCCGCATTGCTGGAGATGATCTTCAAGCTGCCGGCCGAGAGGACGAGACGCACGCCACGGAATTTCTCGTTGGTGAGAATCGCGGCGCGTTGCAGCGCATGCTGGAACGCCGCGCGCTCGAGCCGCACGATCTTGCCCTGATGCTGTGGAATGACGCGTTCATAATCCGGAAACTTGCCGTCGATCAGTTTGCTGATGAACTCGACGTTGTCGAAGGTGAAGCGCGCCTGCGTCGGCGTCAGGACGATTTCCAGAGCTTCATCATTGTCGGCGAGCTGGCGCGACAGTTCGAGCACCGCCTTGCGCGGCAGGATGGCCTCGCCGCGCTCTTCTTCCGCGCGCTCGATGGTCTCGCTGGCGAACGCCAGCCGATGGCCGTCGGTGGCCACCAGCCGCAGCTCGTTGCCCTGCACGACGAGCAGCAGGCCATTCAGATAGTAACGGATGTCCTGCTGGGCCATCGCATACTGGACCAGCGCCAGCTGCCGCTTGAACAGTTTCTGCGAAAGACGCAGCGTCAGCGTCTTGCCGCTCGCTTCGGCCATGCGCGGAAAATCCTCGGCCGGCAGGGTCTGCAGATTGAAACGGCTCTTGCCCGCCTTGAGCTGCAGACGCCGCTCATCGAGAGACAGGCTCACCTCGCCGGATTCCGGCAGCGAACGCAGGATATCCTGCAGCTTGCGCGCCGCCACCGTGATCGCGGCCGTCTCCGGGCCACTCGAGACGGTGGTCGTGCGGATCTGCATCTCGATGTCGGTCGCCAGCAACATCAATCGTTCGCCCATTTTCTCGATCAGCACGTTCGAGAGGATCGGCAGGGTATGCCGTTTCTCGACGATGCCACACACCGCTTGCAGGGGGACCAGCAATTGATCGCGGGAGCCTTTGTATAGAAGCATCTTGATAACCCCTTAGTGATGATGTTGAGGGATGGGCGATTCTGTGGATGCGCAGTTTAAGTCCATGTGGGACAAGGAATTGTTCCTTTGCAGCGAATCGTGGATAAGAGTGTGGACTGCTGTGGATGCCTGTGGAAGGAAACCGGATGAGAATGAGGCGGTAAAGTTATTCACATTCTTTCCCAAGCTTGTTCATGGTGGCGCTGTGAGTCTTTCAGCCTTTGATGGTCTGTGAGAGCACGAGCAGATCCTTGTTGAGGAGGCTGTCTTTGTTGCGCAATTCGGCGATCGTCCGGCAGGCGTGCAGCACCGTCGTATGGTCGCGGCCGCCGAAGGCTTCGCCGATTTCCGGCAGGCTGTGGGGCGTCAGGTCACGCGCCAGCCACATCGCCACCTGGCGAGGCCGGGCGATGGCGCGGGTGCGCTTTTTCGAATACATGTCGGCGACCTTGATCTTGAAGTAGTCGGCGACGGTCTTCTGGATCAGTTCGAGAGTGATCTGGCGGTTGTGGGCGCCGAGGATGTCTTTGAGGGCTTCCTTGGCGAGTTCGAGATTGATCTCGCGGTTGTGAAAGCGCGCGAAGGCGAGTACTTTCTTGAGTGCGCCTTCCAGCTCGCGGACATTCGAGCGCAGGTTCTTGGCGATCAGGAAGGCGACGTCGTCGCCAAGCTCGATCGACTCGCTGGCGGCCTTCTTCTTCAGGATCGCGACGCGCATCTCCAGCTCGGGGGGTTCGATCTGGACGGTGAGCCCCCAGTCGAAGCGGGAGATCAACCGTTCTTCGAGACCCTGGATGTCCTTGGGATAGGTATCGCAAGTGATGACGATCTGTTTCTTGGCTTCGACCAGGGCATTGAAGACGTAGAAAAATTCTTCCTGCGTGCGCGCCTTGCCGTTGAAGAACTGGATGTCGTCGATCAGCAGGACGTCGAGCGAACGGTAGGTGCGCTTGAAGGTATCGAAGGATTTTTGCTGGTAGGCGCGGATCACGTCGGAGTAATAATCTTCCGCGTGGATGTAGCGGATGACCTTGTTGGGGGCATGGCGCAAAACCTCATTGCCCAGCGCATGGACAAGGTGAGTCTTGCCCAGGCCGACGCCGCCATAGATGAACAGCGGGTTGTAGGAGGCGCCCGGGTTCATCGCCACCTGTTGGGCGGCGGCACGGGCCAGGTCGTTGGAGCGGCCGGTCACCAACGTATTGAAAGTGAAATCCGGATTCAGGCGGGTGCGACCGTATTCGGGCAGATTGACCGGATCGGTGAATTTTTCACTGCTTTGCGCTGCCTCCTCCTTGCTGGGCAGGATGGCAATGTCTTCGGCCGCCTTGCCGGCAGGTTCCTGCAGCAGGCCGGTGGGGGTTTCGTCCAGCGCGAGATCGATCGTGATCGGCTCGGGAAAGTATTCCCGGGAAAATGCCTCGACGCGATCGAGATAGCGCTCGCGCACCCAGCGCAGGATGAAGCCATTCGGGGCGAGAAGACGCAACCGCCGCTCGGCATCGTCGGTCTCGACGCGCAGCGATTTGATCCACGCATTGAATTGCTGTGCCGGCAGCTCGCTCTCGAAGCGCGCCAGGCAGTCCGCCCAGAACTGTTTCATTCAACCTTATGAATTAATTGATTATTTTACAGACGAGTGCAGGATTGGCGGAAATGTTGAAGTCATTGCGACCTTCACTTCCCGATCCCCTTCGCTTGCGATTCTAACCAAATCAGGGCAGGTTATCCACAACCCTGACGAAGCGCGAAACAGGCCAGCCGGATCGTATCCTGACCGAATCCCTTGACAAGGCCCTATATAACGGGTTGTAATACAGGGCTTTTTTCAGCCAAGGATGCCGACATGAAACGTACCTATCAACCTTCCGTGGTGCGCCGCAAGCGCACGCATGGCTTCCTCGTCCGTTCCCGCACCCGTGGCGGCCGCGCCGTGCTGCGTGCCCGTCGCGCCAAGGGCCGTCATCGTCTGGCTGTCTGATCACGCTTGAACAGCCGCGGCCCGGTTGCCGATTCCGGCCGGTTGGGTTTCGGTCGGGCTTTTCGTCTGCTCAGGCCGCAGGAATTCGCCGCGGTATTTTCCGCCCGCCGGACATCGCGGGGCACCCGTTTCGTCCTGCACTACAAGGAAAACGGATTGCCCCATCCGCGCTTGGGGCTCGTGATTCCGAAAAAACTGGCGCGCACCGCGGTGCTGCGTAATGCGATCAAGCGTCAGGCGCGCGAGGCTTTCCGTCTGAACCGGCCCGGCTTGCCGGCATTCGACCTGGTCCTGCGCCTGGTGCAGCCGGTGACGCTGGGGGAGAAGTCGGACTGGCGCGTTGAAATCGGCGAGCTGTTCGGGCGGTTCGTCACCGCCGGGCACAAAAAGCCGGTCGCGGACGGCCGGGAAGGAAATTCCGCGTGAAACGTCTGCTGGCTCTGCCGTTGATCTGGCTGGTACGCGCCTATCAGCTGTTCATCAGCCCCTTCTTCCCCCCCTCCTGCCGGTTTCATCCGACCTGTTCGTACTATGCGATCGAAGCGCTCGAAAAGCACGGGCCATTGCGTGGCGGCTGGCTGGCGGTGCGTCGGGTTTTGCGCTGCCATCCCTGGCATCCGGGCGGACACGATCCGGTGCCGTAGAATGACGCTCCTTTTCCGTCGTAGTCTTCACCGATCATGGACACTCAACGCCTGATACTGCTGCTGGTCTTCCTGTTCTCCTGCATGATGTTGTGGGAGGCTTGGCAGCGCAAGGACATGCCGCCGCCCGTGACGGCGACCCAGCAGGCTTCTGCCATTCCGGCGGCCGGCAGCGCAGCCGGCGCCGCCTCCGGGAGTGCCGTTCCGCCAGCGCCGACTTCTGCGGCCACCTTACCGGCTGCGCAAAACGTCCCAGCCGCGCAAGCCATGGTGATGAAAGTGCGCACCGATCTGGTCGAAGCGGAAATCTCTTCCCAAGGGGGCGATCTGGTGCGCCTGGAACTGCTCAGGCATCAGGCGCACGACAGCCGCGACCGGCATTTCGTGCTGATCGACCCGGCGCATGCCTATGCGGCCCAGTCGGGCCTGATCGGCCCGGGGCTGCCGAATCACAAGTCCGTATGGACGCTGCCGGCCCAGGCAATGACGCTCAAGGACGGCGAGGAGGCGCTGCGGGTCTCCCTCGAAGCGCCGATCGAAGGGGGCGGCAAGGTGGTCAAGACTTATGTCTTCAAGCGCGGCAGCTATCTGATCGACGTCCAATACCAGTTCGTCGATGCCCAGCCGCCGGCCGGCGCCCATGCGTATTTCCAGTTGGTGCGCAACGATACGCCGCCCGAGGGGACGGGCGGGGGAATGTCGGCCTCCACCTTCACCGGAGCAGCGTTCTATACCGAACAGGACAAGTTCAAGAAGATCGATTTCAAGGCCTTCGGCGAAAAGGGCAAATATCCCACCACCGCCGACAACGGCTGGGTCGCTCTGGTGCAGCATTACTTCGTTTCCGCCTGGATCCCGGCCAATGGTCCGCGGGAATATTTCACCCGCAAGCTGGACGGCAATCTTTATGCCGCCGGGGTCATCCTGCCGCTTTCCGGCCCGACGCTGACAGTGCCTTTGTATGCCGGTCCGCAGGAACAGGACAAGCTGGAGAAGATCGCGCCAGGGCTTGAGCTGGTGGTCGATTACGGCTGGCTTACCTTCATCGCCGCGCCGCTCTTTTGGGTGCTGCAGTGGATCCACAAGCTGGTCGGCAACTGGGGCTGGGCGATCATCGTGTTGACGATCCTGATCAAGCTGATTTTCTTCCCGCTCTCCGCCGCCAGTTACAAGTCGATGGCAAAGATGCGCGTGCTGACGCCGAAGCTGATGAAGCTCAAGGAAACCTACGCCGACGACAAGCAGCGCATGAATCTGGAAATGATGGAGCTCTACAAGCGCGAGAAGGTGAATCCCCTGGGCGGCTGCCTGCCGATCCTGGTGCAGATTCCCGTCTTCATCGCGCTCTACTGGGTGCTGCTCGGCACCGTCGAGCTGCGTGGCGCGCCCTGGCTGGGCTGGATCACCGATCTGTCGGTGAAGGACCCCTACTATGTGCTGCCGATCATCATGGGCATTTCGATGTTCGTGCAAACCAAGCTCAATCCGACGCCGCCGGACCCGATCCAGGCAAAGGTCATGCTGTGGATGCCGATCGTGTTCACCGGCATGTTCCTGTTCTTCCCGGCCGGCCTGGTGCTTTACTGGACGGTGAACAACATCCTGTCGATCGCCCAGCAGTGGCAGGTCAACCGGATGATCGAGGCCAGTGGCCTCAAAGCGCACTGACACGATCGCCGCGATCGCCACGCCGCCCGGCCGTGGCGGGATCGGCGTGGTGCGCGTCTCCGGCCATGGCCTGCTGTCGCTGGCCTCTCGGCTTACCGGCAAGCCCGCAGAGCGCATCTCGCCGCGTCGCGCCTTGCTGGCGGATTTTCTCGCCGCCGATGGCGGCTTGCTCGACCAGGGGCTGCTGATCTATTTCCCGGCACCGCATTCCTTCACCGGCGAGGACGTGCTCGAACTCCACGGCCACGGCGGCCCGGTAGTGATGCACACCTTGCTGACGCGCTGCCTCGAACTGGGCGCGCGGCTCGCCGAACCGGGGGAGCTTTCCCGGCGCGCATTCGAGAATGAAAAGATCGATCTCGCCCAGGCCGAGGCCATCGCCGACCTGATCGAGGCGGCCTCGGCGCAGGCGGCGCGCGCCGCGCTGCGTTCGCTGTCGGGCGAGTTTTCTCATGCCGTGCGAGCACTCACTGACGGCCTGATCGAGCTCAGGAGCCTGATCGAGGCGACGCTCGATTTTCCCGAGGAGGAGCTCGATCCGCTCGCCGACACCGACATCGTGCCGCGGCTGGAAGCGCTGCGCGCCGATCTGGCCCGTCTGCGCACGCGGGCACGCGAGGGCAGCGTGCTGCGTTCCGGGCTGACGGTAGTGCTCGCCGGATTGCCGAACGTCGGCAAATCCTCGCTGCTCAACCGGCTTGCCGGTGAAGAGCGCGCGATCGTCACCGACATCGCCGGCACGACGCGCGACGCGGTGCGCGAGACGATCCTGGTCGAGGGCATCCCCCTGCACATCATCGATACCGCGGGCCTGCGCGAGACCGAGGATGCGGTCGAGAAGATCGGCATCGCGCGCACCTGGCAGGAGATCGCCAAAGCCGACGCGATCCTGCAGATCGTCGATGCCCGCTGCGGCATCACGCCGGCCGACCGGGCGATCGCTGCGCAGCTGCCGACCGGTATCGAGCGGATCGTGATCGAAAACAAATGCGACCTCGCCCAGCGGCCGCCCGGCCGGCAGGTCGTCGATGGCGTCGTTCATCTCGTGCTGTCGGCAAAGCGGGGGGAGGGTATCGCACTGCTGCACGACGAACTGCTGCGCATCGCCGGCTGGCACGGCCATGGCGAGGACGTCCTGCTGGCGCGGGCACGCCACCTCGAAGCGCTGGCGGAAGCGGAAACGCATCTCGCCGCGGCGCATGATGAACTGCGCCAGCTCGAGCTGGCGGCCGAGGAGCTGCGCCTGGCCCAACGAGCATTATCGGCCATCACCGGCGAATTCACCGCCGACGACCTCCTGGGCGTGATCTTCAGCCGCTTTTGCATCGGCAAGTGAGGAAACTCGGCGCTGACGGGACGGCACGGCGATGATCGATTTCGATCCGTTCTGGCTCACATTGCTGCTCGCGGCATTTTTCGCCGGCTTCGTCGATGCGGTGGCGGGCGGTGGCGGGATGATCCAGGTCCCTGCGCTGTTCGCCGCGCTGCCTGGCGAGGCGCCGGCGACCCTGTTCGGCACCAACAAGGTGGCGTCGATCTTCGGCACCTCATATGCCGCGCGGCGTTACGCCCGGGTGGTGGAGCTTCCCTGGCGGCTCGTGCTGCCCGCTGCGGGGGCGGCGTTCGTGTTTTCGTTCGTCGGCGCCGCGGTGGTGGCCTGGCTGCCGAGAGCAGTGGTGCGTCCGCTGGTGCTCATCCTGCTCGTGGCCGTCGCGGCTTACACCTGGACCCGGCCGGATTTCGGCGCAGCCAAACGCCCGCCCCGGCTGGCAGTGGAGCATCTTTTCATTGCGGCGGTTTCGGTCGGCGCCGTGCTGGGCTTCTATGACGGCTTCTTCGGGCCGGGGGCCGGCAGCTTCATGATCTTCGCCTTCGTGCGTCTGTTCGGCATGGATTTCCTGCACGCCTCGGCCAGCGCCAAGGTCATCAACGCCGCGACCAATGCCGGCGCCTTGCTGCTGTTCGCGCCTTCCGGCCACGTGCTCTGGGCGCTTGGTTTCGGCATGACGTTTTGCAACATCGCCGGATCGCGTTTTGGCAGCAAGCTGGCGATCCGGCACGGCAGCGGTTTCGTGCGGGTGGTGTTCCTGATCATGACCTCGTCGCTGATCGTGAAGATCGCTTGGGACACATTCGCCATCGGCGGCTGAAACCCTTCGGATTCATGGACGAACGGCCGTCGCGATGATAAATTGGGCAAGATTTTCGCCATCATTCACCAAAACTTTCGGGAGGAGCCCATGAAGTTGCACAAACCGTCTTTGCTGGCGCTGGCATTCGCAGCCGGACTGGCTGGCCAGGCATTCGCGGACATCAATGTCGGAGTGGTGGTCTCGGCCACCGGCCCGGCGGCCTCGCTCGGCATTCCGGAAAAGAACACCATCGCCCTGATGCCGACTTCGATCGGCGGCGAGAAAGTGAATTACATCGTCCTCGACGATGCGTCCGATACCACCACCGCGGTGAAGGACACCCGCAAGCTCTTGACCGAGGACAAGGTGGATGTGATCGTCGGCTCCACGATCACGCCGAATTCGCTGGCGATGATCGACGTCGTCGCCGAGGCCGAGACGCCGATGATCTCGATGGCAGCATCGGCGCGCATCGTCGATACCAGCAACCCGAAAGTCAAATGGGTGTTCAAGACGCCGCAGAACGACATCCAGATGTCGACGGCGATCGTCGAGCACATGACCAGCGCCGGTATCAAGACCGTCGCCTTCATCGGCTTCGCCGACGCCTACGGCGAGGGCTGGTTTCAGGAATTCTCGAAAATCGCCGAGGCGCGTAAATTGCAGATCGTCGCCAACGAGCGCTACAACCGCAACGACACCTCGGTGACCGGTCAGGTGCTGAAGATCATCGCCGCCAAGCCGGATGCGGTGCTGATCGCCGGTTCGGGCACGCCGGCCGCGCTGCCGCAGAAGACGCTGAAGGAGAAAGGCTACAAGGGCGCTTTCTATCAGACGCACGGCGTGGCCAACAAGGATTTCCTGCGCGTCTGCGGCAAGGATTGTGAAGGCACCTTGCTGCCGGCTGGTCCGGTGCTGGTCGCCGCGCAACTGCCGGACAGCAACCCGATCAAGAAGGTGGCCCTCGACTATGTGACCAAATATGAGGCGGCGCATGGCAAGGGCAGCGCCTCGACCTTCGGCGCGCACGCCTGGGATGCCGGCATCCTGCTGCAGCACGCCGTGCCGGTGGCTCTCAAGAAGGCCAAGCCCGGCACGAAGGAGTTCAAGGCGGCGCTGCGTGATGCGCTGGAAGGGCTGAAGAACGTCACCGTCTCGCACGGCATCGTCAACATGTCACCGACCGACCATCTCGGCTTCGATCAGCGCGCCCGCGTGATGGTGAAGATCGAGAATGGCGACTGGAAGTTGATCCAATAAAATTCCGGTCATTGAAGTCAAGGGCGTCGGAAGCCTCCGGCGCCCTTGTCGTTTGAAAGAATCGACCAATGGATCTGCAAATCGCGCTGTTGCTCGGCCAGGATGGCATCGTCACCGGCGCCATCTATGCGCTGCTGGCGCTGGCCCTGGTGCTGGTGTTCGCGGTCACGCGCGTGATCTTCATCCCGCAGGGCGAGTTCGTCGCCTACGGCGCCTTGACGCTGGCCGGCATCCAGAGCGGCCAGACACCCGGCACGATCTGGCTGCTGCTGGCGCTGGGCATCGCGGTGACGGCCGTCGACGCGCCGGCCAGCCTGCGCGCCGGAAGAGGGCGTTTGCTGCGGCTTGTCGCCAGCCAGCTCGTTTATCCAATCGTCATCATCGCGCTGCTGCTCGGCGGCTCCCCGCGCAACTGGCCGCTGCTGCTGCAGGTGCTGCTCGCGCTCGCGGTGGTGGTGCCGCTCGGCCCGCAGCTCTACCGCTTGGTCTATCAGCCGATCGCCGAAGCCACGGTGCTGGTGCTGCTGATCGCCTCGGTCGCGCTGCACCTGACCCTGGTCGGCCTGGGCCTGCTGTTCTTCGGCGCCGAAGGCTCGCGCACCCCGGCGTTTTCCGAAGCCTCTTTCGATCTCGGCGCGCTCACCGTCAGCGGCCAGAGCCTGTGGGTGATCGCCGCCAGTCTCTTCTTGATCGTCGCTCTCTACTTCTTCTTCGAGAAGAGCCTCTACGGCAAGGCCTTGCGCGCCACCGCGGTGAATCGCGCCGGCGCGCGGCTGATGGGCATCTCGACGACGCTGGCCGGCCGGCTGACCTTCCTGCTGGCGGCGGCGATCGGCGCGCTCTCCGGCATCCTGATCGCGCCGATCACGACGGTGTATTACGACACCGGCTTCCTGATCGGCCTCAAAGGCTTCGTCGGCGCCATCATCGGCGGACTGGCGAGCTACCCGGTGGCGGCGGCGGGTGCGGTGCTGGTCGGCCTGCTCGAATCCTTCTCGTCCTTCTGGGCTTCGGCCTTCAAGGAAGTGATCGTGTTCACGCTGATCATCCCGGTGTTGCTATGGCGCTCGCTGACCACGCGCCACGTCGAGGAGGAGGAATGAAGCCGCGCCTCGTCCTCGCCGCTTTCGTCCTGCTGCTGGCCGTGGCGCCGCTGGCGCTGCCCGAGTTCTACATCACGCTGCTCAATTACATCGGGCTCTATGCGCTGGTCGCGCTCGGCCTGGTGCTGCTGACGGGGATCGGCGGGCTGACCTCGTTCGGCCAGGCGGCGTTCGTCGGCATGGGTGCCTACGCGACCGCCTGGCTGACCACCGCCGCGTCCCTTCCTGGCTGGCTGCTGCCGTTGGCCCATCCCTGGGGTGGGCTGCTGCTCGGCATCGCGCTCACCACGCTGCTCGCGCTGCTCCTGGGCGCGCTGACCCTGCGCCTGTCCGGGCATTACCTGCCGCTGGGCACGCTCGCCTGGGGGATCTCGCTGTATTTCCTGTTCGGCAATCTCGAATTCCTCGGCGGCCATACCGGCATCGGCGGCATTCCGCCGCTCGCCGTCGCCGGCTTCGAACTGCGCGACGGCCGGCAGTTCTTTTTCCTGATCTGGCTCGTGCTGCTCGCCGCAGTCTGGCTGACGCGCAACCTGCTCGACTCGCGCGCCGGCCGCGCGATCCGCGCCCTCAAAGGCGGCTCGCTGATGGCCGAGGCGATGGGGGTCGACACCGGCCGCATGAAGATCGTCATCTTCCTGATCGCCGCGTTGTTCGCCTGCCTCTCCGGCTGGCTCTACGCGCACCTGCAGCGCTTCCTCAATCCGACGCCCTTCGGTCTTCACATCGGCATCGAGTATCTGTTCATGGCCGTGATCGGCGGGGCGGCGCACGTTTGGGGCGCGCTGGTCGGCGCGGCGGTGATCACGATCCTCAAGCAGTGGTTGCAGGACATCCTGCCGCAGCTGTTTGGCGCGACCGGCAACTTCGAGGTGATCGCCTTCGGCCTGCTGATGATCTTCGTGCTGCACCGCGCGCGCGAGGGTTTGTGGCCGATGCTCGCGCGCTTCGTGCCGGAGGCGGGGTGCCGTGCCACCAGCGCCGACTTTGCGCCGGCCACGCCGTTGCCGCGGCGCGCCGTTCCCGCGCCGGGCACGCTGCTGCTCGAAGTCGGCGAGGCGGTGAAGAAATTCGGCGGACTGGTCGCCAACGACCGGATGAGCCTCGCCGTCGCGGCGGGCGAGATCCTCGCCTTGATCGGCCCGAACGGCGCCGGCAAGTCGACGCTGTTCAACCTGATCACCGGCGTCGATCCGCCCACCAGCGGTTCGGTGCGCTTCCTCGGCCAGGAGGTGGCGGGCCGCTCTTCGCGCGCCATCGCCCGGATGGGCATGAGCCGCACCTTCCAGCACGTGCGCCTGCTGCCCGCGATGACGGTGCTGGAGAACGTCGCGCTGGGCGCGCACATGCGCGGCAGCCGGGGCGTCGTGCCGGCGATGCTGCATCTGGAGCGCGCCGAGGAGCGCCGGCTGCTGGCCGAGGCGGCGCGCCAGTGCGAGCGCGTCGGCCTCGGTGCGCACCTTCATGATGCCGCCGGTAGTCTGCCGCTCGGCAAGCAGCGCATCGTCGAGATCGCCCGGGCGCTGGCCGCCGATCCCTGTCTGCTGCTGCTCGACGAGCCGGCTGCCGGGTTACGCTTCCTCGAAAAGCAGGCGCTGGCCGAACTGCTGCGCCAGCTGCGCGCCGAAGGCATGGGCATCCTGCTGGTCGAGCACGACATGGAGTTCGTGATGGATCTGGCCGATCGCGTCGTGGTGATGGAGTTTGGCAAGAAGATTGCCGAAGGGCTGCCCCACGAGGTGCAGAACGACCCGGCGGTGATCGAGGCCTATCTGGGCGGAGTCGAGTGAGATGGAAAGCACGAGCCGCGCGCCGCTCCTCAGCGTGACCGACCTGTGCGTCTCCTATGGCAAGGTCGAGGCGCTGCACCATGTCTCGTTGCAGGTATTGCCCGGGCAGATCGTCACCGTGATCGGCCCCAACGGCGCCGGCAAGACCACGCTGCTGGCGGCGATCATGGGTGTGCTGCCGTTCGCGCGCGGCGAAATCACGTTCGGCGGCGAGACGGCGGGCGGGCACATCGAGATCGAGCAGATGGTCGCCCGCGGCATGACCCTGGTGCCGGAAAAGCGCGAGCTATTCGGCGAGATGAGCGTCGAGGACAATCTGCTGCTCGGCGCCTTCATGCGTCGGCGCCTCGGTTTTCGCGACGAGCGCCAGACGCTGGAGAAAGTCTATGGCATCTTTCCGCGCCTCAAGGAGCGTCGTCGCCAGATGGCCGGCACGCTTTCCGGGGGCGAACGGCAGATGCTCGCTGTCGGCCGGGCGCTGATGGCGCAACCAAAACTGTTGATGCTCGACGAGCCCAGTCTCGGCCTGGCGCCGCTGATCGTGCGCGAAATCTTCCGCGTCGTCACCGATCTCGCGGCGATGGGGGTGGCGATCCTGCTGGTCGAGCAGAACGCGCGCGCCGCGCTGCAGATCGCCGATTACGGCTATGTGCTGGAAACCGGCGAAATCGCGCTCGAAGGGCCCTCGGACCAGCTCGAGGACGATCCGAAGGTGATCGAGAGTTATCTCGGCCTCGGCAGGAAGTGAGCCGCGCAATGTTTCACGTGAAACCAGCTGGTGCCTGTTTCACGTGAAACAATTTGGGCGCTAGCCGCCTTCGGCGGTATCATGGCGCCCCTTTCCCGTTCCGTGCCGTCCCGCCAGCGCCGACTTTTCGCATGCACTATCCAGATCGCTACGACGTCATCGTCATCGGTGGCGGCCATGCCGGCACCGAGGCGGCGCTGGCCGCGGCGCGCATCGGCGCACGCACGCTGCTGCTGACCCACAATATCGAGACGCTCGGCGCGATGTCATGCAATCCGTCGATCGGTGGCATCGGCAAGGGCCATCTGGTCAAGGAGGTCGATGCGCTGGGCGGGGCGATGGCGCTGGCCACCGACGAGGCCGGCATCCAGTTTCGCATCCTCAACGCCTCGAAGGGGCCGGCGGTGCGCGCCACCCGCGCCCAGGCCGACCGCGTGCTCTACAAGCAGGCAATCCGCCGCCGCCTGGAGAATCAGCCGAACCTGACCATCTTCCAGCAGGCCGCCGACGACATCGAGCTGGAAGGGGAGCGGGTCGTCGCCGTCGTCACCCGCTTGGGCATCCGCTTCGAGACCCGTGCGGTGGTGCTGACCGCCGGCACCTTCCTCAACGGCCTGGTGCATGTCGGGCTGGAAAACTACCGCGCCGGCCGCTTCGGCGATCCGCCGTCGCTCTCGCTGGCGGCGCGGCTGCGCGAGCTGAGCCTGCCGGTAGGCCGGCTGAAGACCGGCACGCCGCCGCGTCTCGACGGCAAGACGATCGACTTTACGGTGATGCAGGAGCAGCCGGGCGACACTCCGACGCCGGTGTTCTCGTTTCTCGGCCAGACGGCGATGCACCCGCGCCAGGTGCCGTGCTGGATCACGCACACCAATGCCCGCACCCACGAGATCATCCGCGCCAATCTCGACCGCTCGCCGATGTTCGCCGGCGTCATCGAGGGCATCGGGCCGCGCTATTGTCCGTCGATCGAGGACAAGATCCACCGCTTCGCCGGCAAGGACAGCCACCAGGTGTTCCTCGAGCCGGAAGGGCTCGACACGCACGAATACTATCCGCAGGGCATCTCCACCAGCCTGCCCTTCGACGTCCAGCTGGAATTGGTGCGCTCGATCCGCGGCCTGGAAAACGCCCACATTACGCGGCCGGGCTACGCGATCGAATACGACTACTTCGATCCGCGGGCGCTGCGGGCGACGCTGGAGACGAAAGCGATCGCCGGCCTGTTCTTCGCCGGCCAGATCAACGGCACCACCGGCTACGAGGAGGCGGCCGCCCAGGGTCTGCTCGCCGGCGCCAACGCCGCGTTGCAGGCGCTGGGCAGGGAAGGCTGGTGGCCGCGCCGCGACGAGGCCTATCTCGGCGTGCTGGTCGATGACCTGATCACGCGCGGTGTCTCCGAACCCTACCGGATGTTTACCAGCCGGGCCGAATACCGCCTCAGCCTGCGCGAGGACAACGCCGACCTGCGGCTCACCGAGACCGGCCGCCGCCTCGGCCTGGTCGATGACGCGCGCTGGGAGGCCTTCAACCGCAAGCGTGATGCGATCGCCGCCGAGATCGAGCGCTTGAAGAGCGTCTGGATCAATCCGAACGTCGTCGCGCGCCATGAGATCGAGCGGGTGCTGGGCAAGCCGATCGAGCGCGAAAACGAAGTTTCGTTGCAGGCTAACCCGAGCGAAGCGAGGGTTAAGCGTAGCGGCCGGAAACAGTACGCCCTATTCGATCTGCTGCGTCGCCCCGAGGTGAGCTATCAACGGCTGATGAGCCTGCCGGGCGCAGGCGCGCCGGTCGAAGCGCCGGAAGTCGTCGAGCAGCTCGAGATCCAGGCCAAGTATCAGGGCTACATAGAACGGCAGAAGGAAGACGTCGCCCGCATGGCCGCCCAGGAAAACACGCCGATCCCGCCCGATCTCGACTACATGCAGCTCACCGGTCTGTCGATCGAGGTGCGGCAGCGCTTGAGCCAGGCCAGGCCGCAGACGGTGGGGCAGGCGAGCCGCATCCAGGGCGTCACGCCGGCGGCCATCGCCGTGCTGCTCGTGCATCTGAAGAGGCTGCGCGGATGACGCTTTCGGAGGGCATCGCCGCGCTGGGGCTCACGCTGCCGCCGGACGCGGAGGAGAAACTGCGGGCCTATCTCGCCCTGCTGGCGAAATGGAACAAGGTCTACAACCTGACGGCGATCCGCGATCCAGCCGCGATGGTGACGCAGCATCTGCTCGACGCGCTGGCCGTCCTGCCCGTTTTGCAAAAGTCGGCGCTGGTGGGACGGCACTATTCATTGGCGGATGTCGGCAGCGGCGCGGGCCTGCCCGGCCTGGTGCTGGCGATCGCCCGGCCCGACTGGCAGGTTATGTCCGTCGAGGCGGTGGCCAAGAAGGCGGCGTTCCAGCAGCAGGCGAAAATCGAGCTCGGCTTGGCCAATGTAAGCATTCACTGCGGTCGTGTCGAAGACCTGCAGGGAAGGTTCGATGGCGTGATCTCGCGCGCGTTTGCCTCGCTGGCCGATTTCGTCGCCTTGGCCGGCCATCTGTCCGACCGGCTGTGGGCGATGAAAGGCGCGTATCCTGCCCATGAGGTCGCGGCCCTGCCCCCCGGCTGGCGCTTGGCCGCCTGCCATGAACTGCACGTTCCCGGCCTCGGCGCCGAGCGCTGCCTCTTGCTACTGGAAAGGGGAAACTGAGCATGCACATTTTCGCGATCGCCAACCAGAAAGGCGGGGTGGGCAAGACCACGACAGCCGTCAACCTGGCCGCGGCGCTGGCACAGGCCGGCCAGCGCACGCTGCTGGTCGACCTCGATCCGCAAGGCAATGCGACGATGGGCAGCGGCATCGACAAGCGCACGCTGCGCGTCTCGGTCTATCAGATGCTGCTGGGCTTGGCGAGCTTGGCCGAGGCGCGCTCGCGCTCGCCCTCCGGGCAGTTCGACGTGCTGCCGGCCAACCGCGATCTGGCCGGCGCCGAGGTCGAGCTGGTCGACCTGCAGCGGCGCGAACAGCGCCTGCGCGACGCGCTGGCGCGGCATGCCGACGAATACGACTTCGTCCTCATCGACTGTCCGCCCTCGCTGTCGATGCTGACCTTAAACGGCCTGTGCGCCGCCCACGGCGTGATCATCCCGATGCAGTGCGAATACTATGCGCTGGAGGGGCTCTCGGATCTCGTCAATACCATCAAGCAGGTGCATCGCAATCTGAACCGCGAGCTCAGGATCATCGGCTTGCTGCGCGTGATGTTCGACCCGCGTTCGACCTTGGCCAACCAGGTGTCGCGGCAGCTCGAAGAACATTTCGGCGACAAGGTCTTCAGGACGCTGGTGCCGCGCAACGTCCGGCTCGCCGAGGCGCCCAGCTATGGCATCCCCGGGGTGCTGTTCGACAGGCATGCGAAGGGCGCGCAGGCCTATCAGGGTTTCGCACAGGAAATGATCGAGCGCGTCGGCGCTTGGGAGAAGGAGCAACGAGCATGATCCAACGCAAGAAGGGGCTGGGGCGCGGCCTGGATGCGCTGCTGGCCGGCAACGACGATGCCGGCGACAACGAAGTCCGGCAACGCCAGGCCACGTTGCCGATCGGCGATCTGCAGCCGGGCAAGTATCAACCGCGCACGCGCATGGACCCGGGTTCGCTGGAGGAACTGGCCGCGTCGATCAAGGCGCAGGGCCTGATCCAGCCGATTTCCGTGCGCCCCGTCGCGGGCGGCCGCTACGAGATCATCGCCGGCGAACGTCGCTGGCGCGCCGCGCAGATCGCGGGCCTCACCGAGGTGCCGGTGCTCATCCGCGAGATTCCGGACGAGGCGGCGCTGGCGATGTCGCTGATCGAGAACATCCAGCGCGAAGACCTCAACCCGCTCGAAGAGGCCGCCGGCCTGCAACGCCTGATCGATGAATTCGGCATGACGCACCAGCAGGCGGCCGAAGCCGTCGGCCGCTCGCGCTCGGCGGCGACCAATCTGCTGCGCCTGCTGCAGCTGGCCAAGCCGGCGCAGGACCTGCTGATGGCCGGCGACATCGAGATGGGCCATGCGCGCGCGATCCTGGCGGCGCCGAAGAGCGAGCAGGGGCGGCTGGCTGCCGAGGCGGCCGACAAGGGCTGGTCGGTGCGCGAAACCGAACGCCGCGTGGCACGGGAACTCAACCCGCAGGCACACAAGAGCGCCCCGGCGAAAAGCCGCGACCTGGAACGGCTCGAAGAAGAGCTATCCGACATGATGGGCGCCACCGTGAAAGTGAGCGCTAACCGCAAGGGTGCTGGAGCGCTGACGATCCGTTTTGGCAGCCTCGATCAGCTCGATGGCATCCTGAAGCGGCTACGCGGTGAATAGGCGTTTTTCGCGGATAAATTTGTTGCATAGCAGTAGATATATTGACTTATTTCAGTGAACGCTATATATTCGCGCGCTTTGTGCGGTAGCGCGCGCCGCTGGCGGGTCGGAAGCGTCGGCGGCACGATGAGAAACCAGGTGGAATCCGGGTCGCCCGCAAGATGCTGAAGACGCTCCTGTTTCAGGCGGGCGCGGTTTTCGCGACGGCGGTCGTGGCCGGCATCGTCGCCGGCGGAGGTGCGGCGCTTTCGGCCTTGGCCGGTGGGGCGGCCTACATTCTGCCGAACCTGCTGTTCATGCTGCGTCTGATGGCGGCGATGACCATGCGGCGCGGGACTGCGGCGGGGTTTCTGATCGGCGAGGCCGTCAAGCTCGCGGCGGTCGTCGCCTTGTTGCTGGCGCTGCCGCGAGTGATGGAAGTCCAATGGCCGGCCTTGATCGCCGGCTTGTTTGCCGTGATGTTTGTGAATCTTTTCGCGCTGTTGCTGAAGACCTGAAGACATGGCTACCGAGCACGCACCCAACGCCTCCGAATACATCGTCCATCACCTGACCCACTGGAAGAGCGCGACGCAGACTTCATTGGTCGACTGGTCGGTCTTCCACCTCGATACGCTGTTTTATTCCATCACGCTCGGCCTGCTGGCCGTTTTCCTGCTGGCGCGCGCCGCGCGCAAGGCGACCTCTGGTGTCCCGGGTCGCTTCCAGGCGGCGGTCGAGATCCTCGTCGAGATGGTCGCCGATCAGGCCAAAGGCATCGTCCATTCGCCCGAATCGCGCAAGTTCGTCGCTCCGCTGGCGCTCACCGTGTTCGTCTGGATCTTCCTGATGAATGCGATGGACCTGTTGCCGCTCGACCTGCTGCCCAACCTCTGGGCGGCGATCTACGGCGCCGCCGGACATGATCCGCATCATGCCTACATGCGCGTCGTGCCGACGGCTGACTTGAACGCCACTCTTGGCATGTCGCTCGCCGTGCTGTTGATCTGCCTGTATTACAACGTCAAGATCAAGGGCCTTGGCCACTGGGTCCACGAGCTGTTTACTGCCCCCTTCGGCGCGCATCCGCTGCTCTGGCCGGTCAACTTCGCGATGCAGCTGATCGAATTCGTCGCCAAGACGGTCTCGCACGGCATGCGTCTCTTTGGCAACATGTACGCCGGTGAGCTGATCTTCATGCTGATCGCGCTGATGGGCGCCGCCTGGGCCGGCACCTTCGGTTCCGGCCTGCTTTGGCTCGGTGGCGTGATCGCCGGCTCGATCTGGGCGATCTTCCACATCCTGATCATCACGCTGCAGGCTTTCATCTTCATGATGCTGACGCTGGTCTATGTCGGCCAGGCACATGAAAGTCACTGATTCCGCTTTACCCCATCTTTCATCCAACCTTCATTTCAAACACAAGGAGTCATCATGGAAAGCATCGTTGGTTTCGTCGCGCTGGCCGCCGGTCTGATCATCGGTCTGGGCGCTGCGGGCGCCTGTATCGGCATCGGCATCATGGGCAGCCGCTTCCTCGAAGCATCCGCCCGCCAGCCCGAGCTGATGAATACCCTGCAAACCAAGATGTTCCTGTTGGTCGGCCTGATCGACGCCGCGTTCATCATCGGCACCGGTATCGCCCTCTGGTACACCACCGCCAATCCGTTCATCAAGTAAGCGGCTTTCCTCTCTGACGCTTTAAAGGAGCGAAACCGTGAATCTGAACGCAACGCTATTCGCCCAGCTGGTTGTGTTCTTCATTCTGGCGTGGTTCACGATGAAGTTCGTGTGGCCGCCCATCATGAAGGCGCTCGACGAGCGTGCCGCGAAGGTCGCCGAAGGACTGGCGGCGGCGGACAAGGCGAAGACCGATCTGCAACTGGCCGAACGGCGTGCCACCGAAGAGCTGCGCAAGGCGCGCGAGGCCGCCAACGAGCTGCGCGGCGGCGCCGAGCGGCAGGCGGCGCAGGTCCTCGACGAGGCGCGTGCCGAAGCGGCACGCATCATCGCCGCCGCGCGCGCTGCAGCGGAAGGCGAGGCCGAGGCCGCCGCCCAGCGTGCCAAGGAAGCGCTGCGCGATCAGGTGGCGCAGCTCGCCGTCGCCGGCGCCGAGCGCATCCTGCGCAAGGAAATCGATCCGGCCAAGCACGCCGAGCTGCTCGATCAGCTGAAGGCGGAGCTCTGATCCGTCATGGCCGAGAACGTCACCATTGCCCGGCCCTATGCCGAAGCGGCTTTCGAGCTGGCCAAGGCGTCCGGGGCTCTGGCTTCCTGGCAGGACGCGCTCTCGCGTCTGGCTGCGGCTTCCGCGGATCCCGCGATGCGCGAGTGCATGAACGATCCGCGGCTCACCTCATCGACGCTGGCCGAGCTGTTTCTTGGCGTGGCGGGCGAGCTCTCGCCCGAACAAGGCAACTTTCTCAGCATTCTCGTCGACAACCGTCGCCTCGATGTGCTGCCCGAGATCAGCGCCCTCTTCGACGAACTCAAGAACGCCCAGGAAGGCACGCGCGAGGCGCTGGTCACTTCCGCGTTTCCGCTCACCGATGCGCAACTGGACAAGCTCGTCGGCGATCTCGAGCGTAAGTTCGACTGCAAGATCAAGGCGACCGTCCAGGTCGACCCGGAACTGATCGGGGGGGTGCGCATCGCCCTGGGTGATCAGGTCATCGACGCTTCCGTCCGTGGCAAATTGAACGCCATGGCGGTTTCGCTCAAGAACTAGGAGTTTTTCCATGAACCTCAATCCCTCCGAAATCAGCGAACTGATCAAGAGCCGGATCCAGAATCTGCAATTGGCCCCCACCGCCCGCAACGAAGGCACGGTGGTGACCGTCACCGATGGCATCTGCCGCATCCATGGCCTGGCCGACGTGATGCAGGGCGAAATGCTCGAATTCCCGGGCAACACCTTCGGCCTGGCGCTGAACCTCGAGCGCGACTCGGTCGGCGCGGTGGTGCTGGGCGAATACGAGCACATCACCGAAGGCGACACGGTCAAATGCACCGGGCGCATCCTCGAAGTGCCGGTCGGTCCCGAGCTGATCGGTCGCGTCGTCAATGCGCTCGGCGAGCCGATCGATGGCAAAGGGCCGGTCGAGACGAAGCTCACCGACAAGATCGAAAAGGTCGCGCCGGGCGTGATCTGGCGCAAGTCCGTATCCCAGCCAGTGCAGACGGGCCTGAAATCCGTCGACTCGATGGTGCCGATCGGCCGCGGCCAGCGCGAACTGATCATCGGCGACCGGCAAACGGGTAAGACCGCCGTCGCGGTCGATACCATCATCAACCAGAAGGGCAAGGATCTGATCTGTATCTACGTCGCGATCGGCCAGAAGGCCTCGACGATCATGAACGTGGTCAGGAAGCTCGAGGAAACCGGCGCGATGGACTACACGATCGTCGTCGCCGCGACTGCTTCCGAATCCGCCGCGATGCAGTTCATCGCCCCCTATGCCGGCTGCACGATGGGCGAATATTTCCGCGACCGCGGTCAGGATGCGCTGATCATTTATGACGACCTGACCAAGCAGGCCTGGGCGTATCGCCAGATCTCTCTGCTGCTGCGCCGTCCGCCGGGCCGCGAGGCTTATCCGGGCGACGTGTTCTATCTGCACTCGCGCTTGCTCGAGCGCGCCGCGCGCGTCTCGGAAGCCTGGGTCGAGAAGATGACCAACGGCGCCGTGAAAGGCAAGACCGGTTCGCTCACTGCGCTGCCGGTGATCGAAACCCAGGCCGGTGACGTCTCCGCCTTCGTGCCGACCAACGTCATTTCGATCACCGACGGCCAGATCTTCCTCGAGACGGACCTCTTCAACGCCGGCATCCGTCCGGCGATCAACGCCGGTATCTCGGTCTCCCGCGTCGGCGGCGCCGCGCAGACCAAGGTCATCAAGAAGCTCGGCGGCGGTGTGCGTCTCGCCCTTGCCCAGTATCGTGAGTTGGCGGCCTTCGCCCAGTTCGCCTCCGATCTCGACGACGCGACCAGAAAGCAGCTCGAACGTGGCCGGCGCGTCACCGAGCTGATGAAGCAGCCGCAGTATTCGCCGTTGCCGATCGCCGAAATGGCGGTGTCCCTGTTCGCGGTCAACCAAGGCTTTCTCGACGACGTCGACAGCAACAAGATCCTGCCTTTCGAGGCGGCGCTGCATCAATACATGCGTCAGCAGCACGGCGCGCTGATGGAGAAGATCGAGACGACCAAGGATCTGGACAAGGAAGGCGAAGCGGAGCTCTCCGCTGCCATCGCCGCGTTCAAGAAGACCTGGGCCTAACCCCGTCGGGAGAAACGCGCCATGGCAGGCGGCAAGGAAATACGCACCAAGATCAAGTCGGTCCAGAACACCCGCAAGATCACCAAGGCCATGGAGATGGTGGCCGCATCCAAAATGCGCAAGGCGCAGGAGCGGATGCGCGCCGCCCGTCCCTATAGCGAGAAGATCCGCCGCCTGGCGGCGCACCTGGCGGCGGCCAACGTCACCGAGTACCGGCATCCGTTCCTGGGCAGGAAAGGCGCCCCGGAGCACAAGCGCGTCGGGCTGGTGGTGGTGACGACCGACAAGGGCCTGTGCGGCGGCCTCAATACCAACGTGCTGCGCATGACGCTCTCCGCAGTGCGCAAGTGGGAAGCCGAAGGAGCGACGGACATCCGCGCCACCTGCATCGGCAACAAGGGCCTGGGCTTCATGCAGCGCCTCGGCGCCAACGTGATCTCCCATGCCGTGCATCTGGGCGACACCCCCCATCTGGACAAGCTGATCGGGCCGATCAAGGTGATGATCGATGCATTCCAGAATGGCGAGCTGGATGTCGTGTATCTCGCCTATACGCGCTTCATCAACACGATGCGTCAGGAGCCGGTGCTGGAACAGCTTCTGCCCCTGACCGGCGAGCGGCTCGGCACGCCCGAAGGTTCCTGGGACTATCTCTACGAGCCAGAGGCCAAGGTGGTCATCGACGAACTGCTGACCCGCTATGTCGAGGCGTTGATCTACCAGGCCGTGGCCGAGAACATGGCTTCCGAGCAGTCGGCGCGGATGGTGGCGATGAAGGCGGCGACCGATAACGCCGGTACCGTCATCAAGGAGCTGCAGCTGGTCTACAACAAGGCGCGCCAGGCGTCGATTACCAAAGAGATTTCCGAGATCGTCGGCGGTGCCGCGGCGATCGCGGGCTGATTTGAAATTTGAGGATACGACCATGAGTCAAGGAAACATTGTTCAGTGCATCGGCGCGGTGGTGGACATCAAGTTCCCGCGCGGTGAAATGCCGAAGGTTTTCGACGCCCTGATGATCGACCCGAGCGAGACCGGGTGCGAGGAAGGTCTGACCTTCGAAGTCCAGCAGCAGCTTGGCGACGGCGTCGTGCGCACGATCGCGATGGGCTCGTCGGACGGCTTGCGCCGCGGCATGAAGGTCAATAACACCGGCGCGCCGATCTCGGTGCCCGTCGGCCACGCCACGCTCGGCCGCATCATGGACGTGCTCGGCCGCCCGATTGACGAAGCGGGCCCGATCGGCACCGACGAGCGTCGTCCGATCCACCAGAAGGCGCCCGCCTTCCGCGAGCTCTCCCCGTCGGTCGAACTGCTGGAGACCGGCATCAAGGTCATCGACCTGATCTGTCCGTTTGCCAAGGGCGGCAAGATCGGTCTGTTCGGTGGCGCCGGCGTCGGCAAGACCGTGAACATGATGGAGCTGATCAACAACATCGCGAAGCAACATAGCGGCCTGTCGGTGTTCGCCGGCGTGGGCGAGCGCACCCGCGAGGGCAACGACTTCTATCATGAGATGAAGGAGTCGAACGTGCTCGACAAGGTCGGCATGGTGTTCGGCCAGATGAACGAACCGCCGGGCAACCGCCTGCGCGTTGCGCTCACGGGCCTCACGATGGCCGAAGCCTTCCGCGACGAGGGCCGTGACGTGCTGTTGTTCATCGACAACATCTACCGCTACACGCTGGCCGGCACCGAAGTCTCGGCGCTCCTGGGCCGCATGCCTTCCGCGGTGGGCTACCAGCCGACGCTGGCCGAGGAAATGGGCCGGCTGCAGGAACGCATCACCTCGACCAAGGTGGGCTCGATCACCTCGATCCAGGCGGTCTACGTTCCGGCGGACGACCTCACCGACCCCTCGCCGGCGACCACCTTCGGCCACCTCGACGCGACCGTCGTGCTCTCGCGCGACATCGCCTCGCTGGGCATCTACCCGGCGGTCGATCCGCTCGATTCCACCAGCCGCCAGGTCGACCCGAACATCATCGGCGAGGAGCACTATCAGACCACCCGCCGTGTGCAGGCGACGCTGCAGCGTTACAAGGAACTGCGCGACATCATCGCCATTCTCGGCATGGACGAACTGTCGCCCGAGGACAAGCTCACCGTCTCGCGGGCGCGCAAGATCCAGCGCTTCCTGTCGCAGCCCTTCTTCGTCGCCGAGGTGTTCACCGGCTCGCCCGGCAAGTATGTGACGCTCAAGGAGACGATCAAGGGCTTCAAGATGATCGTCGACGGCGAGTGCGACCAGCTGCCCGAGCAGGCCTTCTACATGGTCGGCGGCATCGAGGAAGCGTTCGAAAAGGCCAAGACACTCCAGTAAGGGGCCGCGATGGCACTCACAGTTCATGTAGATGTCGTCAGCGCCGAAGAGTCGATCTTCTCCGGCCTGGCGGAGTTCGTCGTGCTGCCCGGCGAGGCCGGGGAGCTCGGCATCCTGCCGGGCCACATGCCGCTGATGACGCGCATCAAGCCCGGCGCGGTGCGCCTGAAGATTCCGAACCAGAGCGAAGAAGAGTTGATCTTCGTCGCGGGGGGCGTGCTCGAGGTGCAGCCGGGGCTGGTGACCGTGCTCGCCGACACGGCAATCCGCGGCAAGGACCTCGACGAAGCCAAGGCGATCGAGGCGAAGAAACGCGCCGAGGAGGCGATGGCCAACAAGAGCGCCGAAATGGATTTCGCCCGCGCCCAGGCCGAACTCGCCGAGGCGGTGGCGCAGCTCGCCGCGATCCAGAGGCTACGTCGCAAGTAGGCACTTGCTCGATCGCAATGGGAAGGGCAGCGATGGCTGCCCTTTCTTTTCGCGTAAAGTCGGCGCTGGCGGAACGGCACCCATTAAAATCGGTCCATTGTTTTCCCCCGGCCGACCGAAATGCGACACAGCAAGGAAGCCCAGGAGCGCGCCGTCGCCCTGATGCGCGCCGGCGAAGTGCCGTTGTTCGACATCGCGCGCGAATTCAATGTCTCGACGACGACATTGCGCACCTGGTTTCGCGCCAGTGAAGCGCGCGCCCGGGCGCAATTGAGTGCGAAACGGGTCGCCACCGCCCTGTCCCAGGAAAAATTCACCCGGGCGAGCCAGCGGCAACGTCTGCTGATGCATGCGCTCGAACAGAGCCCGGCGACGATCATCGTCACCGACAGCGAAGGCAGGATCGTCTATGCCAATCCGAAGTTCGTGAGCACGACCGGCTACCGCGTCGAGGAGGTCGTCGGCCAGACGCCACGTCTGCTCAAGTCGGGCGAGACCTCGCAGGAAGAATATCGGCGCCTGTGGAAAACGATCAAAGCAGGGCGGGAATGGCGTGGCATATTCCATAACCGGCGCAAAGATGGTTCCCTCTACTGGGAACGCGCCTCGATCTCGCCCGTGCATGATGCGAAAGGCCGCATCACGCACTTCATGGCCGTCAAGGAGGACATCACCAGCTACATGGAAGCCGACGCGGCACGCCGGCGCATCGCGGCGGGATTCACCGCCGTGTTCGAGGCGCTGCCGTTCGCCATCGTCGTGATCGACGCCCAGCAGAAGATCCTCTTGGCCAATCCGGCCGCCGAGTCGCTGATCGGGACGCCGCTACGCCGGGGCAGCCGCTTCGCAGACCTGAACCTGCGCTGGGTGGATGCGCAGGGGGTTGCCTTGCCGGTGTCGGATCACCCCGGGATGCAGCTGATCGCCGCAGGAGGGGGAATGCATTCGCTCGAAGTCAGGATGGGCGTGATTCCGCCGATGGGCGGGGTGCGTTGGCTGCAATGGCAGTGCCGTAGCATCAAGATGCCGGAAACGGATGAAACCGTGGTCTTGATGGTGATGAGCGAGACGCAGTCGCCGTGACCCTCAGCGGCGCAGCGAGGCGAGCTTGTTTTCGACGCGGCCGAGATCGGCAGCGAAGCGCTCGATGTCTGCCCGCAGGGCGGAAAGCTCGTGCTGGGCGACCAACAGCCGCTTTTCATGGATGAGATATTCGCCGAGATTCTCGGCGAGATTTGCCGCCGCACGGCGCTGCCAGTCGGTAAAGCGTGTGGCGGCGAGAACGAGCCGATGGGCGGCGATGTCGCCGACGAGCCGTGACAGATCTTCCTCGAAGTCCCAGCGCAGGTTGCGGAAGACGAAGGAGAGGGCGGTGGCGAATTCGGCATTGCCTTCCACGGTCGCCTGGGCCATCGCCTTGTCGAGTCCATGAGGAAGCTGGAGCGGAGTATCGGCCGGCAGGCGGATGACGACGTCTGTCGCGGCGACATCGTCAGCCTGTGACAGGCGGCCTTCCGCAGTCACTTCGAAGGCCAAAGAGAGGGGAGGCATGTCGAAGCGCGCCCGGCGGCCGGCAAACGGGGCGAGCCGCGTGCGCGCCCAGTGCGCGCCGTCGAGCAGATGGTTCAGAGCGGAGAGCAAGAACCGTTCGATCATCGGATCTTGTAGCCGCGATGCAGCGCGACCACGCCCGCCGTCAGATTGAAATAATCGACGCGGGAGAAACCGGCCTGCTCCATCATCTGCTTCAAGGTTTCCTGATCCGGGTGCATGCGGATCGATTCGGCCAGATAGCGGTAGCTGTCGGGATCACCGACCACCTTCTGGCCCAGCCACGGCAGGACCTTGAACGAATAGAAGTCGTAGGCAGGCGAGAGCGGTTGCCAGATTTTCGAGAATTCGAGCACCAGCAGGCGGCCGCCGGGGCGCAGGACGCGGAACATTTCGGCCAGCGCCCGATCCTTGTGGGTCATGTTGCGCAGGCCGAACGCGACGGTGACGATGTCGAAATGATCGTTCGGAAAGGGCAGCTTCTCGGCATCGCACTGGGCGACGGGGCCGGTCTTGCCCTCGTCGAGCAAACGGTCGCGGCCGCGCGTCAGCATCGCGTTGTTGATGTCGGTGAGCCAGACCTCGCCGGTAGGGCCGACGCTGTTGTGGAAGGCCGAGGCCAGATCGCCGGTGCCGCCGGCGATGTCGAGCACCCGTTCGCCCGGGCGGGCGAGAGCGACCTGGAGCGTAAACAGCTTCCACAGCCGGTGCAGGCCGACGGACATCAGGTCGTTCATCAGGTCGTATTTGTCGGCGACCGATGAAAACACGCCCTTGACCCGTTGCGCCTTTTCGCTTTCCGGGACGGTCTGGAAGCCGAAGTGGGTGTCCGCCATGGGGGATCCCGTCAATGCCTGCCGCAGCTTCCGCCGGTCTTCGGCGGCTGGGTCGTGGAATCGACATCGCGGCTCGCGCCGGCCGCCTCGAGGCGGGCGAGGTAGTCTTCCCACAGCGCGTCACGGTTCTTGCCGTAGGCGTAGAGCAGATCCCAGGAATAGATGCCGGTATCGTGGCCGTCGGAGAACACGGGCTGAACGGCGTAATTGCCGACGGGTTCGAGGGACTTGATCTCGACGTTGCGCTTGCCGGTCTGCAGGGTTTCCTGCCCGGGCCCGTGGCCCCGCACCTCGGCGGAAGGCGAATAGACACGGAGGAATTCGTAGGAGAGGCGGAAATTGCTGCCGTCGTCGAAAGAGATTTCCATTTCGCGCGACTTCTGGTGCAGCTTGATTTCGGTGGGTATCGGGGTCTTGCGGTCGAGTCCGGCCATGTTCGTTTCAGTCAGGGTTGCAGGTGACCTACAGATGGGGATGGCGCATCATAGCGCAAGGCGCGCCATCGCTCAGCCGAACTCGGATTGGTCGAGCGCGCGCTGCTGGCGCTGCAGGAATTCTTCCATGCTGTCGATACCCCGTAGCAGCAGGATCGTCGAGCGCACGGCCGCTTCGAGCAGCACGGCGAGGTTGCGGCCGGCGGCCACCGGCAGGACGACCTTGCGCACCGGCACACCGAGGATGTTTTCGGTCAACGCGTCGAGCGGCAGGCGCGGCAGATCGCCCGCGCCGGGCGTGGGCCGCTGTAGATGGGTGATCAGCTTCAGGCGCATCTTGCGCCGGCAAGCGGTTTCGCCGAAGACGGTGCGGATGTTCAGCAAACCCAGGCCGCGCACCTCGATGAAATCCTTGAGCAGCTCGGGGCAGCGACCTTCGAGGACGTCCGGCGCGACACGCGAGACCTCGACGACGTCGTCGGCTACCAGTCCGTGGCCGCGGGTGATCAGTTCAAGACCGAGCTCGCTCTTGCCGACGCCGGAATCGCCGGTGATCAGCACGCCGATGCCGAGCACGTCCATGAACACGCCGTGCAGCATCACGGTTTCGGCCAGCTGGCGGGAGACATAGACGCGCAACGCATCGATCACCTGCGCCGTCGGCAGCGGCGTGGAAAACAGGGGCGTGTCGGTCGCTTCGCAGGCGACGCGGATTTCTTCGAGGATGTCGCAGCCGTCGGCGACGATGATCGCCGGCGGACGGGCGTCGATGACTTGCTGGAAGATGTGCTCGTGTGGGTCGCCGAGATGGCGCTTGTACCAGATGATCTCCGGTGAGCCGAGCACCTGCACCCGGTCGGGGTGGATCAGGTTCAGATGGCCGATCAGGTCGGCCGGGGAAACGTCATCGCGATTGACGGCGATCGGGCGGTTGAGGGTGCCGCCGATCCAGGTGAGCTTCAGCCGTTCGCGGTTCTTCTCGAACAGCTGGGCGACGATCAGCTGAGCGATTGCCACTGCGTGAAGAGCGAATGCACCGCGGCTGCATCCGCCGCCGCCACGAGCCGTTCGCGGAAGCCCTTGTCGCTGAACATTTGGGCCAGTTCGGAGAGGAGCTGCAGATGGTGTTCGCTGGCGGCTTCGGGGACCAGCAGCACGAAAACCAGATTCACCGGCTGGCCGTCCGGCGCATCGAACGGAACGGGTGTGGTCAGACGGAAAAAGGCGCCGCGCGCCTCCTTGAGCCCCTTGATGCGGCCATGCGGAATGGCGATGCCCAGCCCCAGGCCCGTCGATCCCATCTTCTCGCGCGCGAACAGCGCATCGAACACCGTATTCCGGGAAATGCCGTGCAGCTTTTCGAAATGCTGGCCGGCCTGTTCGAACAGGCGCTTCTTGCTGGTGACGTCGAGGCCGACGACGATGTCGTCGCGGCCAAGGAGTTGAGCTATCAGGTTCATTTCAGGTCTGGGGATCGCCCGCTCACCCTGAGTGACTGTAAGGAATCGCCGCGCCCCGGGGGTATCCCGGCTTTCCGGCGAACAGGGGGCGAAGTATATACCTCGTCCCCTGGCAAGTGGAGGGATTCCCCGCCTACTCGACGGTCGGGCGGGTATGGCCGTGATCGTTGTGCTTGCCCTTGTATTTCTGCACTTGACGGTCGAGCTTGTCGATCAGGATGTCGATCGCGGCATAGAGGTCGGTGTCGCTGCTGTCGGCGTAGATGTCCTTGCCTTTGACGTGCAGGGTGATCTCGGCCTTCTGCACCAGCTTTTCGACGGAAAGGATCACATGGACGCTGGTGACCTGATCGAAATGCCGCACGATCTTTTCCAACTTGCTGGAAACGTAATCGCGCAGGGCGGGAGTGACCTCGATGTGGTGCCCAGTGATGGTGAGATTCATGATGGCTCCTCTTTAGAGAGTTTTGCGAAGATTGACCGGCGGGATGCCCAGGGATTCGCGATATTTCGCGACGGTGCGCCGCGCGACGACGATGCCCTGTTCGCCGAGGATGTCCGCGATGCGCGCGTCCGAAAGCGGCTTGTGGCCGTCTTCGGCGGCGACGAGCTGCCTGATCAGCGCCCGGATCGCGGTGGATGAAGCCGCGCCGCCGGTATCGGTGGCGACGTGGCTGCCAAAGAAATACTTGAGCTCATAGACGCCGCGCGGACAGGCGAGATACTTCTGCGTCGTCACGCGCGAGATCGTCGATTCGTGCAGATCGACCGTCTCGGCGATCTCGCGCAGCGTCAGCGGCCGCATCGCGACCTCGCCGTGATCGAAGAAGGCGCGCTGCCGGTCGACGATCGCCTGGGCGACGCGCGCGATGGTATCGAAACGCTGCTGCACGTTCTTGATCAGCCACTTGGCTTCCTGCAGCTGGCCGGCGAGATTATTGCCGCCGCTCGCGCGATGCCGGCGCAACAGATCGGCATACTGCCGGTTGATGCGCAGGCGCGGCATGGCTTCCTGGTTCAGCTGGGCGACCCACTGGCCGCGCAGCTTCTTGACGATCACATCCGGCACGACATAGCGCGTGTCGAGCGTGGCGAACTGCGCGCCGGGACGCGGGTTGAGCGAGCGGATCAGATCCTGCGCGACGCGCAGCGCCTCGTCGTCGCAGCCCGTCGCTTTCTTGATGCGGGCGTAGTCGCGCGAGGCCAGCTGTTCGAGGTGGTCGCTGACGATCGTGCGCGCCAGCTCGCGTGCCGGCGTGGCCGGCAGGTTGGCGAGCTGCAGCAGCAGGCATTCGCGGGGATTGCGCGCGCCGACGCCAGGCGGATCGAGGCTCTGCAGATGCTTGAGCGCGATCTGCAAGTCCTCGATCACCTCGTCCGGCTCGCCGATCAGCTCCGGGGGCAGTACTTCGGCGAGTTCTTCGAGCGGCTGGGCGAGATAACCATCCTCGTCGAGCGCCTCGATCAGGAAGGCGACGAGCAGGCGCTCCCGGCCGGAGAGCTGGCTCAAGGCGAGCTGGGAGATCAAGTGATCGGAGAGACTCGTCGCGGCGGCCTGCAATTCTCCCGCGTCGACATCGTTCTCGTCGTTCGGATCGCGCGGCCCTTTGGCCCCACTGCTGGGCCATTCGAAGCCCTCCTCGCTCCATTCAGCGGTCGCTTCGACACGTTCTTCGCCACTGCTGGGTGCTTCGTCGCGGGTATGGGCCAAGGCATCCTGAGCACCGCCATAGACGATGGCCTCGCCTGGCTCTTCGCGTTCGAGCAGCGGATTTTCCTGCAGCGCCTGCTCGATTTCCTGGTTGAGCTCCAGCGACGACAGCTGCAACAGGCGGATCGACTGCTGCAACTGCGGCGTCAGTGCGAGATGCTGCGACAGCTTGAGCTGGAGCGTTTGCTTCACGACACTCACATCCGGAAATGTTCGCCGAGATAGACCCGGCGCACATTTTCATTATCGATGATCTCGGCCGGATGTCCAGCCGCGAGCACCTCGCCTTCGTTGATGATCGTCGCGCGGTCGCAGATGCCCAAGGTCTCGCGCACGTTGTGGTCGGTGATCAGGATGCCTATGCCGCGCTCCTTCAAAAAGCCGATGATCTTCTGGATGTCGATCACGGCGATCGGATCGACGCCGGCAAACGGCTCGTCGAGCAGGATGAAGCGCGGCTGGGTGGCGAGCGCACGGGCGATTTCGACCCTGCGGCGCTCGCCGCCGGAGAGCGCTATTGCCGCCTGATCGCGCAGGTGGCTGATGTGCAGTTCTTCGAGCAGTTCCTGGAGGCGGGTATCGATCGTCGCCGCGTCGTAGTCCTGGAGTTCGAGCACGGCGCGGACGTTTTCCGCGACGGTCAGCTTGCGGAATACCGAGTTTTCCTGGGGCAGATAGGAAAGCCCGAGACGGGCACGCCGATGGATCGGCAGATGCGTGATGCGCGTCTCGCGGCCGTCGTCCTGGATGAAGATCTCGCCCCCGTCGGCGGCGATCAGCCCGACGATCATGTAAAAGCAGGTGGTCTTGCCTGCGCCGTTGGGGCCGAGCAGGCCGACGACCTCGCCGCCGTCGACCTGGAAGCTGACGTCCTTCACGACGGTGCGGCGGCGGAATTTCTTGAACAGATGTCGGGCGGAGAGCGTCGTCACGCGTCGATTTCCTTTAGCACTTTGCGGACGATTTCGGTGGAAAAGCCCCGCCCTTGCAGGAAGCGCGCCTGTTTCGCCCATTCCCGGGCGTCGGCGGGCGGCGTGGCGAACTTTTTCTCCCAGACGGCGCGCGCGCGCGCCAGCTCGTCGGGCAGGTCGGCCACCTGTGCCTCGATCAGTGCGGCATCGACGCCCTTGGTGCGCAGCGTCTGGCGCAGGCGCGCGATACCGAGCCGGCCGGCCTGGCTGCGCAGATAACCTTCGGCAAAGCGCGCATCGGATTGCAGCCCGGCGCGGGCCAATTGGTTCAACACCATTTCGATTTCTTCCGGGGTGCCGTGGGGAGCGAGTTTCCGGGCCAGCTCGGCGCGCGTGTGTTCGCGCCGCGCCAGCAGCCTCACCGCACGCGCATAGAGCTCACTCACCCGCTTCAGGACCACTCATGGCGGCCACGCCGACCGCGGCGCGGATCTTGTTCTCGATCTCGCGGGCGACGTCGGGATGCTCGCGCAGGTACTCGCGCGCGTTGTCCTTGCCCTGGCCGATTTTTTCGCCGTTGTAGGCATACCAGGCGCCCGATTTGTCGATGAACTTGTGCTCGACGCCCAGCTCGATGATCTCGCCCTCGCGCGAGATGCCCTCGCCGTAGAGGATGTCGAAATGCGCCTCCTTGAAGGGCGGCGCCACCTTGTTCTTGACGACCTTGACCTTGGTCTCGTTGCCGATGACTTCCTCGCCCTTCTTGATGCTGCCCACGCGGCGGATGTCCATGCGCACCGAGGCGTAGAACTTGAGCGCGTTGCCGCCGGGGGTCGTTTCGGGGTTGCCGAACATGACGCCAATCTTCATGCGGATCTGGTTGATGAAGATGACGAGCGTGTTGGTGCGCTTGATGTTGGCGGTGAGCTTCCTGAGCGCTTGGCTCATCAGCCGCGCCTGCAGGCCAGGCAGCTGGTCGCCCATCTCGCCCTCGATCTCGGCCTTGGGCACCAAGGCGGCCACCGAGTCGATGACGATCAGATCGACGCCGCCGGAGCGCACCAGCATGTCGGCGATCTCGAGCGCCTGCTCGCCGGTGTCGGGCTGGGAGATCAGCATGTCCGGCACATTGACGCCGAGCTTGGCGGCATAGACCGGGTCGAGCGCGTTTTCGGCGTCGATGTAGGCGGCCACACCGCCTTGTTTCTGGATCTCGGCGACGACCGAGAGACACAGCGTCGTCTTGCCCGAGGATTCCGGGCCGTAGATTTCGACGATGCGGCCGCGCGGCAGCCCCCCGACGCCGAGCGCGATGTCGAGGCCCAGGGAACCCGTCGAGACGACCTGCAAGTCTTTCTCGATCTGGCCCTCACCCATCTTCATGATCGAGCCTTTGCCGAACTGCTTTTCGATCTGGGCCAGCGCGGCCTGCAGGGCTTTCGCTTTGTTTTCGTCCATCGCGTTCTCCGGTTACTGCGGATCCAGAGGGCGGCACAGGCGCACGCTCCAATCCGTCATTGCAATTTAAAGAATTATGGCATGTTTCTTGCGGTAACAATCAGCCCCGTGAGCGCATGGATCACCGATTGTCTGCGGATCGCCTCGCGGTCGCCTGCAAAAAATCGGCGCTCGCAGGACGGCACTCCTCCCTTCAGGCACCAGGCGAAACAGACCGTGCCGACCGGTTTCTCCGGAGAGCCGCCGCCGGGCCCGGCGATTCCGGTGATGGCCAATGAAATCGTGGCGTTGGAATGTGTCAGCGCGCCCGCGGCCATTTCCCCGGCGGTTTCGAGACTGACCGCGCCGAAGGTTTCTATGGTGAACATGCGTACTCCAAGCATATCCACTTTTGCCGCATTTGCATAGGTCACGAAGCCGCGCTCGAACCACGCCGAGCTGCCGGGCGTGTGGGTGATCACCTGGGCTGCCCAGCCGCCGGTACAGGATTCGGCGGTGGCGACCGTCAGGCCGCGCAGCTGGCAGATCTGTCCGACCGCTGCGGAGAGCGCGACCAGTTCGGCTTCCATTACAACGTCTCGACGAGGCGCTTGAAGAGCGCGAGGGTGAAAAGGGTGTAGCCGGCGGCGATTACATCATCCATCATCACGCCGAGGCCGTTCTTGACCCGTTCGTCGAAATGGCGCGCCGGCGGAGGCTTGGCTATGTCGTAGAAACGGAACCAAAGAAAGGCGGCGAGCTGCCAGAGCACGCCCGTCGGGGTCATCATCAGCACGGCCCAGAACGGCACGATTTCGTCCCAGACGATGCTGCCGTGATCGACCACGCCCAAATTGCGGCCGGTGATGTGGCAGGTGGTGACACCCAGCACGAACGCCAGCAGCAGGAAGACCGCGCAGGCCGCATCGGCCGGGAACAAGAGGCGCAGCAGCGGATAGGTCAGCCACGCGAACAACGTGCCGGCGGTGCCCGGTGCCAGCGGCGAGAGGCCGCTGCCGAAGCCGCAGGCGATCAGATGCGCCGGGTGGGAGAGCAGGAAGCCGGCGGGTGGGGCAGGGGCTTTGGCCATCTCAGGCGAAGTGGTCGTAGCCGCGTTGCGTCACCTCGACCGGCTGCCCGTGGGCGTCGAAAATCGTGAGCTTGCCTGCGGGCCCGGCTTCGGTCTTGCCGATGCAGGTGAGCGGCAGGTCGAGGCGTTCGGACAGGCCGAGAATCGCTGCATGATGCTCCGGCGGTGAGGTGAAGATCAGTTCGTAATCGTCGCCGCCGGAAAGGTAGGCATCGCGCTCCAGGCCGGGCGCCGGAAGCCGATCGAGATGCAGCGTGGCGGCCAGGCAGGAGGCTTCGAGCAGATGGCCGAGATCGGCCAGCAAGCCGTCGGAGACGTCGATTGCCGCGGAGGCGATCCCGCGCAGGGCCAGGCCGAGCTCGACCCGTGGTTGCGGGCGGCGCAGGGCGGCGAGGCAGACCGAGAGCGCCGGCTCGGTCAGCGCGATGCGTCCTTGCAGATGGGCCAGCCCGAGCGCGGCACGGCCGGGCATGCCCGAGACCCAGATTTCCTCGTACAGATGGGCGCCGGAGCGGAGCAGGGCCTGACTCTGCAGGCCGACGAGCGGTACTTCACCGAAGATCGTGACGCAGAAATTGCGGGGCCCGCGCGTGGTGTCGCCGCCGATGATGTCGATGCCGAAAGCATCGGCGCAGGCGAACAGGCCGGTGGAGAATTTCTCCAGCCAGTCTTCGTTCGCGGTCGGCAGCGCAGCGGCGATCACGGCCCAGCGCGGCTGGGCGCCCATCGCCGCGATGTCCGAGACATTGACCGCGAGCGTTTTCCAGCCGAGATCCTCGGGATCGTCGTCGGCAAAGAAATGCGTGCCGGCGACCAGCATGTCGGTGGAGATCACCAGCTCGCAGCCGGGACTGGGGCGCACGATGGCGGCATCGTCTCCGACGCCGAGCACGGCGTGGCGCGGCGGGCGACGGAAGTAGCGGTCGATCAGGGCGAATTCGGAAGGCATGCGAACAGTATATTATCGAAACCCCTGCGAAACTTGCTGCACGGCCGGTCTGCTGTGTTGCGCGGTGCTCGGATGCTCGCCTATCGACTGGATATGTCTCGCATCCTGCGCTCCGTGCGCCTTGCATCCCATCCCGCTCGCGGCGTTTCGCGGGGGTTTCTTATCGTGAATGGCGCGGCATGCGCCGAAGGCGCAAGGTGCTCACTACGATAGACGCCCGTAATCCTTGAGCGCCGCATAAGCGACGCGAGCTATTTGGAGCCCTCCGCAAGGGGAGTGAAGGGGAGCGGGCTTTCGTGGGGGCGGAGTTGCGGCGCCAGCTTGTCGAGCACGCCATTGACGAATTTGTGGCCATCGGTACCGCCGAAGGACTTGGCCAGTTCGATCGCCTCGTTGATGACCACCCGCCACGGCGTCTCGGGATGGTCGCGGAGCTCGCAGGCTGCCAAAAGCAGGATGCTGCGCTCGATCGGCGACACCTCGTCCCAGCTGCGTGCGATATGAGGTTCGAGCAGGGCGCGCAGCGCCTGCTGGTCGTCGAGCACGCCGGAGAGCAGGCTGTCGTAGAGCGGGCGGTGCGCCTTCTCGAAACCGGCGACCGATTCGGCCTGGGCGACGATCGCGGCATGGTCCTGACCGCCGACCAGATGCTGGTAGAGGCCCTGCACCACGAACTCGCGCGCGCGGTGGCGCGGGCTGGCCGGTGCCTTCCTGGGTCTCTCGCCGTGCAGTTTTTCGGCGCTCACTTCAGCGCTTTCATCAGATTGGCCATCTCGACCGCGCATTGCGCCGCCTCGGTACCTTTCTGGATCATCCGCACCTGTGCCTGCGCCTCGTTCTCGACGGTGAGGATCGCGTTGGCGATCGGGATGCCGGTGGCGAGCTGCACGTCGGTGACGCCGCGCGAGGACTCGTTCGAGACGACCTCGAAATGATAGGTCTCGCCGCGGATCACGCAGCCGATGGCCACCAGCGCATCGAACCTGCCGGTCTGCGCCAGGGTCTGCAAGGCGAGCGGAATTTCCAGCGCCCCCGGGACGGTGATGAGCGTGACATCGGCGACGCCGAGGCGGCGCAGCTAATGGCAGCAGCCGGAGAGCAGGCCTTCGCCGACGTCCTTGTTGAAGCGCGCCATCACGATGCCGATGGAAAGGCCAGCACCGGCGAGGTTGGGTTCGATCTCGGCCAGGTCGGCGCAGCGGGCCGTGGCGGGAGAGGAAGTGGGGGCCGGATTCGGTGTGAAGCTCATGAGGGGATTTCCTCGGGTGTCAGGTAGCCGCAGATTTCGAGGCCGAAGCCGGCCATCGAGGGCATTTTCCTCGGGCTGGCCATGAGCCGCATCTTGCCGACACCCAGTTCGCGCAGGATCTGTGCGCCGATGCCGTAGAGACGCGGATCCCACTTCTGCGCCGGACGGGGGGCCTCGCTTTGCAAGGCGTCGAGCAGGTCGGCGCCGGTCTCGTTCCGGTGCAGCAGCACGATCGCGCCGCTGGGCGCCTGGCTGATGATCCGCATCGCCTGATCGATCGTAAATGTGTGGCGATGATTCTTGCAATCGAGGAAATCGAGCACCGAGACCGGCTCATGCACCCGCACCAGCGTTTCGGTCTCCGGCTGAATCTCGCCGCGGGTCAGAGTCAGATGTACATCATTGCTGGTCTGGTCGCGGAAGGCGCGCAGGCGGAAGCTGCCGTGCGTGCAGATCACCTCCTTGTCGGCGACCACCTCGACGAGCTTTTCGTTTTCCGAGCGGTACTGGATCAGATCGCGGATGGTGCCGATCTTGAGGCCATGCCTGGCCGCGAACTCGACGAGCTGCGGCAGGCGTGCCATCGAACCGTCCTCGTTCATGATCTCGCAGATCACCGCAGCGGGCTCGCAGCCGGCCATTTGCGCCAGATCGCAGCCGGCCTCGGTATGGCCGGCGCGCACCAGCACGCCGCCCTTTTGTGCCATCAGCGGAAAGACGTGGCCAGGCTGGACGAGATCGGCAGGCTTGGCATGCTTGGCCACCGCGACGCGGATCGTGCGGGCGCGGTCGTGCGCCGAGATGCCGGTGGTGACGCCCTCGGCCGCCTCGATCGAGACGGTGAAGGCGGTGCCGTGGGGTGTGCGGTTGTCGCGCACCATCAGCGGCAGGTCGAGCTGGCGGCAGCGTTCCTCGGTCAGCGTCAGGCAGACCAGGCCGCGCGCATGGGTGACCATGAAGTTGATCGCCTCGGGGGTCACGAACTCGGCGGCGAGGACGAGATCGCCCTCGTTCTCGCGGTCTTCCTCGTCGACGAGGATGACCATCCTGCCGGCGCGCATTTCGGCGACGATGTCCTGGATGGGGCTGATGCTCACTTCGCTATGCTCCTTTGGGGAAGGAGCGCATTCTACGCCGCCCGATGCAAAGTCGGCGCTGGCGGGACGGCATGCGGAAGGTTGTTTGCACCTTCAGTGTGCAAGGCTCCTGACGGTTGCCCCAAAGTAGGGCGCTAGCTACACCGCCTCGAAATAGTGGGTCTGCATTACAGCTGTGTTTGAGCAGCATTGTTCCCCAATGAGCTGCTGGCACGCTATTCGCTCATGGTGTTGCAGCGCACATGCGCACATTCATTCCATTTTCTTCTGCAGCAATCACTCAATCCTCACAAGGGAGCACGCACATGCAACGTCGCAACTTCGTCAAGGCCACCGCCCTCACTGTCGCACTTGCCGCCGCCGGACTCATCTCCGCTCCGGCTCTCGCCGCCGACACCATCAAGGTCGGCATCCTCCATTCGCTCTCGGGCACGATGGCGATTTCCGAGACCGCGCTGAAAGAAACAGCGCTGATGACCATCGAAGAGATCAACAAAAAGGGCGGCGTGCTCGGCAAGAAGCTCGAACCCGTGGTCGTCGATCCGGCCTCGAACTGGCCGCTATTCGCCGAGAAGGCGCGACAGCTCCTCACCCAGGACAAGGTCGCCGTCGTCTTCGGCTGCTGGACTTCCGTCTCGCGCAAGTCAGTGCTGCCGGTGTTCAAGGAACTGAACGGTCTCCTGTTCTACCCGGTGCAATACGAGGGCGAGGAACTGGAAAAGAACGTCTTCTACACCGGCGCCGCGCCCAACCAGCAGGCGATTCCCGCCGTCGAATACCTGATGAGCAAGGACGGCGGCGAAGCGAAGCGCTTCGTGCTCCTGGGCACCGACTACGTCTATCCGCGCACTACGAACAAGATCCTGCGCGCCTTCCTGAAGAGCAAGGGCATCTCGGATGCCGATATCATGGAGGAATACACCCCCTTCGGCCACAGCGATTACCAGACCATCATCGCCAAGATCAAGAAGTTCGCCTCCGAAGGCAAGAAGACCGCCGTCGTGTCGACGATCAACGGCGACTCGAACGTGCCCTTCTACAAGGAGCTCGGCAACGCGGGACTCAAGGCCACCGACGTGCCGGTGGTCGCCTTCTCCGTGGGCGAGGAGGAACTGCGCGGCGTCGATACCAAGCCGCTGGTCGGGCATCTGGCGGCGTGGAACTACTTCATGTCGATCAAGAACCCGGAAAACGACGCCTTCATCAAGATGTATCGCGACTGGGCGAAGAAACAGAAACTCCCGAACGCCGACACCGTGGTCACCAACGACCCAATGGAAGCCACCTACATCGGCATCCACATGTGGAAGCAGGCGGTCGAGAAGGCCAAGTCCACCGACGTGGACAAGGTGATCGCCGCGATGGCCGGCCAGACCTTCAAGGCGCCGTCCGGCTTCGTCGCCAAGATGGACGAGAAGAACCACCACCTGCACAAGCC
>JACAEF010000042.1 GCA_013388985.1 Rhodocyclaceae bacterium
GCGGCCCACGGCACCGATCAGCCTTGGGCGAGCACCTGGCGAATCTGCTCCAGCGTCGACGGATCGTCGAGCGTCGTCAGATCGCCCGGATCGCGGCCTTCGGCCAGCGCCTGGATCGAGCGGCGCAACATTTTCCCTGAGCGCGTCTTCGGCAGGCCGGTGACGAAATGCACGTGCTTGGGTCGCGCGATCGGCCCCAGGATGTCATCGACGGTCTTCTTGACCTCGGTCTCGAGCGCAGCGCGAAGCTCGGGCGTGGCGATCTTCGCCGCATCCTTGACGACGGCGAAAGCGACCGGCTCCTGGCCTTTCAGCGGATCATTGACGCCCACCACCGCCACTTCGGCGATCGCGGCATGCGCCTGCACTGCCTCTTCGATCTCGCGCGTGCCGAGACGGTGGCCCGCGACGTTGATCACGTCATCGGTGCGGCCGAGGATGTAGTGGTAGCCCTCCTCGTCCTTGATGCCCCAGTCGAACGACGAATAAACGAGCGGTTCCTTGAAGAGCGAGAAATAGGTCTTGACGAAGCGTTCGTCGTCGCCCCAGACGGTGGAGAGGCAGCCCGGCGGCAGCGGCGGCACGACGCCGACGATGCCCTTTTCGTTCGGCCCGCATTCCGTGCCGTCTTCGCGGAAGATTCTGAGATCGTAGCCAAACACGGGAAACGAGGGCGAGCCGAACTTGATCGGCGTCTTCTCCACGCCCGGCACTGCCGAGAGCATCGGCCAGCCGGTCTCGGTCTGCCAGTAGTTGTCGATCACCGGGCGGCCGAGCGCTTCGCTGATCCACTTGTGCGTCGGTTCGTCCAGAGGCTCGCCGGCGAGGAACAGATGCTTGAGCGAGGAAAGATCGTGCTTCTTCAGATAGGCCGGATCCTGCTTCTTGAGCACGCGGATCGCGGTCGGTGCCGAGAACATCACGTTGATCCTGTATTTCTCGACCAGGCTCCACCAGATGCCGGCATCGGGCCGGATCGGCGTGCCCTCATACATCACGGTGGCCATGCCGGCGATCAGCGGGCCGTAGATGATGTAGCTGTGGCCGACCACCCAGCCGATGTCCGAGGTGGCGAAATAGGTCTCGCCCGGAAAGCCCGTGTAAATGTATTTCATCGAGGCGGCGAGCGCCACGGCATAGCCGCCGGTATCGCGTTGCACGCCCTTGGGCTTGCCGGTGGTACCCGAGGTGTAGAGGATGTAGGAGGGTTCCGAGGATTCCAGCCATTCACAGGGCACGTCGGCAGCCATGTGCTGCGCGCGCAATGTGGCGTAATCGACGTCGCGGCCGGCGACCTTGGCGAAGCCCTTGTCGATGCCACGATCGACCATCAACACCTTCTCGGGCCTGGCCTGGGAGAGATTGATCGCCTCGTCGAGCAGATGCTTGTAAGGCACGGCCCGTCCGCCGCGCATGCCGGCATCGGAAGAGACGATCAGTTTCGGCTTGGCGTCATCGATGCGGGTGGCCAGCGAGCCGGAGGCAAAACCGCCGAACACCACCGAATGGATCGCGCCGATGCGCGCGCAAGCGAGCATCGCGAAGGCCGCCTCGGGAATCATCGGCATGTAGATCAGCACGCGGTCGCCCTTTTTCACGCCGAGGCTCTGCATGATCGCCGCCATGCGCATCACCTCGGTCTTGAGCTCGGCGAAGCTGTAGGTCCTCTCCTCGTTCGTCTCGGTCGAGACATAGATCAGCGCGCGATCGTTCGGCCGCTGGGCGGCATGGCGATCGACCGCGTTGTGGCAGAGGTTCGTCGTCCCGCCCGAAAACCACTTGACGAACGGTGGCCGGCTGTAATCGCAAATCGTGGCTGGCTGCGTCTGCCAGTCGATCAGTTGCGCCTGCTCGGCCCAGAATGCATCGCGTTGCTCGATCGAGCGTCGATGAAAATCCGCGTACTTCGTCATTTTCTCTTCCCTCTGGTTGTCATGGATTCTGGATACGCACGACGATGCGTCCGACGACGCGCGCCTGCAGGAAATCGTCGAAGACTTCCGGCAACTGCTCGAAGCCGATCTCGCGCGTCTGCTCGATGACTTTTTTGGGCTTCCAGTCGCTGGCGAGGCGCTGCCAGACCGCGCTGCGCCAGGGTTCGCCGATGTAGCCGGAATCGATGCCGAGCAATGACACGCCGCGCAATATGAACGGCGCCACCGTCGTTTTCAGTTCCATGCTGGCGGCCAGGCCGATGCTGGCGATCGTGCCCCCCTGCTTCATCGTGCTCGCCATCCAGGCCAGCACGTCGCCACCGAGGTTATCCACGGCGCCGGCCCAGGTCGCCTTGTCGAGCGGCTTGATCTTCGAAAGATCGAGGCTGGAGCGCAGGATGACGTCCTTCGCGCCGAGCTGCTTGAGGTAATCCACCGCCTCGGCCTTGCCGGTCAGCGCATGCACCTCGTAGCCCGCTTTGGCGAGGATCTCGATGGCGATGCTGCCCACGCCACCCGTCGCGCCCGAGACGACCACCGGCCCCTTGTCCGGCCGCAGGCCGTCGTGCTCCATGCGCGCCAGCGCCAGACCCGCGGTAAATCCTGCGGTGCCGAGCGCCATCGCCTCGCGCAAGTCGAGGCCGGCCGGGAGTTTATGGACCCAGTCCGCCGGAATACGCGCCAGCTCGGCATAGCCGCCATGATGGGCGACGCCGATGTCGTAACTGGTGGCAAGCACGGTATCCCCGGGCTGGAATTTCGGACTCTGGCTGTCGAGCACCACGCCTGCGAGATCGATGCCACCGATGCAGGGGAAACGCCGGATGATCCTGCCGGCCCCGGTTGCCGCCAAGGCGTCCTTGTAATTGACGTCCGACCAGAGGACCCGGATCGTCACTTCACCCGGATCGAGCGCCGACTCGTCCATCTGCTCGAAGCCGGCGACCACTTTGCCTTCTTGTTGCCGAATCAGAAACGCCTTGAAGCTCATGCCCCACTCCTTCTTTTAGTGCGATCGATTATAGGGCCTGTTCTCAATCATCCGGCGGATGGCGTTGCTGGCCGGAAAGGGATGGATGCAAGGCGGAGGGCGAAGCCAAGGGCGCCTCCCCTTGGCAAGCCCGACAACGCCGCAGACGCC
>JACAEF010000106.1 GCA_013388985.1 Rhodocyclaceae bacterium
GACTTCTCTGACGTAGTAGTATGGCCTTCCCCTTTTTATCTTTTTGTGCAGGTGTGCCATGGATGGCACTATATCTTGTGGGGTCGTACTTGTCAAGAGAAAAATGCATTAGCCCTATCTAATTCGATTAAAATATCCGATGTATCGTACCATCATTGTAGGGTCCTACAATGTTTCTCATTATAACATGCCAACATCACTAGCTAATCCGGCTAAATCCGGAAATAACTTGTAAAGTCGAGTATTACATTTCAAACTGGCTATGGAAGCATAGAATTCCCCTCTTGCCGAGATTGATAATGCTTTTCATCCGATTTGTGTTTGTTTCCTACATACCGTACAACGTTGAAATCGGGCCCGGTGTAAGTTTTGGCCATAAGATTGGGATTGTAATCAACCCTTCAGCTAAAATAGGTGCACGCGTCAAAATCAGGCATTTTGTGGGTATTGCGGGCGGACCAGTGACCATTGGGGATGATGTTGAGATAGGGGCAGGGGCACGATTGATGGGAAGAATAACAATCGGCAACGGAGCAAAGATAGGTGCTAACGCTTGTGTGGTGAAGGACGTGCCCCCGAATGTCACTGTTGTTGGAGTTCCGGCCAGAATTGTCAGGTGGCACACTGACGCACGGTCTACCCCTGAGGTTGCTGAAGGGTGAATAAATTTGGCCCCTCAATTTTGGAGTTTGGGTGGGGTAAGGATGGGATTGTTCAGCATGAGTGGGCTTCTGATGCAGTGAAAAGATGTCGCGGCGTTCTAACCACAGTGGCCATACCGACATCAAGGAAGGCTCTCTTTTTTGTTCCATAAGAGGTTATTTGGGGGCTGGCTGTGGACGATTTTTCTTCATTCTTCTGATCCGTAGAAAGGGATTCAAAGAACCACACAATATTGGAGGTATGACGACTGTGGTCGAACCGTTCGATAGCGGAGTGAAATACCGATGCAAGTGGCTCGTCCTTGTTTGGGTGATAACGGCCTCATTATTGGGAACTTTATTCCCCACTTGCTCGGAGGGGGCAAGTTTGTTGTACCTGAAGGGGAAGGAGATTGAGGCAGAAGGAAATAAGAAGCTCGAAACGGCTTGCCATCTGCTCGGGTTAAACCTCGAGACGATTAAGTTAGGCGATATGGAGCTCAAGGGGTTGCTGCCAGGGATGGTGTCTGGTGATCGCGTGAGAGCGGTTTTGGTGGATCGGGCGATATTCAATAAGCTGACTCCGGAGGAGTTTTGGGTTGCTATGAGTAAAATTGGTGTTAATGCACCAGTTTTGATTATGGGATTAGACAGAGACGCGTCTCCGGTCCTTCTAAAAGAGTGGACTAAAGGAGCGGTAATAGGAATTGACAAGAGGAGCGGGATCGCCGGAAAACGGTTTTACAGGTTTTCAGGCCCGCGTGAGCTTTGCTCGGAGTTCTCTGGACAAGATATAGCGTTGGAAAGTGATGGCTCACGGCTTTCCCTTGTGCTGGCAAATGAATCCTTTGTGAAAGCAGAGTCGGTGGTGGAGTACTGCCCGGGTGGAGATGGAGCGTGTGCACCTGTGCTGGCTAAGTTTCGATGGAGAGAGCAGGATATTTTTTTAGAGGCCGCGTTGGTAAGTGGAAGAAATTATGCCGAAACAGGAAATATGGGGGAAACTCTTCTTGACATGGCAGTTTTGCTGATATTTTTGAAGTATGCTTTTGGTGTGAGCGCTTGGCACGGATCTAGCGATTTCGCAAACCTGACAATCGATGATCCCTGGCTTGTTGAACCCTACGGCAACCTTAGTTACGCAGGCTTAGTTGAGCATGCGAAGAGGGAGAACTTCCACACGACTATAGGATTTATCCCTTGGAATTACGATAGAAGTGAACCGAAGGTCGTCGAGCTCCTCAATCGGAATTTAGACAGAATATCGCTAAGCGTACACGGGAATGACCACGACCACAAGGAGTTCGAGAGGTATCTTGGGAAAAGCGGCGAGGAAAGAAATTTTACACTGTCAATGGAGTATTCGGAAAAATTAAGAACTGCCTTGGCAAGGATGGACGAACTATCGAGATTGACGAGGCTGCCCTATGATAAGGTTATGATATTCCCTTACGCTATAGGGTCGGAAGGGGTGCTCGAGCTTCTTAAGAGGCATGGTTTCTTGGCAACAGTGAATGGCCCTCATATTCCTCTTGGGGCTTCAATTCCAAGAGAGGATCCACGTTGGATGAGATCGGTGTTAACCGATTTTGCGGGATTCCCGAGCTTCAGACGGGCGCCTGTTTATCCAAAACTAGCTAGTAGACAACAGATTCAAATACTCTTGGATCTGCTCTTGGATAACCCGGTTATTTTTGGGTCACACCATGATCTGTTTGCTGAAGGAATGGGGGCCTTTGATGGAGTGGCGCGGTTCATAAACCGTGCCCAACCTCAGACGAAATGGGTTTCGCTTGCCGAGATAGCCCGAAGGTGGTATCTAAAGCGCTTACGTGTCGATGGAGATTACGATGTAATCGCCTCATCGGGAGAGATAATAATAGAGAATCTTGAAGCTCAGGATAGGAGGTACTGGGTTCGAAAGCAAGAACCTTTGTTGCCTCTAGTGGTAAGTGTTAATGTTGATAGAAAACCAATTGAGTTTCAAAGGGATGGGGATTGGATTACTTTTAGGGTCGATGTCCCAGCAAGGGAAAGCAGAGTCGTAGAACTGGTCTACGACGCAAACCAAAGTGCCGGTCCTGTCGATATATCAAAACGTAATTTGAGGGTTCTTATTCTTCGAAGTTTGTCTGACTTCCGGGATATGGTTCTTGGGAGAACTGAAGTTGGGAGGTTAACCGTTTCAATTTATTATCGAACTGGTTTGTTTCGCCACCCCTTGCTACTGTCAGCGATATTCTTGTTAATTGGGCCAACGATGTTCTTCCTTTTATACCTTAGAAAGCGCAAAAAAACCCCCAAGGGTTACCCTAACAATAGACAGGATCGGACGGCTTAGGTAAACGGCCGGGGGGGGAAGAGGATTTGTAGGACTGGAAATTATTCCCTTTGCGTCTTAATGCCGTAGGATGTGAAATAGGGGCGTAGACCGTCAGATTTATCGAAAGAGATTGAGATACGGCTGAAGACAAAAAAAGTAAACCTGATTAAAGGCTTGGCTTTGAAGCCGGTCCTTCGACACGTTCTTCTTTGCTCGGCCCGGGTTATGAGTATGATTTTGAAAGGCAAAGGCTAACCTGGATTATCCTTAACTCTGAGAGAGTGAACCACTGAATCCGTTGGAAGTTTGCCCTGGGAGATTGGGTTTCCAGGCATGGGGCGTTGAGTTGCGGTGAAAGGCCTGGGGATTTGTCTTAACAGCGGCTAGATATGGTTATGCCTTTTCTTCGAAGACACATTGGATTTCAGGACCATGTGTGATTCCTTATCGTTGTCGCACTGGGTAGAACGTCTTAAGGAGGCGCGTGTCCTCGTTGTGGGGGACGTGATGCTGGATCGGTTTGTTTATGGGGAGGTCTCCAGGATTTCACCCGAGGCTCCGGTTCCGGTCCTGAGGGAAGCTGAGATGAAGTCGTTCCTTGGGGGAGCTGGGAACGTCGTCCGCAACTTGAAAGCCCTGGGCTGCCGGGTGGCGTTAGTGAGCGTGGTCGGGGAGGATCCCGAAGGGAAGGAAATCAGCCAAATGCTCTCGAGCCTCAGCGGCGTGGATGCGAGTTTGGTGGTGGAGCCTTCCCGCAGGACCACTGTGAAGACCCGTTTCATGGCCGGCGGGCAACAGGTTCTAAGGGTGGATACTGAATCCACTTACCCCATCGGGCGCGACACTGGCGAAGAGGTGAAAAAAGCCATCCAGGGATTCCTGGACTGCTGCGATGTGGTAGTCCTCTCCGATTATGCCAAGGGGCTCTTGGGTGCAGAGATCCTAAATTTTGCCATTAGCCAGGCCAAAGATGAGGGGAAAGCGATATTCGTTGACCCCAAAGGAAGCGATTACACCCGCTACCGGGGGGCCTCGGTGCTTACTCCCAATCTCGCCGAGCTTGGCCAGGCTACGGGGTGTTTGGTGGATGGGGATGAGGGGGTTGTGGCTGCGGCCAGAAAGCTGATCGACTTGTGCGGGCTGGATGCGCTCTTGGCCACGCGGGGGAGGGAAGGCATGACCCTGGTGAGTGCTGCCGGAGAGGTCATGCATCTCAGGGCCGAGGCAAGAGAGGTCTTCGATGTCTCAGGAGCAGGGGACACGGTCATCGCAGTGCTCGGGGCGGCACAGGGTATTGGTGTTCCCTTGTCGGGTGCTGCGGCCCTAGCCAACATAGCCGCTGGCATAGTCGTGGGAAAGGTGGGCACTGCCGTTGTGCGCCCCCAGGAGCTCCTGCGCGCCATTCATCAGCAGCAAGCCTCAAGGGCAGAATCCAAGGTCATGGACTTGCCATCTGCAGTGGAAATGGTCGCGGTGTGGAGGCGCAAGGGTTACAGGATCGGATTCACCAACGGCGTCTTCGACCTCCTCCACCCAGGCCATCTGAGCCTTCTGTCCCGCGCAGCTGGAACCTGTGACCGTCTCATTGTGGGATTGAACGGGGATCTTTCGGTCCGACGTATCAAAGGCCAGGCTCCTGTGCAGAACGAAGGAGCCCGGAGTGCCATTGTTGCCTCACTGGAGCACGTCCACTTGGTGGTCATCTTCCAGGAGGAGACACCCATAAGCCTTTTGGAGGCACTCCGGCCGGACGTTCTCATAAAGGGAGGGAATTACAGACTGGAGGAAGTGGTGGGCGCGGATGTGGTGAAGGCTTACGGTGGAGAGGTTGTTTTGGCCGAGTTGGCTGATATCTACAAGACCAATTCCAGAATAGCCAAGATTACCAATGGCACGCTTTGATGTAAGGCTGGGGATCGACTCGGGGTAGACGCAAGGGGCCGGGATTAAGAAACGTGGGAAGAAGTCCCAAATACGGGTGGCCCAAGGGGCGAAAGGAGAGGTCGGACAGAGGGGCTTGGGCAGCCTCTCGGGTCGCTCAAAGCCTTCTTGAAGCAAGTTTTGTTCCCGAACCCAGGGTGTCAGCCCACATGAATTCCTTGGGGCCATGGGTTGCTGGGGCCAAAGAAACCATTTTTACCTAGAGCCGCAGGACCGGTTTCATGTAGCCATATGGCTCTTAGGCAGACCCGTCGTTGAGGCACTAGTCTAATGAGGAAATCCAGACATTCTCCAATGCACTTAGGGGGTTGTGCAGAAGGCCGCAAGATCGCTTACGACTGTCGGTTCTTTTTGGGAGACCGGCCTTGTGTCTGGCACAAGAAAGAAGGGGCCCTCTGCGAGTGCGAGCACTACTCGCCTTTGAGGGCGAGACATCTCATGATCAAGCTGGATGCCATGGGGGATGTGCTGAGAACCACGTGCCTGCTCCCTGTCATGGCCAGAGCGTGGCCTGAGGCGGGGGTTACATGGATCACACGTCCTGAATCCGTTCCTCTGCTTGAGAACAATCCTTATGTGATGGAGGTGATTCCTTACGGTCCGGACGCGGTGCTTCACCTTTTGGCAAGGCGTTTCAGTAAAGTCATCAACTTGGATGCCGGCAAGGTTGCCTCAGCCCTGGCAGCGTTGGCCAGAGCCGATGAAAGAATCGGCTATGTCCTGGGCGAGGGGGGCTACGTCCATGCCACAAACCCGGAGGCACAGACTTGGCTCCAGCTTGGCATCTGGGATGACCTGAAAAGAGCCAACCAGAGAACCTATCAGGAAATCATGTGCTCCATCTTGGGCTTGCCCCAGGAAGGGGCGAGATACGTCTTGGAGTTGACAAACCAGGAGGTTGAGCAGGCTCGATCTCACCTGCTTCGTCTCGGGTTCGACCCGCAGAGAATAGCAATCGGGATACACCCAGGAGCAGGCGCCAGGTGGGCGCAGAAGCAATGGGGCGAGAGGAACTTTGTGACACTGATGCAGGAGCTGAGAGGGGAACTAGGGGACAGAGCACAGATCATCTTACTGGGTGGGCCCTCTGAAGAGGAGTTGAACGAGAGGATCGTGCAGGCCGTTGGTTTTTCCGTAATTGATACCGGCTGCCGCAACTCGGTGCGCCACCTTGCTGGGCTCATCAAGTGCTGCTCGGTCGTGCTTTCGGCGGATTCCCTGGCGATGCATTTGGCCCTGGCAACCGGACGAAGGGCGGTTGTCTTGTTCGGGCCGACGAGCCATGCGGAAATAGAGCTTTTCGGTCTTGGGGAGAAAGTATTTGCGGAGATGAAGTGTTTGGCCTGCTACAATAACTCCTGCCAGAAGTCACCCAACTGTATGGATCTCATCTCGGTGGGCATGGTCAAAGCTGCGGTTCTAAGGCAGCTCGATCTCATAGTTAAGGAGTAAAGGGAAGGCTGGAGAGAAGGCTCGCCGCTTCTCGCTGCACGCGCGAGCCAGTTCCATTTCAGAAAGGTGGGCGGGTGAGGATTGCACTACTGACAGGGTGTAATGACAAGCATTATCAATTAAGCCTTCTCTCGGGGCTCATCTCTCATGGTGTAGAAGTGGACTTCATCGGCAACGATGACATGATCGATGCAGCGGCATATGAGGGTGTGAGTTATTTTAATCTACGCGGCGAGCAGGACCCCCAAGCTCCCCTTTGCAGAAAGGCCCTAAGGATCATGAGATACTATATGGGGCTTATCGGTTACGCTGCAAGCTGCGATACAAAAGTCTTTCACATCCAGTGGCTGAATAGATTCGAGTATTTTGACCGCACGCTGCTAAATGTGTATTACAAAGCTCTAGGCAAAAAGATTGTGTTCACTGCGCACAACGTTAACGCTCGCAAAAGAGACGGAAACGACAGTTTGCTAAACCGAATGACGCTAAGGTTCATGTATAAAATCGTGGATCACATCATTGTTCATACGGAGAAGATGAGTGAGGAGTTAGTTAAGGAATTTGGTGTTGGACGAGGCAAGATCACAGTCATCCCTCACGGGATTCACGACTCGGTCCCCTGCACAAGCCTCACACCCTTAGAGGCGCGGGAAAGGCTGGGCCTGGGGCGCAAAGAGAGAGTCATACTTTTCTTCGGGAACATTCGACGTTACAAAGGGCTGGAGTATGTCGTGCGCGCTTTGCCGCGCCTGAAAAGGGTTGGCTGCACTGTCAGGTTGCTCATAGCCGGGAGGATTAGTGACCCGGACTGCTGGGAAAGGATAGAGAGCATCGTGGACAGGGAACATCTGGAGGATTCGATCATGCGAGCCACAGGTTATGTTCCTGATGAAGATGTGGAAGTCTACTTGAAAGCTTCGGATCTCATGGTGTTGCCTTATACCCATGTTTTCCAGTCTGGGGTTCTGTTCCTGGCCTATAATTTCGGGCTGCCTGTTGTTGTGGCTGATGTGGGTTCATTGAGGGAGGAGGTAGTGGTGGGCGAGACCGGGTATGTGTGCAAGCCAGCCGATCCCGAGGACCTGGCCGAGAAGATTGCCTTATATTTCAACAGTGAGTTGTACCGTAATCTGGAAAAGGTCCGCCCGAGGATAATTCAGTACGCCAGGGAGAAATATTCCTGGCGAAAAATAGGGAAGATGACCTTGGGTGTCTACCAGAGGATGATGGGCGATTAAAAGGCCCGTGAGAGAATCTTCCCCGTGATCCTTACCTTGGGTCATCGGAAATGGGGGATTGTGTCATCTCGGGTCTCGTGAGGGCATTTTGGTGAGGGGCATCCATTCCTGGGGGCGAGGGTTTCTGGTCGCACTGGCCCTGGCGGCTGGCTTCACACTGCTCCTGCCCCGTGGGTTGGGATGGCTCGGGCATTCCCTCGTGCAAAGGGATGAAATAGAGAGGAGTGACGCCATCCTAATAGAGAACTTCGACCCCGACTACCTCCTTTTCGAGAAGGCTAGGGAGCTTTTGATGGGTGGCTGGGCCCGGCGGGTGCTGGTGCCGGTCCAAGCCTCCCCCAATGGGGAGCGGCCCAA
>JACAEF010000023.1 GCA_013388985.1 Rhodocyclaceae bacterium
ACGGTCACCGCCACGATCGTCGGATCGCTCTGACGCGCGGCATCGGCCAGCTTGCCCAAGGTGTCATGGCTACCGCTGAACAACGCATATTCGGCGGCCGCGCCGATCTGGTGGGCGACGGCATAGCCGCGTTCCTGGAACACCGACTCCAGATCGTCCTGATAGCGGTCGAAAAATACCGCGCCCAGCAGCAAGACCATGATCAGGGCCGGCAAGACCGCCCCGATCAACAATCGCACGCGGAAACCCAGCCCCGCACGCATCATCGCCCACCCTCGATGCGCCGCAGATCGGCCATGATCTCATCGACCTCGAAAGGCCGCATGCCGAGCGATGCGGCCACCCGGTCGTTGGCGACGACGGTGAATTCCCGGTTATAAACGAGGGGAGGGGGATCCCGCCCCGCCAGCCAGTCGCGCGCCACCAGCGCCGTCTGGTTCGCCACCTGCAAGGGCGTCGAATAGACGGCCAGCAGCGCACCGGCTTTCACGTAAGCCGAGGAAAACGCGACCAGCGGCACCCGTGCTCGATAGGTGGTGAGCAGGATGTTCTGCAAAGTGCCGGCGTTATAGACGAGCGGTTCGGGCAGCGCCAGTACGACATCGGCATGGACGAGCACCTCCTTCAGCGAGGGATAGATGTCCTCCGGCGCGCGCACCTCGGGCCCCACCACCAGCTGCAGGCCGCGTGCCCGGGCCTCCTTCTCGAGCGGTGCAAGATGCAGTCGCGTCTGTGGCCCGGGCACCACGCCGACGCGCTGGCTTTCCGGCAAAGCGCGCCGGATCAGCGCGAGCTGCCGGGAAAAAGGCTGATCCAGCACGACGGCGGCGAACGGACGCGAGCCAACGATCGCCCGCCGCGCTTCGACGACCGACTGCGGCACGAGCGTCGCCAGAACGGGGATTTTCGCCCAGCCGACATCCTTCTTTGGCAACTGTTCGAGCATGCCGTCGAGGGCCGCAGTGCCCACCGTGATGATCAGGTCCGGCCTCGCCCCCCTGCCACCGAAGAGCTCCGCGCCACGGTCGACGCGCACCTCGGCCGCATCCGTCAATGCCGCTTTCAGGTGTTCCGCGGTCTCTTGATGCACCCCGGCGCTTTCGGCCAGCACGACCCAGACATGGAGGGCCGCCACCGCCTCTGATACCAAAGTCATAGAGAGGAGACAGGGGAGGAGCCAGCGGAGAAGGAAATGGACCATGGCGCGGCTCAGAATTTGTAGCGCAGCTCGGCCTCGACGCTGCGTCCGGGCAGCGGGAGGTTGTCGGGCAGCGCGCGGCTCGAATATTCGCGCAGGTCGCGATCCGCCAGATTGCGCACGGTGGCGGCGAACTCCCATTCGCTGCCGTGGAAGTAGCGCAGGCTCGTCGCAAGGAGGGTCTGGCTCCCCAATGCCGAGCGCGGATCACCGGCGGGCAATGGGCGGCGGTCGAACCAGTGTGCCTGGAAATTCCAGTTCCATTTCGGCGCGAAGCGCCAGTCGGCGCGCAGATAGGCCTGGCGACGGGGGATGGTCAGGTCGCGCAATGGCTCATCCACCGCCCCGAGCTGCATCTGGCTCACGTTGCCGCTCAGCCGCAGGCACTGGCCCACCTGTAATTGCGCCTCCAATTCGATGCCATTGCCCGCATAACGACCCAGATTCGCGAAACGGTAGGGCGGCAGCGCTTCCGGCGCGATGACGTCAGTGCGCACGAAGCGATAGACGTTCATGCCGAGGTTCAGGTCGCGGCTGGCGCGAAAACCGAAAGACAGCTCGACGGTGCGCGAGCGTTCCGGCCGCAGGTCGGGATTGGCGGCATTGGCCGCCGTCTGCGAATACAGTTCGAGATAGGAGGGGGCGCGGAACGCGCGGCCGTACATCAGCTTCGTCGTCAGCCGCGGACTGCTCTGCCAGACTAGCGCCAGCCTGGGATTGAGGGTGCCGCCGAAATCGGAATAGTGGTCGTAACGCGCGCCGGCCGTCAGCTCCCAGTCCGGGGCGAGACGCCAGATGTCCTGAGCGAAGAGATAGGCATTGCGCCGCGTTTTCTCAGGCACGAACAGGCCTGGCACACCGTTGATCATCTGTCTGACGTCATACGGGGTCTGCCAGACATGGCCGCCGCCGAATTGCAGCAGATGGTCGCGCACGCCCCGGTAGTGAGCCGTCATCTCGACATTGAAGCGGCGCTCCGCCGCGGAGAGCGCATTGCGCAACTCGCCCGGACCCGGCGGCTTTTCCCAGAATCCGTTGCCGGAATCGTAGGCGAGATCGCGATAGCGCACTTCACCCGTCAACCCCCAGTCTGCGCCTGGATCGTCATTTTGGTAAAGCAACGCCAGGCTCGACTGTCGGTCCCTGGCGCGGGTGAGCGGGTCGAGCACCGCGGCGCCGGTCAGGCCGATGCCGACGTTCTCGTGGCGGGTGTGATCGACCAGCAGGCGCCAGCGGTCCCGGGAGATCGCCAGATGGAGATCGATGTCGTCGTGGCCAAAATATGCCTCGCCTGCCCTGCCCAGCTTGTCCCGGGCGATCCTGGGAGAATAACCGTCGCTGTCCGACAAATCGGCCGTGAAGGCGATGTCGAAGCCATTCCATTCCGCACCCTGTTGCAGCCAGCCGGTCCAACTGTCATGGCTGGCCACGCGCACGCCGGCTTCTCCGTCCGGAATCCTGCCGGCGGTCTTGGTGATCACGTTGATGACACCGGCCGACGCATCGGAACCAAAGAGCGCGGAACCCGGCCCGCGGATGATCTCGATGCGCTCGATCATGCTCGCCGGCACGCCCTTCCAGAAGATGCCCGGCGACCAGACGAGATCCTTGGCCGGCGCACCGTTGATCATCAGCAGCACGTTGGCGCCCGAAGCGCCGCGAAACGTGATCAGCGGCTTGGCGCCGAAAAGGTTGGTCTTCACATAGACGCCCGGCACGCTTTGCAGGATCTCCATCAGATTGCTGGCGCCGGTGGCGCGCAGATCATCGGCGGTGATCAATGACACCACGGCGGGTGCCCGGCCGACCGGCTGTTCCGTCTGACTGGCGATCTTCACCGTCATGGCCATCTGCTCCTCCAGACTCAGCGCCAGCAACTGCCGCACGGCCTCATTCTCGCCCGCGCCAGCCGCTGACACCGACAGCAGCAAGACCGGCACGCCGATGGCTTTTCTCAGTCGCTCCCCGATTGTCATTGTTTTTTCCAGGCCGCCCCAGTTCAACCGTCTGTCATTATCCATCAAAATTCGAGACGCAACACGCCCCACAGGCGGCGTTCGAGCAGCATATCGCTGTCAGCTGCATAGACCGGCTGACTGCCATTCGCGGCCTGGATGACGCAGGCGGCTTCGCCGCGGGTCGCACCGATCGCGAAGCGTTTGGCGAGGCGCGCATCGAGGCGTCGCTGGACCGGCAGCGCGTCCGTGCCGACACCCCAGGAGAGCCTGCCGAGCCACTGGTAGATGAGGGTCAGATCGAAATCGCCCGGCAATTGCTGGAACCAGGCGAGCGTGGTGGCATGACGGGGCGGGAAAGGTCGCCCCCCCTCATTCTCCCAGCGCAGGTGCTGGAACGACTGATTGAGCCAGATTTCCGTCGCCTTGACGGGCTGCCAGCGCAGCTGGTATTCGACGCCGTGATTGCGGAAACCCGGCTCGTTGCCGAAATCCTGGACCGGGATGGCCACGCCGGCAGGAATGCCGAACGGATTGGGTGGCGTGGTATAGCCGGCAACGTTGGTACGCTGTTCCTTGGCAAGGAAATCCGTCATCTTTTCCAGATAGGCGCGCACATCGAGCGTCAGGCGCCATGCGCGCAGGTTGCCGAAATAACCGAATTCGATCGTCTTGAGTCTTTCCGGCCGTGCGCCTCCGCTCGCCTTGTAGAGCAGGAAGGGTTGGTGTGCCCAGGCGAGCAGGGCCTCGAGTTTCTTGTTGGCTGCCCACAGGCGAGTGAAGTCTTGCGGCTGGAAGCGCACATCGCTGCTCAACTCGAACAGGGTCGGCGCCCGTACGGCCCCGGTCACGCCGAAACGCAGCGTGTGCTCGTCCGTGGCAAGGAAATTGGCCATCAGGCGCGGTGAGAAATAGCCGCCGATGCGGCTGTGATGGGCGGCAAACCCACCGGCGTTGATCAGCCATCGAGGATGCGGGCGCCATTCGAGGTTGCCGAACAGCCGTTCCTCGTGGAGTGCCACCGGCTCATCGGTGTCATAGAGCGGCCGCGATACGGCATCTTCGTACTTGTAGCCCGCACCCCAGACGGCGCGCAGCCGTGGCGCGAGCTGGGTCTGTTGTTGCAGTTCGAGATTGACGCGCCGGCCATGGCCATCGCCACTGACGATGACGCTGGAATCATATGGATAGGTGAAGTGCTCGCGCAGCGTTTCCTCGTTGAAGCTGGCGCTCAATTTGAGTTCCTCGCCCGGCGCGGTCTGTCGCCGCCACTGGCCGAGCAGATGGACATTGCGCCAGCTGCTGGTGCGCGCCGGGTTGGCCGGCTGATCGACATAACCTTCGCCACTGGCGCGCTCGACCACGCCCGCGGAGAGCAGCAGTTCCTGATCCGGCGCCGGCCGCAGGTCACCGCGGAAATGCAGCTGGCTGACGAGCTTGTCGTCATAAGCATTGGCATAGCCGCTGTCGCTACGCCGCCCGGTGCTCAGGCGGAAGCTGGCAGCGGGGCCACCCCAGCCGATGCGCGCATAGTTGTCGCGCAGCCCGCCATCGCCTTCACTGACGGACACCGCCACGCCCTGCGTATCCCCGCTATGCCGGGTGATGACGTTGATGACGCCGAACATCGCGTTCGCCCCATAGGCGGCGGAATTCGAGCCGCGCAGCACTTCGATGCGTTCGATGTCCTCGAGCAGCACGCCCATCATGCCGTTGGCCGTGCCGCCCAGGTAATAGGTCGAATAGACCGGGCGACCGTCGATCAGCACCAGGTTGCGGACGCCATAGTCATCGAGAGGGGCATGGTAGGAGGCGGTCGGATTGGCGCCGTTGTAACCGGAAACCAGATAGCCGGGCACCAGCCGCAGCACGTCGACCAGCTCGCGCGCACCGGAACGCCGGATCGTCTCGCGTTCGATCACCGTCACCGCCCCGGGCGTTTCGTTGAGCGGCTGGAGCAGGCGGCTGACGGTCAGGACTGTTGGCAGCTCGCTGAAATAATCGCTTTCCGAAAGTTCCGCCGCCGCGCCCGGGCAGGCGGGCATCAGCATCGGTAATGCGGCGGCCAGGCCGGCCAAGCGTTTGATAGCCATTCTCAAATATTCCGGGATGCGCGCAAGATCGTGGCCGTGAAATCCTCGGCCGACAGCGGGGGCGCGTAATGATAGCCCTGACCATACTGGCAGTGCATCTCTCGCAACATTTCGAGCTGCCGCGCGTCTTCGATGCCCTCGGCGACGACCTGCAAGCCAAGGGAACCCGCCATTGCGACGATGGCCTGGACGAGTGAGCGATCGTTGGGGTCGTCATGAAGATCGCGGATGAAGGATTTATCGATCTTGACGGTATCGAGCGGAAAGCGTTTGAGGTAAGACAGCGACGAAAAGCCGGTGCCGAAATCGTCGAGGAAGATGCGCACGCCGGCAGCACGCAGACTTTCGATCCAGCGCTGCGCCACCGCGACATCGCGCATCAGCACGCTCTCGGTGATCTCGATCGCCACGCAAGACGGCGGCAAGCCATGGCGGGCGAGATGTTCGAGCAGCAGCTCCGGCGACAGCGCGTCGGGAATCTGACGCGTCGAAAC
>JACAEF010000111.1 GCA_013388985.1 Rhodocyclaceae bacterium
CGCGGGCCGACCAGGCTCATGTCCCCCTTGAGCACGTTGAGTAGCTGGGGCAGCTCGTCGATGCTGGTGCGGCGGAGCAGGCGGCCCACCCAGGTGACCCGCGGGTCGCGGCGAAGCTTGAAGCAGGGCCCCTCGGGCAGGTCATTGAGCGGTTCAAGGGCCTCGCGCTGCTGTTCGGCGCCGGCCCGCATGGTGCGGAGCTTATACATTACAAAGGGCCGGCCGTTCAGCCCGGCGCGGTGCTGGCGGAAGAGGACCGGCCCCCGGCTGGTACACTTGACGGCCAGGGCGGCGACGGCGAGCACCGGGGCGGTCAGCACCAGCAGGGTGGAGGCCAGCAGCAGGTCGATGCCCCGCTTGGCGGCCAGGTAGGCCCGCAGGCGCAGGGACGCGACCGGGGCCTGCGCCGCGGCGGTAAGCCGCTCAGCCAGGGGCTGGGCCAGGGCCCAGCGCATCGCAGGAGTGTTGATCGTCGCCATTGGCCATCTCCCCTTCGATCCGCCGCCGCAGCGCACAGGACGCTGAGGTGGGCTATCAGCTCTCGGCTTTCAGCCAGTCCCCGGCCCACAGTTCGCCGAGCACCGCGGCGGCGAAGGCGGCATTGGCCAGCAGGTAACGCCGCCAGCGCTCCCGGGGGCGGTGCAGAAGCCTGTAGAACCATTCCCCTCCACAGCGGCACATCCAGGCCGGGGCCCGCCGCTCCCGCCCGGCGAAGTAGTCGAACAGGGCCCCCACCGACCAGCGCACCGGGGGGGCCAGCTCGGCGGCGTGGCGGTCGAGCCAGAGTTCCTGCCGGGGGCTGCCCATGCCCGCCAGCAGCACCCGGGCCCCGCTGGCGTTGATCCGCCGGACCACCTCGTGAGAGGCGGCATCATGGAAGTAGCCGTGATGCGTCCCGGCGATGGCCAGTCCGGGCACCCGCCGGCACAGGTGCGCGGCGGCGGCGGCGGCGGCGCCTTTCTGCCCACCCAGCAAAAAGAGGGCAACCCCCCGGCGGGCGCAGCGGCGGCAGAAGCCCTCGAAGTAGTCGGCGGCGCTGAGCCGCTCGGTGATGGCCCGCCCCAGCAGCCGCCCGGCCCAGACCACGCTCATACCGTCGGCGTAGAGCAGGTCGCTGCCGGCCAGCACCCGCCCCAGGGCGGCGTCCCGCCGGGCCAGGGCGAAGGTGTAGGTATTCAGGTAGTGCACGCTGGTACGGGGGCCCTGACAGGCCCGCTGGACCAGGACCGAAATAAGCTGCCCGCGGGTGAGCGGGCGCACCGGGAAACCGCCGATCCGCACCGGGGATGGCAGGCGCAATGATGAATCATGAACGTCGCATGATGAATGGGGAGCCCCCGCACCCAACTCATCATTGCTTATTCTGCATTCTGCGTTCTCGGCCTTCTCGTCCATCATTCGCCGTTCGTTCCGCACAGGCGGGCGTACAGGGCCGTCGCCAACCCCAAGGTCACCGTCGCCCCGGCCAG
>JACAEF010000112.1 GCA_013388985.1 Rhodocyclaceae bacterium
CCGGTCGTCGCGGCCCTGGCCGGCATGGTGCTCGGCGGTGCGTTGGAGCTGGCGCTGGCCTGCCACTTCCGCGTTGCCGCCAGCAACTGCCGGTTCCGCATGCCCGAGGTCACGGTGGGCATCGTGCCCGGGGCCGGCGGAACCCAGCGCTTGCCGCGCCTGGTCGGCTTGCCCACGGCCCTGCGGATGCTTCTCACGGGCGAGACGATCGATGCCGACCGGGCCTTGATGCTCGGGCTGGTCGATGCGGTCTGCGCACCCGGAGATTTGATGGACGCGGTTTGCCACCTCCGCGATTCTATACCCAGACCTCGCCGCACCAGCCGCCTTCGCGAGCGGATCGACGATGTTGCTGTCGCCGCCGCGGCGTTTGGCGAGGCCCAAGAGACCCTCGCCAAGACGCCACCGGAAATCATCGCCCCGAGGCGGATCATCGAGACCGTACGGGCGGGAATCGACGGATCGGCCGAGGCGGGAATGCGCTGCGAACAGACGGCCTTTGCCGAGTGTCTCCAGACGCCCGCCGCGCAAAATAGAATCTATCTGTTCTTTGCAAGCCGGCAGACCAGCAAGGTCCCCGAGTTCGAAACCGTCACGCCTCGGCCGGTGGCCCAAGCGGCCGTCGTGGGAATGGGAACGATGGGGTCGGGCATCGTACAAGTCCTGGTCCAGGCAGGCCTGCCAGTCACGGCCCTCGATCGGGACGAAGCGGCGCTGGTCCGCGGCCTGGAGCGGATCCGCAACTCGCTCGATAAGCGGGTTGCCCAGGGCAAACTCGCGCCCGCTGGGCGCGACGCGATGCTAGCCCGCATCAAGCTTACTACCCAGTGGGCCGACCTGGCCGCGGCCGATCTGGTGATCGAGGCTGTGTACGAAGACCCACGGGTCAAACAGGAGGTGCTGGCTCATCTCGAACCCCTGGTGGCGCCAGAGGCGGTCGTCGCCACGAATACTTCGGCCATTTCGCTGGATGTGCTGGCAGCCACGATGCAGCGACCCGAGCGCTTGGTGGGCATGCACTTTTTCCATCCTGCGCAGCGCATGCCGCTGGTCGAGATTGTGCGCCGCAAAGGGGCCGCGGTCGAGG
>JACAEF010000122.1 GCA_013388985.1 Rhodocyclaceae bacterium
CGCCAATGGCGGCCTGGCCTGACTCCAGCATGGCGCGGCGAGTGGCGCTCTCAGGTATATCAAGCAAGGTGAACCGCTCTATGTAGGGCACCTTGCGCCAGTGCTCTGTCCTGGCCTTGAGGTACATCCCCTTCTGGGCCGTCCACTCGGTCATCTCGAAGGGGCCGGTGCCAGTGAAGTTGGTCCGCATCCACTCGGAGCCTTTCTCGTCCTGGGCCCTCTTGGGGAATATGCCAACGCCTTCGTTGAAGTCCGTCAGCTCAAACAGCGTGGCGCCAGAGTACGCCTTCCAGTTGATGCGGAACGTGTACTTGTCCACCGCCTGCACGCTGGCGATGCTGGCGTTGGGAAGCGTATCGTGTCTTGCCTCCTTGGTGACTGCCGGATCCGCGGCATTGAACGTGTAGACCACGTCGTCCGCCGTCATCTCCCCGAAGCCCATGTTGAACATGACACCCTTGTGTAGCTTGAAGTCAGTGTACGAGAAGTCGGGAGCTGTGGTCCAAGATTCGGCCAGCCACGGTGATACTATCCATGAGCCATCAGCCGCTTTGTCTATCTTTACCAGGGCCTCCTGGGCGCCAATCATGACCAAAGAGGCGCACCAGAGGCAGTCCGTAGGCCAGCCGCTGGGAGTACCCACGCCCGTCCCTCCGGTGACCGCCGTCAGCGTCCCCCTGGGGGTTATGGCGGCGGACGGGGTAGGCGTGGCCGTAGGAGTCGGAGCAGCCCTCGTAGGCGTCGGAGTCGAAGTAGGCGCTAGTGCCGCAGTAGGCGTGGGAGTAGGCGGACGTTGCGTGGGAGTCGCCGTTGGCGTTGGCGTAGGAGTAGGCGTTGGCGTAGCCGCTGGGCCGCACGCCACGGCCAGCAGCAATGCCACCACGATAACCAGAAACAGGGCGATACCGAGGTAACTTCGTGGTCGTTTCATGTTGCTCCTCCTGCGGGTTCTGTGGCACCAGATGCAAGAAGCCACCACTGGCATGTAACAACCCAGCATCAAAGCTGGAAGACCCGGCCAGCGTACGCAGACACTAGCATACCGTGACTACCATGTCAATCACCCGTGTTGACCATTCCCAGCTTGTGGCATGATGCACAAGCGCACAAGCCTTGCCCACCATCACCGAAACTCGTAACTGGCACCTGACATCTCACCCACCTCGAGCCCCACCCCCACTGGCGCTCGCCTCAGCCGTCCACCGCAACGGACTTGACGAACTGATGAGACTATTGTAATCTCCAATGCCGCTGGGTGTTCTGGTGATTTATGTAGATTCCCATAGATTTACCCGGCTCAAGCCATATAGACCAGCATAGCCGCGGCTTAAGTGGCTCCATGGCGATACCTGGACTTGCAGAAACTTTAGATAGCTAGAACGGAGGCCTTCTGGTGAACACAGTTACTATCGCCCTCTCGATTGCCCTGGTGCTTTGGACTACCTTGGCTCTGGCGCTGCGCAGCGCGTCCCCGACCGCCGCACGATGGGTCGCTCGGAGTACCCTGTCCGGCGGGCTACGACTGCCAGTACTGGTAGCTATGTCGTTAAGCCTCGCCGTGCTTCTGGTCATCGCGTGCGGGCCAGCCGCGACGCCTACCCCCACACCTACTGCCACGCCAACAGCTACCCCAACGCCGTCACCCACGC
>JACAEF010000033.1 GCA_013388985.1 Rhodocyclaceae bacterium
CTTGTAGACCGGGCGGATCCCGTGCGCGTGGCGCTTGGCCCGCACGGCAGCCTCGGTCGTCGAGAGGAGCTTCGCCAGCCGCCGGTCGGACCATCCCTTGCGCTTCAGCCACCGCAGCTCGTCGGGGCCGACGGCTTCGAGGGTGCGGTCGTCGAGATCGGTCTCGACCCGGACGATCTCCTCGATCTGCGCGAGGAACCAGGGGTCGATCCGGGTGAGCGCGTGGATCTCGTCGAGGCTGAAGCCGTTCTCGAACGCGTCGCCGACGTAGAAGATGCGCTCCGGCCCGGGCGCGCCGAGCTCGCGCGCGATCGCCTCGCGATCGGTGGTGCGCTGGTTGAGGCCGTCGACGCCGATCTCGAGACCGCGCAGCGCCTTCTGGAACGACTCCTGGAAGGTGCGGCCGATCGCCATCACCTCGCCCACCGATTTCATCTGCGTCGTGAGCCGGTCGTTCGCCTGCGGGAACTTCTCGAACGCGAAGCGCGGGATCTTGGTGACGACGTAGTCGATGGCCGGCTCGAACGAGGCCGGCGTCGCGCCGCCGGTGATCTCGTTCTTGAGCTCGTCGAGCGTGTAGCCGACCGCGAGCTTCGCGGCGACTTTCGCGATCGGGAATCCGGTCGCCTTCGAGGCGAGCGCGGACGAGCGCGACACCCGCGGGTTCATCTCGATGACGAGCATCCTGCCGTCTGCCGGGTTGATCGCGAACTGCACGTTCGACCCGCCGGTGTCCACGCCGATCTCGCGCAGCACCGCGATCGAGGCGTCGCGCAGCAGCTGGTATTCCTTGTCGGTCAGCGTCTGTGCCGGCGCGACTGTGATCGAGTCGCCGGTGTGCACGCCCATCGGGTCGAGGTTCTCGATCGAGCAGACGATGATGCAGTTGTCGTTCTTGTCGCGCACCACCTCCATCTCGAATTCTTTCCAGCCGAGCAGCGATTCCTCGATCAAGAGCTCGTGGGTGGGGCTGGCTTCGAGACCGCGCTTGCAGATCTCGACGAACTCTTCCTGGTTGTAGGCGATGCCGCCGCCCGAGCCGCCCATCGTGAAGGAGGGACGGATGATGGTCGGGAAGCCCAGCGCGCCCTGCACCTGCTGCGCTTCCTCCATGCTGTGGGCGATGCCGGAACGGGCGCTGGACAGACCGATCTTGGTCATCGCCTTCTTGAACTTCTCGCGGTCCTCGGCCTTGTCGATGGCCTCACGGGAAGCGCCGATCAGCTCGACGCCGTATTTTTCCAGCACGCCGTGCTTGGCGAGATCGAGCGCGCAGTTGAGCGCCGTCTGGCCGCCCATCGTCGGCAAGAGCGCGTCGGGCTGCTCCTTGGCGATGATGTGCTCCAGCACCTGCCAGGTGATCGGCTCGATGTAGGTGACGTCCGCCATTTCGGGGTCGGTCATGATCGTCGCCGGGTTGGAATTGACGAGGATGACCTTGTAGCCTTCTTCCTTGAGGGCCTTGCAGGCCTGGGCACCGGAATAGTCGAATTCGCAGGCCTGACCGATGATGATCGGGCCGGCGCCGATGATCAGGATGGAATGGATGTCTGTGCGCTTAGGCATTCTTGGGTCTCCGCAGGGCCGCCCCAAGGAGACCGCGCCCCCCCGTGGGGGGCAGCGAGCAGGTTTTGCGAGCGTGGGGGGCCATTACTTCTTCTCCATCATGCCAATGAAGCGATCGAACAGGTAGGCGACGTCGTGCGGCCCGGGACTCGCTTCCGGGTGGCCCTGGAAGCAGAGCGCCGGCCGGTCGGTCCAGGCCATGCCTTGGAGCGAGCCATCGAACAGCGAGACGTGGGTGATCTTGACGTTCGCCGGCAGCGTGGCCGGGTCGACCGCGAAGCCGTGGTTCTGGCTGGTGATCAGCACCTGGCCGGTTTCGAGGTCCTTGACCGGGTGGTTGGCGCCGTGGTGGCCGAATTTCATCTTCAGCGTCCTGCCGCCGGCGGCCAGGCCCATCAGCTGGTGGCCAAGGCAGATGCCGAAGGCCGGCACCTTCCGCTCGAGGACCGTGCGGATCGCGCTGATCGCGTAGTCGCAGGGTTCCGGATCGCCAGGGCCGTTGGAGAAGAACACGCCATCCGGATTCATCGCCAGCACTTCGGCGGCCGGCGTCGTCGCCGGCACGACGGTGAGCTTGCAACCGCGGCTGGCGAGCATGCGCAGAATGTTGCGCTTGACGCCGAAGTCGTAGGCGACGACGTGGAACCTCCCCTGCGCGGGTGCCGTGTAGCCAGCGCCGAGTTTCCATGTGCCTTCGCCCCAGGCATAGGGCTGGCGGGTCGAGACTACCTTGGCGAGATCCATGCCGGCGAGTCCGGGGAAAGCGCGCGCCTGCGCGATCGCCGCGTCGGCGTCGAGGTTCTCACCCGTCATCAGGCAACCAGCCTGCGCGCCCTTTTCGCGCAGGATGCGCGTGAGCTTGCGCGTGTCGATGTCGGCGATGGCGACGACGTTTTCGCGCTTCAGGTAGTCGGAGAGGGTTTGTTCGGATCGGAAGTTCGAGGCAAGGAGCGGCAGGTCACGGATCACCAGACCGGCGGCGTAGATCCGGTCGGATTCGCAGTCTTCGCGATTGACACCGACGTTGCCGATGTGCGGGTAGGTGAGGGTGACGATCTGGCGCGTGTAGGAAGGATCCGTGAGGATTTCCTGATAGCCGGTCATCGCGGTGTTGAACACCACTTCGCCGACCGAGGTACCGGCGGCGCCGATACCCTTGCCCCGAAACACCGTTCCGTCGGCGAGGGCGAGCAATGCAGACGGGAATGCGGTCAAAATCGGGCTCCTGAGCGGTTATTGCGGCACAACAATCCAGAAAAAACAGGATGTTGGCCAAACCGGCGCATTATATCCGATTTGTCGCTTACTTGAGGCCCAGCACGTCCTGCATGTCGAACAGACCGTTTTTCTTGTCGCGCAGGAAGCGCGCGGCGCGCAAGCTGCCCAGCGCATAGGACATGCGGCTCGCCGATTTGTGGGTGATCTCGATGCGCTCGCCGGTGCCGGCGAACAGCACCGTGTGGTCGCCGACGATGTCGCCGCCACGGATCGTCGAGAAGCCGATCTGCGTCGCCGGCCGTTCGCCGGTGTGGCCCTCGCGGCCATAGACCGCGCATTCCTTCAGGTCGCGGCCCAATGCGGCGGCGACGACTTCGCCCATGCGCAGCGCGGTGCCCGACGGGGCATCGACCTTGTGACGGTGGTGCGCCTCGATGATCTCGATGTCGTAGCCCTCGTTGAGGATGCGCGCGGCGACGTCGAGCAGCTTGAAGACGGCATTCACGCCCACCGCCATGTTCGGCGCGAAGACGATCGGGATCACCTGCGCGGCGGCGGCGATCTGCTGTTTTTGTTCGGGCGTGAAGCCGGTGGTGCCGATCACCATATGCACGCCCAGGCGGCGGCAGATGTCCAGATGTTTGAGCGTGCCCTCGGGGCGGGTGAAATCGATCAGGCAATCGGCCTGGGCTAGCGCGGCCTCGGCATCGTCGCCGATGTCGAAGGCGGCGGCGAGTGTCGCGTCGGCGGCGGCATTCACCGCCTCGATCAGCATCTTGCCCATGCGGCCGTTCTTGCCGGCGATGGCGTAGCGAATCGTCGTCATGTTCAGTCCTTCTTCTTCGGTTCGGCGGGGACCTCGATGATGCGCGCGGTCGGCGCGGGCGCTGCTTCTTCCGTCGTGCCGCCTTCGCCCGCCGCCACGACATCGCCGCCGACGCGCACCAGCTTGTCGTCCTCGAAGAAAACGCTCAGCCGGCGTTCCTGGGCTTCGCCATGTCCGGGCTGGAAGCGATAGACATAATCCCAGCGGTTGGCGTGGAACAGGTCGGTGATGAGCGGCGTGCCGAGCGCGAAGCGCACCTGGTCGCGCGTCATGCCGGGCTTGAGTTTCGCCACCATCTCCTGCGTGACGTAATTGCCCTGACGCACGTCGATGCGATAGGGCGAGAGGCGGGAGGTGATGTCCGGTGCGCTGGAGCAGGCAGCGAGGGCGGCGACGAGCAACAGCAGGCTCGGGAACGATGGGCGCGACGGCATGGACGGGAGTGGGGGCTGAAGATGTGCGGAAAAACTATATCATACGGCCATCCATCCTCCGGAGAGTTGGCAAGATCATGACCGACCGCGCAGAGCTGCAAAGCATCGGCCTCAAAGCGACCGTGCCGCGCATGACGATCCTCGACCTGTTTCGCAAGTCGACGACGCGCCATCTCTCCGCTGAAGACGTCTATCGCCAGCTGCTGGCCGACAACATCGACATCGGCCTGGCGACGGTCTATCGCGTGCTGACGCAGTTCGAGCAGGCGGGCCTGCTCGAACGCCATCATTTCGAATCCGGCAAGTCGGTGTTCGAGCTCAAGGACGGCAAGCATCACGATCATCTCGTCTGCCTGCAATGCGGCCGCGTCGAAGAATTTACTGATCCTGAAATCGAGCGGCGCCAGAACAAGGTGGCCAAGGAGCGCGGCTTCCGCATCGTCGACCACGCGCTCTATCTCTACGCCGAGTGCACCAAGAAAGACTGCCCGTATCGCCCGGCCGGCAAGGAGTGATCTCCGGCCGCGGCTGAAGATGTCCGGGCGTGGAGAAGAGGCTTCATTCGTCTGGGGCTTCCATCACCAGGCGGAAGCCGACGAAGTCGAAGCGTGCCGTCGGCCGGCAATGCATGTGCCGCTTGCTGCAACGGGCGAAGAAGGCGTCGTGGCTCCAGCCGCCGCCGCGCAGCAGCCGCGCCGGCCCTTCGCTCTGGTGATGGGGGTTGTCGCGGGGGTGCCGCGCATAGGCATCGGGCGCATAGACGTCGCTGACCCACTCCCAGAGATTGCCGCTCATGTCGTGGAGGCCGAGCGTATTGGGCGGGAAACTGCCGACCGGCTGCGAGCCCTCGCCGTGAAGATTGGCATATTCGGCGGTGTTCGCCCCTGCCGGGGGCGGCAGGCCGCCGAATTTTTCCTGCCGGCCGCCGGCCCGGCAGGCATATTCCCATTCGGCCTCGGTCGGCAGCCGGAAACGCCGGCCGGGATTCGCCGCCATGAGGCGCGCGACGAATTCGGCGATGTCGCGCTGATTGACGCTGTCGACCGGATGTCGCGCGCTGCGATCCCAGACGGCGGGGTTGCTGGGCATCAGGCGTGACCACTCCCCTTGCGTGACCTCGTATTTGCCGATCCAGAAGGTGCTCACGCACACCTCATGCACCGGCAATTCGTTGTGGTCGCCGCCGCCGAAGGTGTCACCCATCACGTAGCAGCCGCCGGGCACGCGCACGAACTCCATGCCCGTCGTCGGCTCCTGCCAGGTTTCGGCGTGCACTGGGGCGGCCAGCCATACAGCGAGCAACCAGACGGGATGGCGCATGGGGCTGGCAGCCTGCCGGCCTTCAGTGCTGACCGTGGGCCGGCAGACGCGCCAGCAGCTTGCCCGTCGCGGCATCGAGGAAGCGCACTTCTTCGAGCCGGCCGACCAGATAGCGCTTCTTGAGCGTGAAATCGACCGGCTGGGAGACGGTCGCCTTCCAGTAGGTCGTGCTGTCGGTAAGGCACTTCCCGTCCAGGCGGATCCGCACGGCCATCCTCAGATCGCCCGTGGCGAGGCGCCGAGCCTCGGCAGCGGAGACCGGGATTTCCGCTGCGAAGCCAGCCGTCTCTCCCGCATCGCGGGCATAGAAGTCGTAAGGATTGTCGAAGGCGACGAAATAGTCGTAGCGCCACTCGATCGGGTATTCGATCGTCGTGCCATCAAGGCTGGTCATCCGATCCCTGCCGCGCGATTCATTGGCCGAACCGAGCGGCAGATATTTGTAGGTGTAGTAGTCGCGGCCGGCGGCGACTTCTTCCGGGTGCCAGTTCCAGCCTTCGGTCAGGTCGTTGAACTGCATCGGGTAGAAAACGCTGAGGCGGCCGGCCGCGGCGTCGTATTCGGTCCGCATGTCGGCGGGTAGCGGCACGGCGAGCGTGACGGCCTCACCCGCGGTGCAGCGCTGGCCTTCCGCGCGTGCGGCCCGCGCGAGGTATTCGCGCTTGCCGTCGCGTGGCGTTTCTTCGGCTGCCAGGGCGGGCAAGGCGGCCAGCGCGAGACCGATCGGCAGCCAGCAGAATCCGAGGGATTTCACGGTATTCGAATATGTGGAGATTGCAAGCCGCGGCATTATGGAGATCGCGGCGGCCGCTGTCCTTGATCCTGATCAGGTGCCGTATCACCAGCGCCGACTTTACGGGTAAGTCGGCGCACACGCTAAAGCCAGAATTCAGGATAGCGCCGCGAGCGGGGCAGGTTATTCACGACCAGCCCGACGGCGAGCAGGATCAGCGGTCCGGCCGTGGCCGGTATCAGCACATAGAGGAAGCCCAGCGCATGGATCTGCGGCCCGCCGATGACGGCGATCAGCGCGGTGGCGCCGCCGGGCGGATGCAGCGTGCGCGTCAGATGCATCAGCGCGATCGCGGTGGCGACGGCCAGCGCCTGCGCGAGCGCCGGAAAGTCAGCGAACAGCTTCCAGCACAGGACGCCGATCAGCGCCGAGACGACATGGCCGCCGATGAGATTGCGCGGCTGGGCGAGCGGGCTCTTCGGCGCACCGAAGAGCAGGACGGCCGAAGCGCCGAATGAACCGATCATCAATGGCAGTTCGCGTGGCGCGAAGAAGCGCTGGCCGAGCCAGGCCAACAGGCCGATGCCGAGGAGCGCGCCGATCCAGGACCAGAATACTTCGGCGTTGCGAACGCGCGGCGGACTGCCGGCCGTGGTGCCGCGGAACTTGCGCAGATAATCGCCCAGGCGTTCTTCCAGCTTCACCGCTGGCCACCCTTGGCGCGCTCGCGCAGCCGCGCCACCGCGTGTTTCCAGGCGAGGTGGTAGATGATGCGGAAATCCTCGGTGCTGATGTCCAGATAGCCTTCCACATGCCGCATCGCGTCGAGGATGTCCTCGTCGGTCAGCTCCGGCTCGTGCTCGGCATCGATGTGCTCGGCGTCGACGGGTTCCGTTCCGGCGGCTTCAGGGCATGATTTCGACGTATTCATAGACTTCATTATCCACGAGACGTTTGCGGACGGGCACGGAAAGCCGCGCGAACCAGGCGTGGGGATCATGCTTGTCGATTTCGCGGCCGATGAACCTCAAGAGCTCGCAGATCGGCTCGACGACGTTTCGGCGGTAACGCTCGTCCTTCCTGACGTAGCCGAGATACAGATTCTTCATGCAGTTCCTGCGGCACCAGGAAAAAGCCTCGCAGCCTTCGCAGGGCATCTCGGGGCTCGGCTGCAGCGGGCTCTTCTTCAGCCAGTTGCCCTGGATCTCGCCCATCTTCATCTCGGGCGCGTACATCATGTCGGGGCAAGGGTAAATCTCGCCGCTGGGCATCACGTTGATCAGATGCGAGGAGACACGACATTGCGTCAAGCCCCCGTAGAGCTCGATGCCGCGGTTGGGCAAGAGCTTGTTCCTGACGATGCCCATCAGCGGGATGAACGGATAGAGTTCGTCGGTGCTCGAAAAGAACCTGTCGATCAGCTTCGTGAGCACCGCCTTGCGCTTGTCGACCGAGTCGCCGAAATACATCTCGTCGGCGACGAACTGCCAGTAGACGTAGTCGATCGCATCAATAGCGGTGGCGAGCTCGTCGAGCTCCTCGAACGTCGTGTCGGGATTGCCCCAGGTGACGCGCGCGGTGATCGTGCCGCCGACCTTGTCATGCACCTTGTGGAGGTTGTCGATCACCTGCCGCCAGATGCCGCGGCCGCGGTAACCGTCGGTGATCGTCTCGCCGCCGTCGATCGAGACGAGGATGTTCGAGAGCTTCGCCAGCACCCAGTCCGGCAGGTCGTCGAGCAGCGTGCCGTTGGTCTGCAGCTGGTAACGGAATTCCGGGAAGCGCCGCATCACGTCTTCCATCATGCGGCGGTTCAGGGTCGGTTCGCCGCCGTAGAAGGTGACGTAGATTTCCTTGTCCTCAAGATGCGTGTCGATGAAGCGGGCGAGCTGGTCGAGGTCGTATTTGAGCTCGGTCTGCGAGCCGAGCACGTCGCCGACGCCCAGCGAGCAATAGGTGCATTTGAGGTTGCACTTGAGCGTGGTCAGCAATTGCAGTTCGACGCGGCCGCCGAGGATCGGGTCGGGGTCGGCAACAGGCGCGCTGCGCGGCGCGAATTCGAGAGTGTGTGCGGTCATGAAGGCTTCCTCCAAACGAATGAACAAGACGCCGCCCGGGGGCGGCGAAAACGGTCAGGAGGAAACGCGAGGCGGAGCGGTCTTGGGCAACGCCATCACGCCGAAACGCAGCCAACCCGTCGCGGCTTCCGGGATGGCGCCGGGCAGGCGCGCCGCAGCGGTTTGCGGGCAGGGGTTGATCGTTGGGGTCTCGGCGTACATGGCGAGGCGGAATTATAGTGGGCGGCGCTGGCCGGAAACTTGATCTGGATCGCCTCTTGAGAGCTCCGCCCCGCCGGGCACGGCGAACAAGCCTTCGAGGCGCAGCAATTCGTCGCGGTGTTGCCGCGCTAGCTTCTCGACCAGCCGCGCGCCCTTGCGGGTCAGATGCACTTCGACGCTGCGGCCGTCGTGGCGACCGGGGCGGCGTTCGATCAGCCCGAGTTTTTCGCAGCGCGTCACCAGCGCCACCGTGCCATGCGGCTTGGCGACGAGACGCTCGGCGAGTTCGCCGACCGTCGCCCAATCCCGGCCGGGAAAGCCCTTCACATGCAGCAGCAGCAGATACTGCAGATTGGTGATGCCGGCGCGGCGCGTCAGCTCCTCGCTCCAATGCACGAAACGGCGCAGTTGGTAGCGGAAGTTCGACAGGGTTTCGAAATCCTGCTTGCTGAAATCGGTGTCATTCATGATGGCATAACCCTTCAGGGGAGTTGACCGGGGCCTGGCGTGGCAAAATAATATCACGGCATGATATATTTCGCCAACGCACCGGAGGAGGTCGATATGCGCGACACCATCGCAATGCCCGCCCGCGACAACGAGGGTTACCTGATCGAGCCGGCGGAATGGAACGAAGCCGTGGCCGCCGCCCTGGCGGCGGAACTCGGCATCGAGCTCAGCCCCGAGCATTGGGAGGCGATCCGCTTCATGCGGCGTTACTACGACGAGCATCAGGTCGCGGCGGATGCCCGTCACGTCATCAAGCATCTAGAGGAACGCCATCCTGGCAGGGCGCGGCAACTGCTGTTCGAGCTGTTCCCCTACGGTTACCCCGCCCAGGCCTGCAAGATCGCCGGCATGAAACGTCCCCGCGCTTGGAGCACGGGCTGACCCATGACAATTCCCGCTTTGCACGAAATCGACGAAATCGCCTTGTCCGACGAGGACATCGTCGCGGCGATGCGCGAGATACCAGGCTATCTAGACATCAGCACCGAGGATTTTCGCCAGATTTATCACTTCGCGCACCAGCGGGCAGTCGAACACCTCGTGGCAGGTATCACCTCGGTCACCTTGATGCGCAAGGGCGTGACACCGCTTGTCGGGAATCTCGTGATGGACGAGGCTGCCCGTCGCATCGTCGCCAGCGGTTACAAGGGGCTGCCTGTAGTGGATGATGTCGGACGGCCGATTGGCATGCTGACGGAAACCGATTTCTTACGTCGGCTCCGGGCAGGCAGTTTTCTCGAACTTATGCTGCGCCTGGTCGCCGACCCGAGCAGCTTCGTTCATCGCTGTCATGAAACACGTGTCGTGGAGGCCATGTCCGCACCAATCATAACGGTTGCCATGAATGCCGACTTCGACGAAGTGATGAGAGCCTTCGCCAGCCATTCCGGTCGCAGCATGCCGGTGATCGATGATGCCGGGCGATTCGTCGGCTTGCTGCTGCGCAAGGACTTTTTGATGGCACTCCACCGTCGTGCCTGCACCAGCATGGCAGCGGAAGCAAGCGGCTGACGACGTACATCCAGTCGATTGCCGAGACCAGCGCCGACTATTACGTCAGAGCGCGCGACCCTCGCCGGCTTCCTCGTGCGTCCGGCCGTCGCGGATGTGATAGATGCGCCTGAAGGTCGGGATGATCTTTTCGTCATGGGTGACGACGACGATCGCGGTGTGGTATTGCCGCGCCAAGTCGTTGAGGATGCGCACCACGGTCAGCGCGCGTTCCGAATCAAGCGGCGCGGTCGGCTCGTCGGCGAGGATCACCGGCGCGTGGTTGGCGAGCGCGCGGGCGATGGCGACGCGCTGCTGCTCGCCGCCGGAGAGCTGCGAGATCTGCGCGCCGGCGCGGTGCCGCACGTCGAGCGCGGTCAGCAGTTCCAGTGCGCGTTTCCTGGCCGCCGCGTTGTCCTGTCCGGCGAGCATCGGCAACAGCGCGACGTTGTCGGTGACATCCAGAAACGGGATCAGGTAGGGCGCCTGAAAGACGAAGCCGATGCGGTCGCGGCGCAGCGCGCGCAGGTCGGCGATCTTCCAGCCGCCCGCGTCGCCGTCGTAGATCGTCTCGCCGGCGAGTTCCATGCGGCCGGCGGTCGGCTCGATCACCGCGCCGAGGCATTTGAGCAGCGTGCTCTTGCCCGAGCCGCTGGGGCCGACCAGGCCGACGACCTCGCCGGGCCAGACGGTCATGTCGACGCCCTTCAGCGCATCGACGGCGGTCTCGCCCGCGCCGTAGCGCTTCCTCAGTCCGGTGAGCTTGATGGCGGGAACGGGCTCAGCCACCGATGGCCTCCGCGGGGTCGATGCGCAACGCGGCGCGGATCGCGACGCTGCTCGCCAGCGCGCAGATCGCCAGCACGACGATGAAACCGCCGATCGCGTCCTGGGGCAAGAGTAGCACGTATTTCGGGAAGGCCGGCCCCCACAGCCCGGCGGCGACGCGGCCGACGAGAAAGCCGATCACGCCGAGCGCCAGCGCCTGCTGCAGGATCATCGCCGCGATGGTGCGGTTCTTCGCGCCGATGAGCTTGAGCACCGCGATCTCGCGCACCTTGGCGAGCGTCATCGTGTAGATGATGAAGGCGACGATTGCCGCGGTGACGATGGCGAGGATGACGAGGAACATGCCGATCTGTTTCGCCGAGGTGGCGATCAGCTTGGCGATCAGGATGTCTTCCATCTGCGCCTTGGTGTAGGCGGTGAGCCGCTTCCAGCGCTGGATTTCGCCCGCCACGGCGGCCGGATCGGCGCCGGGGGCAAGGCGCACCAGCACGGTATTCACGTTGCGCGCCTGGGTGGCCGCGGCCTGCGCCGCTTCGAGCAGACCAGGCACGCCGGGGCGGTTGAAGGCCGGATTGGCGGCGGTGCGCGCGCGCTCGTTGATCAGCGCGTCGTTGTCCTTGAGGAACTGGATTTCCTGCGCGTCCTTGAGCGGCACGAAGATCATCGGATCGCCCGAGGACGAGACCATGCGCCGCGTCAGGCCGACCACGGTGTAGTCGTGGCGGCGGATCTTCACGCGCTCGCCGAGCTTAAGCCCCGCGCGCTCGTCGGCGATGGCCTCGTAATGGCCCTGCAGGATCGGCCGGCCGGCGGTGAGATAGGGCGGCGCGCCGGGACGGTTGGGCCGGTCGACCTCGATGCCGACGATCATCACGCGCACGTCCTTGCCGGCATGCGCCATCTGGATCGTCAGATACGCCGCGTTGCCGGTCTCCGCCACGCCCTCGATGCCGGCGATGCCGCGCCAGACATCGTCGCGCAGGCTCGAGGGCTCGGCATACGGCCCGAGCGTGCCCTGCTGCACCACCCACAGGTCGGCGCCGCTGTTGTCGATCAGCACCTTGCCGTCATCGACCATGCCGCGGAACACGCCGGCCATGGTCAGCGTGACGCCGATCAGGAGTCCCAGCCCGATGCCGGTAAACAGGAACTTGCCCCAGCCGTGGAGGACGTCGCGACTGGCGAGGTTGATCATCGCAATGCAGCCGCCGGCTGGATGCGGGCGCCCTCGGCGAGCGCCTTGCTGCTGTGGACGATCACCGTGTCGCCGGCGGTGAGCCCCTCGCGGATTTCGACGAGGCCATCCGCCGACAGCGCGCCCGGCGTCACCGGCACGAAGCGCGCGCGCCCGTCGGCCGGGCGCCAGACGCCGCTTCGCATGCCTTGGCGATGCACGGCCGCGGCGGGGATCGCCAGCGCCTTGTCGATCGCCGGCAGGCGCAGCGTGACTTCCGCCAGTTCGCCAATCGCGAGTCCGGCGGGCCGGTTCTCGAACGCCACATTGGCGATGCGCTCCTCGGTCACCGCGTCGCCGACCCAGTCGACGCGCTCGACCCAGCCGGCGAATTTCTCTCCGGGCCGCGAGCGCAGGGCGATCTCGGCCTGCAGGCCGACCGCCAGGCCCTGCGAGCGTCCCTGGTCGATGCGCACGCGCAGCCACAAACTGGATGGCTCGATCACCTGCACGACGGCTTGGCCGGCGACGAGCGTCGAGCCCGGCTCCGCCAGCCGCGCGACGACGATGCCATCGACCGGGCTGACGAGGCGCAGGTTCTCGCGGTTCCTGCCCGCGCCGGCGAGCTCCGCCTGGGCGCGGCGCGCATCGTCCTTCGCGGCGGCAAGCGCCGCTTCAGCCGCGGCGCGCGCGGCCTGGGCCGCGGCGGCTTCGTGCGCCTTCGCGTCGGCCGCCTCCTGGCTGACGAAATTCTTCCTGCGCAGATCGGCATAGCGCTCGGCGCTGTGCCGGGCGAGACGCGCACGGCTCTCGGCCTCGTTCAGCGCGGCTTGCGCCGATTGCACGCGCTGCGCGGCGCCGGCCGCCGCGGCGGCGCCGGCGGCGATGCGGGCATCGAGGTCGATGGGCTCCATCTCGGCGAGCAGTTGCCCGGCCTTGACCGCATCGCCCTGATCGACGAGCACCCGTGCCACCCGGCCGGCGAAGGTCGGGCCGATGGCGTGGCTGCGGCGCGCCTCGACGGTGGCGATGCCGAAGAGCGTGCGTTCGAGTTGCGTTTCCGCCGCCTGGGCGAGGGTGACTTTCACCGGCGCCAGGGGCCCCTGCGTGGCGACGATCCAGCCGAAGGCGGCGAGGAAGGCGACGACGAGGGCGCCGAGAACGAGATTGCGACGAGTGGTGGCGGTCATCATGACTTCGCCCCCCGGTAACCGTCCAGCAACAATGGAAAGACGCGTTGGGCGGTCTCGCGCATGTCCAAGGTGCCGGAAAACAGCATGCTTTGCACGACCAGGCCTTGGATCGTGCCGATGAACAGCACCGCCGCGGCATCCTCGTCGAGCTCGGGCGGCAGTTCGCCTGCCGTCTTGGCGCGCGCGATCAGCAACTTGACGCGTTCGCGGTAGCCGCCGACGATGTCGCGCGCCAGCGCCTGCAAGGGCGAGCCCGCCGGTCGCTGCAACTCATGGAACAGGATGCGCGGCACGCCGGGGTGGCGGGCGACGAAATCCACTTGCGCATGGAACAAGCGTTCGAGCACGACCAGAGGCTCGCCGCCGGCGGCCATCGCCGCGTCGGCGAGCCGTCCGAGCCGCGCTCCCAGCCAATCGAAAACGGCCCGCCAGATCGATAGCTTGTCCGGGAAATGACGGAACAGCGCGCCGTGCGTCACGCCGATCCGCGTGGCGATCGCCTGGGTGGTGATCCCGTCGGGCCCGCGCTCGCAGGCCAGATCGATGACCGCTTCGATGGTCTCCTCGCGCCGCTCTTCGGCCGAGTGGCGCTGACGGGAGGCGCCGGGTGGATTTTCGAGAATCGAGGTAGCGTTCATCACCTGCATAATAAGTAAGTAATTTGTTACTATCCTACCCGAGGCCAGCCCTTCTTTCAACGTGAGGAAAGTAACGAAATGCAATTCCCGGATTTCTTTTCATCGGCTCCCTTCATTCCGACCCTCGATCCACTAGCCGACTTTCTTGGCGCCGCAGAAGGCGGGCGGATCGATTATCGCTACGAAGATGCCGTGCGATTGGCCGGCCATAGCTGCCCGACGGTCGCCTCGGCCTTCCTGATGACGCGTAAGGCGCTCGCGGCGCTGTATGGTGATGCATTGCCGGTGCGTGGCGAGATTCGCGTCGATCTCATGGAGACGCGCGATGCCGGCGTAGCTGGCGTGATCGCCAGCATCGTCTCGCTGGTAACCGGCGCGACGGCCGATACCGGTTTCAAGGGGCTGGCAGGCCGCTTCGATCGTCGTAACAAGCTCTTTTTCGCTCAACCGCTCGGCCACGGCAGCCTGCGCTTCACGCGGCTGGACACGGACGCGGCAGTGGAGGTCGCCGTCGATCTCGCGCGCGTGCCGGGTGATCCGCGTCTCGCCGAGCTGATGCCGCTGTGCCTCTCGGGACAAGCCAGTGCCGCAGCGCAGGAAGAATTCCGCACCCTCTGGCAGGACCGGGTGCGCCAGCTGCTGCTCGAGCATGCCGATGATCCGGAAGTGATCCGGGTCTGGCGCTGATCCGTGCCGTCAAGCCAGCGCCGAGTTTTACGCTGACAAGACGGTGAAAGACCCATCAAGAACAGCAGTTGCCTTCAGGCACCCCCGCTTTCTTGAGCATGAACGCCAGCGGGCAGAAATTGGTCAGCCCGCTCTGCGCCAGATTCAGGCCAACGAAGGCCGGCAGCAGCAGCCAGGTCTGATCGACGTAATGTGCCAGGGTCAAGCCCAACAATATCATCAGGCCGGCGACGAGATGCACGATGCGGTCGATTGTCATGTCTGAGTCTCCTTAAAACTGATAGCTGATCTGCATATTGACCAGGTTCTGCTTGAGTTCGATGGTGTTGAACGGTGCGACGTTCGAGGTGACACTGTTCTTGAAGGCATGGACATAGGACAGCGAGCCAGTCACCTTGTCGCCGAGCCGGCGCGAAAGGCCGAGTGAGAGGTGCTTTTCCACCACCGCCAGTGAGCCCAGGTTGGCGTTGACGTCCTCCGGCCCGATCGGCGACTTGCCGTAGTTGAAGCCAACACGGACCTGCGTTTTGTCGTCGATATCCTTCTGGATCCCCAAGGCGTAGATCGTCTGGTTGCTCCAGCCGAAGGGCATGGCTGCCGGCACGGCACCGGTATAGCCAGCCGGGCGGCCGAAGGCGATGGTATCCATCACATTGCTGTAGTTGATGCGCTTGATGTCGCCCTCGATCAGCAGGCCGGGCATCGGCTTCCAGGCGAGACCGAGAGTGAAGGTCTGCGGCGCATCCATGTCCATCGTGATTTTTCCGGCGGAGGTGTTCCACTCGAATGCGCTCATGTTCTGCTTGCTCGACCAGGCCGCGCCGAATTGCAGGGCTGGATTGATCGTCCAGATCAGGCCGGCGGTCACGCCCCAGCCGAACACCTGGTTCTGCGGCAGGTCGAAACGCCCGGCCGGAGAAAAACCCGACAGGGCGAGGCTCTGGTAGTTGAGGTTGATCGTCGCACCGATCGCCACACTGTCGTTCAACCGGTAGGCGAAGCCGGGAGAGACCTTGAAGAATTGCTTGGTGGTGACGAGAGACTGATTGCCTGTGGCAATCATGGTGTCGGAAAAGTCGACCCCCATGCCGGAAATGCCGCCAAGACCCATGCCGAGCGTCAGCTGATCATTGACGCGGAAGGCCACGGCGCCGGTGGGCATCATGTACAGGTTGGAATCGCTCTCGAAGCCGTTGATTTGTCGAGGCGGGTTAAGAAAACCGATGCCAAGGTCGAAACGCACGTCCTTGATGTTCAGTGCTGCCATACCGGCCGGATTCACCAGGACCGTGGTGGCTTCTTGCGGCATGGCGACGACGGCACCGGCCATGCCGTTCTGGATCGCTGAAAGGCCGAGCATATGGTCGCCATTGGTGGCGGCAGCCTGCGACGCGGCCGCTGCGAGGGTGACGGCGGCGAGGCCGGTAGTGAACTTCTTGTCGTTTCCCATGATGTTCCTCCTCGGGTGATCGGTCTGGATTTATTGCTTCAGGCGTGGCGTGTAAGCCGTAGCACCGGGCTGGCCACGGAAATGTATGTGACACGCTACGCAGCCGGCCGTCATGTCGCCGTAGTAACGGGCAGCGGCGACCATGTCACCCTTCTCGGCAGCTTCGGCGATTTTCTGGGCATTTCCCTCGACGGCGGCTTCCATGCTCGGCAGAACCGACAAGCCTTCCGTCGTCACCTTCTCGATCGGCAGGTAAGGCAGCATGCCGCCCTTCGGCAAACGATGCAGCGCCAGGCGGCGGGCGGCATCGGCCGCCATCGGGCCGTTGTCGGTGGCGATCGCGGCACCGATCATGTGGTGTTCCGCCATGATCTCCTGCATCACCTGCACCAGCGTCAGCGTGTCGCTGCGGCGCTCGTGGCGCAAAGCGACGTGCATGAGGAACTTCTTGATCTCGGGCGACAGGGCGTTGGCCTTTTGTACCAGCTCCGGTGTCATCAGTTTCATCTGCTGCTGCATCAGTTCTTGGCCACGCTTCATGTCCTCTGCTGGGTTGCCCTGCGCTAGCGCGCCGGCGGCCAGACAGCTCATCGCGACACCAAGCAACCAGTTTCTGCAGTTTTTCATGGGTCAGTTTCCTCCTGTGTTATGTTTCCGAGCCGCCAGCTTAGGAAGGGGGAATTTCCGGGCTGTTGCGACCACCGCCACTTTGTTACAGGCTGTTACAGACGTTGCGGTGCAATAAGAACAGGAGGGAAAAACAATGTCGGCTGGACGCAGCCAGATACTGGTGGTCGACGATGACGAAGGCTTGCGCGACCTGCTGGTCCGTTACCTGAACGACAATGGCTATGCGGCGACAGGCGTCGGTGACGGCATGGCGATGCGCTCTCATCTGCTCACGCATCCCGTCGATCTCATCCTGCTCGACGTCATGCTGCCCGGCGAGGACGGCTTGTCGCTGGCGCGCGGACTCAGCGGGGCCGGTGCCCCGGCGATCATCATGCTCTCGGCGCGCGGCGAGGAGGTCGACCGTATTGTCGGCCTCGAGGTGGGCGCCGACGACTACCTGCCCAAGCCTTTCAGCCACCGCGAGTTGCTGGCGCGTATTGCAGCCGTGCTGCGGCGTCGTCAGCCTGTCGTCGAGACCGGACGCATCCGCCGCTTCGGACCGTTCGTCGTCGATGTCGAGGCGCGCCGGCTGACGCGCAATGGCGAAGAGATCGGCCTGTCCGGGGCGGAATACGCGCTATTGCGCGTCTTGCTCGACCATCCCGATCGCGTCTTGAGCCGCGACGCGCTGGTGGAGTTGCTCAAGGGCTACGAGCGCGCACCTTTTGATCGCATGGTCGATGTACGCGTGACACGTTTGCGGCGCAAGATCGAGCAGGATCCGGCTCACCCTGTCTATCTGCGAACCGTGTGGGGCGAAGGTTATTTGTTCTCGCCGCGGGGCGGACAGACGTGATAAATCTTATTAAGGAATTACTGCCACGCAGTCTGTTCGGTCGGACAGCCTGGGTCATCGCGTCGGTGTCGATCGCATTCCAGCTGTTCACGCTGGCGGTAATCGTTTATTTCGCCCTGGTGCCGCTCGGACGCCATGCGACCGACGATCTTGCCGCGCTGATGATTCACAGCGCCCAGAGCTGGCGGGCGCTGCCGACAGACGATCGGGCGGCCTACGCGGCGCACTTGCACGAGCAACACCGGCTGGCGATACGTGCCACCCCCCCGGCGACGGAAGACTTCGTGCGATATCTGCCGTATTTTCATTTTCTCGAAGCAGCGCTGTCGTCGCGGACAGGAGAGACCATTCGACTGGGTAGGGCCCGCGAGGGTGATACGGTCTGGTACTGGACGAGCGTACCGATTCGCTCCAATGATGGCAGGATGGATCGTGTGACGGTGGGATTTCCCGCCAACCGCGTCGCGGTACAGCCCTCGGCCGCGTTGCTCATCATCTTGCTTGTGGGCGCTGTAGTTACGCTGGCAACGTCGGCCCGCATGGCTCATTGGCTCATTCGGCCTCTCGAGCGTCTGGCAGTAGCGACACAGCATATCGGCAAGGGGCGGCGTCCCATGCCGCTGCCGGAAACCGGCCCGACCGAACTGGCGATGCTGGCGCGTGAATTCAATCGCATGGGTGAACAGGTCGAGGAATTGCTCGCCAATCGCACCACGCTGCTGGCGGGCATTTCGCACGACCTGCGCTCACCGCTTGCGCGCATTCAGCTCGCGCTCGGTATGCTGTCCGAGAAACCCGATGCCGATCTGCTCGAACGTGTCATGCGCGACGTGGAAAACATGAACCAGCTGATCGCGCGTTGCCTCGAGGTAGGCCGCGATTTCTCCGAGCAGGAATCGGTCGAGCTCAACCTGTGCGATCTGCTGCAGGAGGTGGTGCGTGAGTACGCGGCCGGTGCGGAAATCCGCGGCCGTAGCGGGCCGGATTGCCCATTGCGCGTCAAGCCGCTGGCGCTCAAACGCATATTGTCCAACCTGATCGAAAACGCGGCACGCTATGGCGATGGCCAACCCATCGACATCGAATACGACATCTTCACTGATGTCGTGGAAATCCGCATCATGGACCGCGGGCCAGGTATTCCAGAAAGCGAGCGTGAGGCAGTATTCCAGCCGTTCCGGCGCCTCGATCCCTCGCGCAGCAGCCGGACAGGCGGGAGCGGCCTGGGGCTGGCGATCGTGCACCAGATTGCCTTGAGCAATGGCTGGACGGTCACGCTGGACGCGCGTCCCGGCGGTGGCACGATTGCCCGCGTCAGGCTGCCGCGCGAGATCAATTAGCCCGGCCGACCATCCACGCGCGGGGCAACGAGCATCGGCAGGATGCGCCAGAGCAGGATCGCGAAGGCGACGAGCCAGCCGGTGGCGGCCAGAGCGAGCCACATCATGTAGCCGGCCGGATGGAGCTGCGGTGCGACGACGCGGGCGAGAAAGCCCGCGATCATCAGCCACAGCACGGCCTTGTCGGCGGGCTCGAAGACGACGTCGCGGCCGGTGTGGCCTTTCGAGATGCGCACGATCATCGCCGGGCCGACGAGACCCATGACGCCGACGGTGAATAGATGCACCGCCACCGTGCCGACCCATGGCAGCTCGATGAGGCGGCCAATGCCGGAGACGACGAGCTGCGCGACGATCAGCAGATAGCCGACGTACATGATGCCGATGTCGAGACGCGAGAGCGCCTTGGCCGGGTGCCAGAAGGCGAAGCGCCACAGGAGCAGCGCGGCGAGGACGAACTCCAGCAGTGCGGCCAGCGGCGCGGGCAGCAGCTCGGCGAAGATCAGCGCGACGGCGAGCCATTTGATCGGCAGGTCGAGACGCGGATCGCGCCGGATCTCGACCCGGAAGCCGTGGCGCATGAACTGCACCTGGGTGCGTTCGAGCATGATCAGGAACGCGAGCCGGAACAGCGCGAGCGACATGCCGACGCCTATCGCGTAGTAGTCGCCCTGCAGGATCAGGACTTTTGCCGGCAGGAAGAGCGGCAGCGCGATCCAGAAGAAGTAGTTGTCGCTGCCGGTTGCGCGCAGGTTTTGCTTGAGCAGCGTGTGCAGCAGCATCGCGACGATGGCAAGCTGAAAGAGCAGCGTCGCCGGCCAATAGAGCCAGGCCGGCCAGCCGGCGCCGAAGCCGTTGGCGATGCGGTCGATGAGCCACGCGGCGGCGAGGAAGGCCAGCGCGCCGCCCTGCCAGCCGCGAACATTGACCCAGTTCTTCGTCGCGGTGAGCAGGAAGCCGCCGAGGAGCGCCCAGCCGTAGCCGTAGAACATCTCGTGCGCGTGCCATTGCAGCGGCGCCTGGACGAAAATCGGCGCTGGCGGAAAGGAAAGCGGCCCGCCGGGCGCCGATTCGTTTCGGAAAATCGGCGCTGGCGGGACGGCACCGGTGTAGATCAGCGTCCACCACAAGGGGAGGATCATGCCGGCAAGGCAAGCGAGCGGAAACAGGGTGCGAAAGCCGAGCGCGAAAATGGGGTGGGTCAGGAGTCTCATGCGTTGCCGGTGAGTTGGGCATAGAGGAGCGGCAGCCGGTCGGGCAGGTCTTCGGGTTTCCTGACGACGGTGTAGCCCGCCGGGCCGAAGAGGTGCGGCAGATAGCCGGCGCCTTCGCGGTCGATGGTGACGCAGAAGGGCTTGATGCCGGCCTCGCGCGCCTCGATCAGGGCCTTCCGGGTGTCCTCGATGCCGTAGCGGCCTTCGTAGAGATCGATGTCGTGCGGCTTGCCGTCGGAGAGGATGATCATCAGGCGGCGGTTGGCGGGTTGCTTTTCCAAGAGTTGCGTCGCGCGCCGCACCGCGGCGCCCATGCGCGTGTACCAGCCGGGCTTCAAGGCGGCGATGCGTCCGCGCGCGACGGCGTCGAGCGGGCGGTCGAAGCGCTTGATCTCGTGAAAGCGCACATGGCTGCGTTTCAGCGACGAAAAGCCATAGAAAGCGAAGGCGTCGCCGGTGGAAGAGAGCGCCTCGCCGAACAGCATCAGGCTGTCGCGGATCACGTCGATCACCTTCTGCGTGTCGTTGGCATAGGCGTCGGTCGACAGCGACAGGTCGGCGAGCACCAGGCAAGCGAGATCGCGTTCGGTCGGGCGGTGGTTCAGATAGGCGCCGGCGCCGGAGAAGTGCCAGCCGGCGAGCCGGTCGGCGGCGATGCGCACGCAGGCGTCGATGTCGAGCTCCGTGCCTTCGGGCTGGGCTTTCTGCCAGCGGCGCACCGGCGCGAGCGCGGCGAACTGGTTCTTGAGCTTCCGTGCAGAGCGGCGCAGGCGCTCGGGCAGCGGCTGCGGCGTGCTCTCACGCGCCACCATCGTCTGCAGACGGCAGAAAGCGGGCTTCATCGTCTGACGCTTCCAGTCCCATTCCGGCAGCGGGATGCCGGGGCCGAGCACGATGTCGTCCTCGGAGGCGGCCGGCAGATCGAGATCGAAGCGCACTTTCGAGGCGACGCGCTGGTCGCTCTCCGCGACGGTGATCTTGTCGAGCGATTCGGCGGCGCGACCGGCGTCTGGGTTATCGTCCTCGTCGAAGGCGCGATTGAGCCTCAGGTATTCGGCCCACGAGAAGACGCTCTCGGCGCGGAAGAGCAGGATCATCGGCGATTCGTTCTCGGGCAGCTCGTCGCGCTCGGCCTGGTAGCGCCTGTTCTCGGCCTGCCGTTCCTGCGGCTGCTCGCCCTCGGCTTCCTGGGGGGCGGGATCGTGCCCGCGCCGCTTCGCCGCGGCGGGCGGGGCGGGATAAAGCCACAGCGGCACCGGCTGCACGGCCTTCGCCTTCGCGCGGGCAAGCGGCGGCAGTTCGGCCACGCTGCCCGGATCGAGCAGCGCCTGGCGCACCGCGCGCTCCTGCGCCGCCTCGTCGGCCGGCAGCTTATCCGGCGGGAGGCGTTCGGCGAACACGGCTTCGACGAGCCGCCGGTAACGGCCTTTCAGGCCCGGATAGCGCTGCAAGGTCACCCAGACGGCAAACTGGTTCTGGACGATCCACTCGCGCGAGAACTTTTCCAGCGCCGGTCCGGCGGAAGCTGCCAGCGCGGCGAGCCAGACATAGAGATCGCGGTTCAAACTCGGCGCTGGCAGCACGGCAAGCCGCGGCGGCAGACGCAGGGTTTCGTGATCGAGCGCGGCATGCGCGGCGCGCGTGTTGGTGCCGGCAATGCGCTGCAACAGGCGGCGGCGCGCGCCGTGTTCGCTATCGGCGGCCGCAGCCACGCGCAGCCCGGGATCGCCGCCCAACGCGCGGAAGATCACGCCGAGCGTCTTCTCGATGTCCTTGAGCTCGACGGCGGCGGCCGGATGGTCGCGCCGCGCGGTTTCTCTGATCCAGCGATCCCACAGCGCGCCGACCCGCTCTTCCATTCAGAGACCTTCGCAGCGCGGGCCGATCCACGGATAACGATACGGCTTGCCCGCCATCGCCTTCGCGAGGCCGAGCATGCCGAGCAGGATCAGCGTCGAATGGATGGTCGTGAAATAGAGGATCACGACCACCCAGGTCCATTCCCAGTCCCAGCCAAAGATCAGGAACAGCGCGGCATTGGCGATCACGATCAGCATGCCGCCCCAGAGACTGACGAAGAAGGTTTGATCCAGATGGCAACGCGCCAGCGGCGGGGCGTCCCGGCGGCGCTTCAACCACAGCCAGGCGAGGACGAGGAAGGCCAGGCCGGGTGCCAGCATCAGGTTGACGAGATAAAGGCTCTCCGCCGCGACGGCGAGTCCTTGACCGGGTACTTCGCGTTCGCTGCTCATGGGCCCTTATTTGCCAAAAGTCGCGAGCACGACTTCTTCGAGCGCGGCAGCCACCTCGCGGTCGTCGGTCAGCGCTTCGACCAGCGCGGCGCGGCAGGCCGCCACCGGCTCCATGCCGTCGCGGATCAGGATCGCCGCATAGACGAGCAGCCGCGTGCTGGCGACTTCTTCGAGATCGACGTCCTTCAGGGCGCGCAAGGAGCGGCCGATGCCGACCAGCCGCTTCGCGGTCATCGCATCGCAGCCGGTCTCGCCGACGAGGATCGCCTCCTCGCGCGCCGCGTCGGGAAAGTCGAAGCGCAAGGCGACGAAGCGCTGGCGCGTCGAGGGTTTCATGCCCTTCAGGAAATTCTGGTAGCCGGGGTTGTAGGAGACCACCAGCATGAAGGAATCGGGCGCGTGCAGCACCTCGCCGGTGCGGTCGATCGGCAGCACGCGACGATGGTCGGCCAAGGGGTGGATCACCACCGTGGTGTCCTTCCTCGCCTCGACGACTTCGTCGAGATAGCAGATGCCGCCTTCGCGCACCGCGCGGGTGAGCGGCCCGTCGGACCAGTAGGTGGCGCCATCCGTGATCAGGTGACGGCCGACGAGGTCGGCGGCGGTCAGATCGTCATGGCAGGCGACGGTAAACAGCGGCAACCCCAGTTTCGCGGCCATGAAGGCGACGAAGCGCGTCTTGCCGACGCCGGTCGGCCCCTTGATCAGCACCGGCAGGCGGTTGCGATACGCGTGTTCGAACAGGTCGATCTCGTTGCCGGCGGGTTCGTAGAAAGGCAGTTCGGTCATGGCGGGCGCGCCCGGGCGCAGCGGTTGAGAAGCAGATGCTACTTTATGCGCCGCGCTCGCGTGCGTCCTTGACCGCCATCAATGCGAGGTCGTGATATGTCTTGCAGAGGATGGATGATGGCGCACATGTTGCTTATGGCACAGCATGGCACGCATTCTTGTCATCGACGAATCCCGGCAACGCGCCGTTGATATCTGTAACGGCCTGATCCAGGCTGGTCATCAGGTCGCGGCAGTTTTGCCGTCGTCCCTCGATCTGATTGGGCGCATCGAGGAAATCAGGCCGGACATCATCCTGATCGAAACGGAATCACCATCCCGCGACACCTTGGAGCATATCGGCGTGATGAATCGCGAAATGCCGCATCCGGTAGTGATGTTCTCTCAGGACGGCGACAGCACAACGATTCGTGCCGCGGTCAAAGCTGGGGTGATGGCCTATGTCGTCGATGGGTTCGATATCTCCCGTTTGAAGCCGGTGATCGAGGTCGCCATCGCTCGTTTCGAGGAATATCAGGAACTCAAGCATGAGCTCGTTGAAACAAGCCGGAAACTTGCCGAACGCAAGATCGTCGAGAAAGCCAAGGGTATCCTCATGAGGGCGCGCGGTCTGGACGAAGAGGCGGCCTATGCGGCTCTACGCAGGCTCGCGATGGAGAAATCCCAACCGCTCGGCAAGGTCGCGGCGAACGTCGTCGAGATGGCGAAGTTGATGCTCTGATCTAGTGCGTGTGCCGGGTTGGCTGCACTCGTGTGGTGCAATGTGCTGTCCCGCCAGCGCCGATTTTTCACGAATACCGTTTGTTTCGGCCACTGGCACAGCCATTGCTAATCAGCTGGCAAGGATTGGACCAACGGCGGTTCGTCCAGCTAGACAACGGCGTCTGATCGCTGCCCGCGAGGCAGAGAGCGATGCCGTTTTTTTTCTTCCTATCGGAGAACGAGATGAATCATGAAAGCCAAAGCCCCGTATTCGCCCCAGGCTCTTCCCGCCGCGATTTCCTGCGCCTTGCCGCAGGTGCGGCAATCATGAGCACCATGCCATCTGCTTGGGCGGCCGGCTCCGACAAGCCGGAAAAGGAAGAGGTGAGGATCGGCTTCATCCCGCTCACCGATTGCGCCTCGGTGGTCATCGCCTCGGTCATGGGGTTCGACAAGAAGCACGGCGTCAGGATCGTCCCGACCAAGGAAGCGAGCTGGGCCGGCGTGCGCGACAAGCTGGTGAATGGCGAGCTTGACGCCGCCCACGTGCTCTATGGCCTGGTCTATGGCGTGCAGCTCGGCATCGGCGGACCGAAGAAGGACATGAACGTGCTGATGACCTTGAACTACAACGGCCAGGCGATCACGCTCTCCAACCAGTTGAAGGACAAGGGCGTGACCGACGGCGCCACGCTGGCGAAATACATCACGAAGAAGGAAAAGGAACTCACCTTCGCCCAGACCTTCCCGACCGGTACCCACGCAATGTGGCTCTACTATTGGCTCGCCTCCTACGGCATCAACCCGTTCAAAGACGTCAAGACCATCACCGTGCCGCCGCCGCAGATGGTCGCCAACATGCGGGTGGGCAACATGGACGGCTTCTGCGTCGGCGAGCCGTGGAACAACCGCGCGATCGTCGACAACATCGGCTTCACCGCGACGACCACGCAGGACATCTGGATCGATCACCCGGAAAAGGTGCTCGGCACCACCGCCGACTGGGTCGCCAAGTATCCGAACACCGCGCGCGCCGTCACCGCCGCGATCATCGAGGCCGGCCAGTGGATCGATGCCTCGCTCGCCAACAAGCAGAAGACCGCCGACATCATCGCCGCCAAGGCCTATGTGAATACCGACAGCGAGGTGATCGTCGCCCGTATGCTCGGCCGCTACCAAAACGGCCTGGGCAAGACCTGGGACGACAAGCACGCGATGAAGTTCTATGACGACGGCGCCGTGCCCTTCCCCTACCTCTCGGATGGCATGTGGTTCATGACCCAGCACAAGCGCTGGGGCCTGCTCAAGGATCACCCGGACTACCTCGACGTGGCAAAGAAGGTGAACCGCATCGACATCTACCGGGAAGCGGCAACTGCCGCCAAGGTTTCGCTGCCGAAGGGCGAGATGCGCGAATCGAAGCTCATCGACGGCGTGGTCTGGAACGGCAAGGAACCGGCCCGGTACGCCGATGGTTTCAAGCTGAAGGCTTGAGGAGGAAATCATGACGGCAGTCACTGTCGAAGCAATAAAAGTCGGCGCTGGCAAGACGGCACCGTTGCGCGCGTCTCCTCCGCCGGCGCCCTTGAAGCTCGCCGGCCCGAGCAGCACCGAGCAGAATGCGGCCGCGATGCGCGCCTTTCTGGCCGCCGTGCTGCCTCCTTTCATGGGCATCGCGTTGCTCGTCGGTATCTGGCAGATCGCGACGATGAACGGCGGCAGCATCCCGACCCCGGCCAAGACCTGGGAGGCAGCGGTCAAGCTCTTCGCCGATCCGTTCTACCGCAACGGGCCGAACGACCAAGGCATCGGCTGGAACCTCCTCTCTTCGCTGCAGCGGGTGGCGATCGGCTTCGGCTTCGCGGCGCTGGTCGGCATTCCGGCGGGCTTCCTGCTCGGCCGCTTCGCAACGATGTCGCGCATGATCAACCCGATCATCAGCCTGCTGCGGCCGGTCTCGCCGCTGGCCTGGCTGCCGATCGGCCTCTTGGTGTTCAAGAAAGCCGACCCGGCCGCCACCTGGACGATCTTCATCTGCTCGATCTGGCCGATGATCATGAACACCGCCCAGGGCGTGATGCGCGTGCCGCAGGACTACCTCAACATCGCGCGCGTGCTCAACCTCTCCGAGTGGAAGATCGTCACCAAGATTCTCTTCCCGAGCGTGCTGCCCTACATGTTGACGGGCATCCGGTTGTCGATCGGCACCGCGTGGCTGGTGATCGTCGCGGCCGAGATGCTCACCGGCGGCGTCGGCATCGGCTTCTGGGTCTGGGACGAGTGGAACAACCTCAAGGTCGAGCACATCATCATCGCCATCTTCGTCATCGGCATCGTCGGTTTGATCCTCGAGCAGACGCTGCTGTTCCTCGCCAAGCGGCTGCACACGGAGAGCTGAAATGGACAAATTCGTTCAAGTGGAAAAGGTCGGCATGGTCTTCGACACCAAGAAAGGCAGGTTCGTCGCGCTGCGCGACATCGATCTGACCATACGGCAAGGCGAGTTCATCTCGCTGATCGGCCACTCGGGCTGCGGCAAATCCACGCTGCTCAACCTGATCGCCGGCCTGACGCTGCCGACCTCCGGCGTGCTGCTGTGCGCCAACCGCGAGATCGCCGGCCCCGGCCCGGAACGCGCGGTGGTGTTCCAGAACCACAGCTTGCTCCCTTGGCTCACCTGCTTCGAGAACGTGTATCTCGCCGTCGAGCGCGTCTTCGCCGCCAACGAGCCGAAGGCGAAACTCAAGGAGCGCACGGCCAGGGTGCTCGAGCTCGTCGGCCTCGCCCATGCGATGCACAAGTATCCGAATGAAATCTCCGGCGGCATGAAGCAGCGCGTCGGCATCGCCCGCGCGCTGGCGATGGAGCCCAAGGTGCTGCTGATGGACGAGCCCTTCGGCGCGCTCGATGCCCTTACCCGTGCGCGGCTGCAGGATGAGCTGATGAAAATCTGTGAGGCGACGCGCGCGACGACGGTGATGGTCACCCACGACGTCGACGAGGCGGTGCTGCTCTCCGACCGCATCGTGATGATGACCAACGGCCCGGCCGCGACGATCGGCGAAATTCTCGAAGTGGATCTGCCGCGCCCGCGCGAGCGCCTTACGCTGGCGGGCGATGCCGATTACATGCGCTACCGCTCGCAGGTGATCGAATTCCTTTACGCCAAGCAATCCCATCCGCTCGCTGCCTAAGGATCGAACATGAACAAACTCAAACTGGTGATGATCGGTAACGGCATGGCCGGCTGCCGCACCCTCGAGGAACTGCTGAAGCTCGCGCCCGATCTCTACGAAATCACGGTATTCGGCGCCGAGCCGCACCCGAACTACAACCGCATCATGCTCTCGCCCGTGTTGGCCGGCGAGACGAAGTTCGAGGACATCGTCCTCAACGACCTCGCGTGGTATCGCGACAACGGCATCCGGCTGCATGTCGGCAGGAAGGTCGTCAAGATCGACCGCAAGGCGCAGAAGGTGGTCGCCGACGACGGCACGGAAGCCTCATATGATCGCCTGCTGCTGGCGACGGGTTCCGCCCCTTTCATCCTGCCCGTGCCGGGCAAGGACCTGCCGGGCGTGATCGGTTACCGTGACATCGCCGATACCGAGGCGATGATCGACGCAGCCAAGCACCACCGCTATGCGGTCGTGATCGGCGCCGGCCTGCTCGGTCTCGAGGCCGCCAACGGCCTCGCGCTGCGCGGCATGGACGTCACCGTCGTGCATCTCGCCGACTGGATCATGGAGCGTCAGCTCGACCGGACCGCCGCCGACCTGTTGCAGAAATCGCTCGAAGCCAAGGGGCTCAAGTTCCTGCTCGGCAAACAGACGAGCGAATTGGTCCGGGGCGAGAGCGGCCGTGTCGCAGCGGTGAGGTTCAAGGAGGGGGGCGCGATTCCGGCCGACCTCGTCGTGATGGCGGTGGGCATCCGCCCGAACATCGAGCTGGCAAAAAGCGCCCGGCTCCACTGCAACCGCGGCATCGTCGTCGATGACACGATGCAGACCTACGATCCGAAGATCTATGCGGTCGGCGAATGCGTCGAACATCGGAACACGACGTACGGCCTGGTCGCGCCGCTGTTCGAGCAGGCCAAGGTCTGCGCCAATCATCTGGCGCAGATGGGCATCGGCCGCTATACGGGATCGGTGACCTCGACCAAGCTCAAGGTGACCGGCATCGATGTGTTTTCCGCCGGCGACTTCATGGGTGGCGAGGGCACGGAAGACATCGTGCTGGCCGACGCCGCGGGCGGTCTCTACAAGAAGCTCGTCATCAAGGACGACCATCTCATTGGCGCCGTGCTCTACGGCGATACCGGCGACGGCGCCTGGTATTTCCAGCTCATGAAGGACAGGCAGAGCATCGCCGACATCCGCGATCATCTGATGTTCGGCAGCCATCACGTCGGCGATACCGGCCATGCCGGCCAGAACAAGGCGGCCGCGATGCCCGACGACGCCGAGGTCTGCGGCTGCAATGGCGTTTGCAAGGGCGACATCGTCAAGGCGATCAAGACGCACGGCCTGTTCACGCTCGAGGAGGTGCGCAAGCACACCAAGGCGTCCTCCTCCTGCGGCAGCTGCACGGGACTCGTCGAGCAGATCCTCGCCTCGACAGTCGGCGGAGCCTACCAGCCGGCCGACACGAAGGACAAACCGATGTGCGGTTGCACCGATCTCTCGCATGGCGCGGTGCGGCAGGCGATCAAGGAACAAAAGCTGTTGTCGATCCCCGCGGTGATGCAGTTTCTGCAGTGGAAGACGCCGAATGGCTGCGCCACCTGCCGTCCTGCGCTCAACTACTACCTGATTTCGACCTGGCCGAAGGAGGCCGAGGACGATCCGCAGTCGCGCTTCATCAACGAGCGGGCGCATGCCAACATTCAGAGGGACGGGACGTTCAGCGTCGTGCCGCGCATGTGGGGTGGCCTGACCACGCCGGCCGAGCTGCGCGCGATCGCCGAGGTTGCTGAGAAGTACCGGGTGCCGACCGTGAAGATGACCGGCGGCGCGCGCATCGACCTGCTGGGCATTCCGAAGGAGAAGCTGCCGGAGGTCTGGGCCGATCTCGGTGCCGCCGGCCTGGTGTCGGGGCATGCGTATGGCAAGAGCATTCGCACCGTGAAGACCTGCGTCGGCGCCGAGCACTGCCGCTTCGGCACCCAGCTGTCGATGAGCATGGGCGTCAAGCTCGAGAAGATGCTGTTCGGCATGTGGGCGCCGCACAAGGTCAAGCTGGCAGTGAGCGGATGTCCGCGCAACTGCGCGGAGGCTGGCATCAAGGATGTCGGCGTGATCGGCGTCGATTCCGGCTATGAGCTCTACGTCGCCGGCAACGGCGGCATCAAGACCGAGGTCGCGCAATTCTTCTGCAAGGTCAAGTCGGACGAGGAGGTGCTCGAATACGCGGGCGCCTTCCTGCAACTCTACCGGGAAGAAGGCTACTACCTCGAGCGCACCTGCCACTATGTCGCCCGCGTCGGCCTCGATCATGTGAAGAAAATCGTCGTCGAGGACGCAGCCCGCCGCAAGGAACTTTACGAGCGCCTGCTGTTCTCCCTGCAGGACTATGAAGACCCCTGGGCGAATGCCGTCGCTACCCAATCGAAGGAATACATCGCGCTGGAGGCCGTATGAGCGAATGGAAGAAAATCTGCACGCTGGAGGACATTCCACGCCTCGGCAGCCGCGTCGTCAAATCCACGCACGGCGACATCGCCGTGTTCCGTACGGCCGACGACGAGGTCTTCGCCCTGCATGACAAGTGTCCGCACAAGGGCGGGCCGCTCTCGCAGGGCATCGTCGCCGGCAAGATCGTCACCTGCCCGATGCACAGCTGGAAGATCCAGTTCGAAAGCGGCGAGGCGGTGGCGCCCGATGTCGGCTGCGCGAAGCCCTTCGCCGTCAAGATCGAAGGCGGTGTGGTGTGGATCGACCTCTGAACGAAACCCGGAGCGTCTGCTGTTACTGCGGCACCGGCTGCGGCGTGATCATCCAGTCCGCCGGCGACCGGATCGTCGGGGTGCGGGGCGATCCCGACCATCCGGCCAACTTTGGCAAGCTCTGCGCCAAGGGCAATACCTTGCACCTGGCCGCCGTGCGGACGGGCAGGGCGACCGTGCCGATCCTGCGCGAAAGCCGTGCCGTCCTGCCAGCGCCGACTTCGTGGGATTACGCCCTCGATGTCGCCGCCGAGCGCTTCGCCGCGATCATCCGCGAGCACGGCCCGGACGCCGTCGCCTTCTATGTTTCCGGCCAGTTGCTGACCGAGGACTACTACGTCTTCAACAAGCTGGCGCGCGCGCTCGTCGGCACGAACAACATCGACTCGAACTCGCGCCTGTGCATGTCCTCGGCGGTGGCCGCCTACAAGGCGACGCTGGGCTCGGATGCCGTGCCCTGCTGCTACGAAGACATCGAGCTCGCCGACCTGCTGCTGATCGCCGGCTCGAATACGGCCTACGCCCATCCGATCGTCTTCCGCCGCATCGAGGCCGCGAAGGAAAAACGCCCAGACCTGAAAATCGTCGTCGTCGATCCGCGCCGCACCGACACCGCCGCGGCGGCCGACCTGCATCTGGCCCTCGCGCCCGGTGCGGATGCGCTGCTCTACTCGGCGATGCTCCATGTGCTGCTGTGGGAAGGGCTGACCGATCCTGCCTTCATCGCGCAACACACCGAAGGCTTCAACGCGTTGAGATCGCAACTGGCCGAGCTGACCCCGGGCGCGGTGGCCGCCGCCTGCGGCGTGAGGGCCGAAGACATCGTCGCCGCCGCGCGGATGTTCGGGCAGGCCAAGGCGCCGCTCTCCTTCTGGTGCCAGGGACTCAACCAGTCGATCCACGGCACCGCGAACGGCGCCGCGCTGATCCACCTGCATCTGGCCACCGGCAAGATCGGCCGGCCGGGCATGGGGCCGTTCTCGCTCACCGGCCAGCCCAACGCGATGGGCGGGCGCGAGACCGGCACGATGGCCAATCTGCTGCCCGGCCACCGCAACCTCGCGGATCCCGCCGACCGCGCCGAGCTCGCGCGACTGTGGAACGTCCCCGCCCTGCCCGAAAAACCCGGCAAGACTGCCATCGAGCTCTTCGACGCGCTGACCAACGGCGACATCAAGGCGATCTGGATCGCGTGCACCAACCCGGCCCAGTCGCTGCCCGATCTCGCCAAGGTGAAAACGGCACTGACCCATGCCAAATTCGTCGTCGTGCAGGACGCCTGGGGCGACACCGAAACCGCCGCCTTCGCCGACCTGTTGCTGCCCGCCGCGACCTGGGGCGAGAAGGATGGCACGGTGACCAACTCCGAGCGGCGCATCTCGCGCGTCCGTGCCGCGGTGCCGCCGCCGGGCGCGGCGCGCGCCGACTGGCGCATCGCCCGCGACTTCGCCTTGAGGCTGGATGAAAAACTCGGCGCTGGCAGGACGGCACAGTTCGCCTTCGACTCGCCGGCCGAGGTCTACGCCGAGTATGTCAGGACCACCGTCGGCCGCGACCTCGACATCCATGAGCTTTCCCATGCCGTCCTCGATGCGCGCGGCCCGACGCAATGGCCGACGGGCGCGGCGCGGCTTTATACCGATCATCGCTTCGCCTTCCCCGACGGCAAGGCGCGCTTCATCCCGATCGACACGCAGCTGACCGCCGAGACGCCGGACGCCCGCCATCCCTTCCGCCTGCTCACTGGCCGGCTGCGCGACCAGTGGCACGGCATGAGCCGCACCGGCCGCATCCCGCGCCTCTACAGCCATGAGCCCGAGCCGCGCATCGAGATCCATCCCGCCGACCTACAACGGCGCGGCTGGATTGATGGCCAGCTGATGCGCGTGAAGAGCCGGCGCGGCGAGATCGTGCTGCCCATCGCCGCCAGCGAGGAAGTGCGCCCGGGGCAGGCCTTCGTCGCGATGCACTGGGGACGGCGCAGCCTCTCGCACGACGGCGTGAATGCGCTGACGATTCCGGTCTGCGACCCGGTCTCGAAGCAGCCCGAGCTCAAGCACGCCGCGCTGCGCATCGAGCCGGCCGTGCTGCCCTGGCGCATGCGGGTGCTGCGCTCCCCCGGCCTGTCCGCCGAGGCCCACGAAAAAGTCATTGAATGGCGCGCCCGGCTGGCGCCACTCCTTGAAGGTTTCGACTACGCCGCGCTCACCCTCGATGGCCGCGAGCGCCCCCTCGTCGCGCTGCGCGTGGCGGCCGCCGAACCGCTCGCCATCGAGCGCATCGAGCAGATCGCCGACGCGCTGGAGATGCCCGAGGGTGTCTGCCTCACCTACCGCGATCCGGCGAAGCGTGTGATCAAGCGCGCCCGCATCGATGATGAACGGCTCACCGGCATCCTGCTGGCCGGCGAGGATCTGGCGGGCAACTGGTTGCGCGCGGCGATGAAGGAGGGCGTGCCCATCGATGCCCTGCGTCGCTGGCTCTTTGCACCGCGCGCCGAGCCGCCCGTGGCCAGCGCCGCGCCGCGCCGGGTGATCTGCAACTGCCTCGACGTCAGCGAGGCCGACATCCAACGGGAAATCGCTGCCGGTGCTGACTTGCCGGCGCTGCAGGAGAGGCTCAAGTGCGGCACCTCCTGCGGCGCCTGCGTTCAGGAGATCAAGCAACTGTTAGGGAAACGCTGAATAAATTGCTGCGCGGGCGCATCGCTGCGTTACGCGGTGCTCGGATGCTCGCCTACCTGGCAGGTATGTGGCTTCGACGTAACATGCGCTACGCTCATGTGAGTCTTCGCCGAAACTTCGCCTTCGGCTCGTTTTCTCGCCTCCTGCGCTCCGTGCGCCTTGCATCCCATCCCACTCGCGGCTTTCTTCAGCGTTTCCTTAGCCGTACCGCGAGCGGTTTGAAGGCGTGGTTTCGATGTTGTTCAGCCCAAGGTCGTCAGCCGTCGCAGGACATCCCCCCAGCCGTGGCTGAAGATCACCATCAGCGGCACGAGCGTGACGAAGCCGTGCAGGATGCGGCGGATGCGCGGATGCGCGGGGGTGATTGCCATGTAGCGGTCGATCACCAGGCGGCCTTTCACGGCGATCAGCCCGGCGACGACAAGAGAGAGCGGCCAGCCGGCGTGGCCGGTCTCGGCCAGCAACGCGCCGGCGAGCGTGAGGGCCACAAGGGTGAGCCAGGTGCGTTCGGCTTTGCCGATCATCGCAGCACGTAAAAGAAGGGAAAGATGATCAGCCACAACACGTCGGTGCCATGCCAGTACATCGCTGCGGCCTCCAAGCCGCTGTGGTCGCGCGACGAGTAGACGCCCAGCGCGGTGCGCGTCGCCACCCAGATGAGGCCGAGTAGCCCCCAGCTCACATGCACCAGGTGGTTGAGCGTCAGGTAGTAATACACCGTGTAGAAGATGCCGGCCGTGCCGTCGATGCCGTGGGCGACGTTCCAGCGGATCTCGAAGAACTTGACGATGGGATAGCCGAGGCCGAGCAGCAGCGCCGCCAGCACCCAGAAGAAGGTCGTGCGGCGCGCGTCGCGGCGGATCGCCGCGACGGCCTTGACCATGCAGTAGCCGCTGGTGAGCAAGAGCAGCGTGATCGTCACCCCGGCGACGGTGGCGAGCTGGTCCGGGCCGCGCTCGAAAGCGGCCGGGTGATGCGCCTTGGCGATGAAATAGACGCAGAACAGCAGCAGGAACTCGACCAGCACGCAGAAGATGCCGACCCAGATGCCCTTGTTGCCGGGCACAGGTTGGGCGTGCAAAGTCGGCGCTGGTAGAGTGGCACCTGCGGGATCATTCATCTTGTAGCCGCGTGATGTAGGCAAGGATGTCCTGGATGTCCTTCTCCGTCAGCCGGTTGAGCACGCCGAGCTTCACGGCCTTGGGCTTGGTTTTGTCGTCCTCCTCGTCCTCGTCGTCGGCCACCTTGTCGTGCGGCCGCTCGCCCTTGAGGTAGGCGGCGATCTGCTTTTGCAGGTAGTTCGTGTATTGACCGACCAGCATCGGGAAGCGCGTCTTGCCGCGGCCATCGACGCCATGGCAGTAGGCGCATTCCTCCTGATAGAGCCGCTTGCCGTTGGCGAGGTCGCCTTCCAGCTTGGGGATGATCAGCACCTTCTCCATCGCCTTGAGGCGGGCCAGCGCGTCGTCGCTGGGCTTGAACTCGGGCATCTTGGTCGGCAACTCGATGCCGGCCAGATAGGCGGCGACGGCCTTGATGTCGGCATCCGGCAGCTCGCGTTCCTGGGTGTAGGGGAACATCGGGATGTTGATGCGCTCGCGCGAGCGGAACTTCTTCAGCGTGTATTCGATATAGGCGGCGCGCTGGCCGGCCAGCCGCGGGTATTCGCCGCGCTTGCCGCCCTGGCCGAGGTCGCCGTGGCAGGCCGCGCAGGGGCCGTAAATCTCCTTGCCGGATTCGTTCTCGGGCGTGGCGGCGATGGCATGGGCGGACAGGAAAGCCAGGCAGAAGGCGAAATGGAGAAGGTGGCGCTTGGACATGGCAGGCCTCATCGTTGCATGTCTGGGACGGGATCGGAAAGGATGCGGTAAGGCGCCGAGAAGGGCGCCAGCCGTTCGAGGAAATCGATCAGCTCGAGTACCGGTGAATTGCGGAAAAAGGCCGCTAGCGGCGTTTCCATCCAGATGCGGTCGGCATAGAGCCAGACTTCGTGCGGTGTATCGCCGATGCCGTCGTGGTCGCGGTCGAAGCCTTCATATTCGTCCCAGCGGTTGTGCCGCCAGACATTGGCCTCGCCTGCGCCTTTGCCGCTGATCGCCACCGTGGTCAGGTTGTTGTCGAAACGGTTGTGCTCGAAGCGGTGGCCGCCGGCCTCGCCGTAGAAGAACAGGCCGATGATGTTGTGCGCGAAGCGGTTGTCGCGCACGTCGAGCAGGCCGATCTTTTCGGGTGGCGCATCCACCTTGAGGCCGACCGTGCAATGCAGCACGCTGTTGCCGACGACGATGCCGGAATCGCTTTCCTTGAAGACGATGCCAGCACCCCCGCCGGTCAGGGCATGCGCGATGTGATTGCCGCGCAGCACGACGTCGCGCGAATAGAGCACGACGATGCCGGTGGCCATGTGGACGATCCGGTTGTTTTCGATGCGCAGGCGCGGCGAGAAGACGATCTGCATGCCGTAGCGGCCATCGCTGAAATGGTTGCCGGCGATCACGCAGTCCTGCGAGTTGATGAAGGTCAGATCGCGCGCGCGTTGGAAGCGGTTGTCCTCGATGCGGTTATGCGCGCCATGCCACATGCGGATGGCATCGCCGCGCATCGCTGCGGCGAGCGGCTTGCCGGTGACCTGGTTGCCGCGCACCACGGTGTGCGTGGCCTGGCGCAGATGGATGCCGAACAGCACGTCTTCGATGCGGTTGTTTTCGACCCGATGGTTCTGTCCCTCGACCAGCACGCCGGCATCGACGGCATCGTGCAGTTCGCCGCTGCCGGTGATGACGAAGCCGCGCAGCGTCACGCCGTGGCCGGCGATGCTGACGACCGTGCCGCGGCCGTTGCCGCGGATTTCCGCCTGGCCGCCGCCCTCGAGCGTCAAGGGTTTGTCGATGTGGATCGGCCCGGCGTAAACCCCGGCAGGCACCCGCAGCGTGCCGCCCGCCGGCGCGGCGTCGATCAGCGCCTGCAATGATGGCGCGGCCTGGGCGAGAGGGTGGAGCAGCAACAGGATGAGCAGGGTCAGCTGGAGAAGCATGATTGGCTGACCCGGGGATCGATGACGGCTTCGATGAGGCAGCCACGCGGCAGCGGCGCGAGCGCGGCGGCGAGGGTGTCGAGAGAATCGGCACGCCGATGGCAAAGGCCGAAGGCCGTCGCGAGCGCGGCGAAATCCTGCCGTTGCGGGGCCGTCCAGCCGCGCGCGAGCAATTCCGGCGGCAGGGCCCGGGCGATGGGCAAATGGTCGAAGATGCCGCCGCCGCCGTTGTCGAGCACGACGACGGTCACGCCGTGACGGGCGCACAGCGCGAGGCTCGTCGCATCGTGCAGCAGCGTCTGGTCGCCGACCAGCGCGACGGTGTCGGCGCCGGTGGCAGCCGCGATGCCGGCCGTGGTGGCGAGATTGCCGTCGATGCCCGAGGCGCCGCGGTTGCCGTGGAGCGTGAGGGGAGTATCCCCCATGCCGCCGAAGGCGTCGACGGCGCGGATCGCCAGCGAATTGCCGACGAAGCAGTGCGCGCCGGCCGGCAACGCGGCGAGCAGGAGACGCGCGACGCTGCCTTCGAAGAAGGTGTTTGCCGCCAGGGCGGCGCATGCCTCGGCTTGTCGCCATCGGGCGCAATAGTCGGTCTTGGCGGGACGGCACGCAGCAGCCAGCGCCTGGACGACGGCGAGCGGATCGCCGCGCAGCAAGGTGACCGAACGCCAGAGCGGATCGGGCCATTCGCCTGGCGCGGCGACGAGGAGATGTTCGGCCGCCGCGAGCTCCGCCAGCCAGCGCTCGATTGAGCGCGAGACGGGAAAGCGGCCGAAGCGCAGCACCCAGGCGGGGGACGGCAGCTCGGACTGACGCAGGAGGCGCGCGGCGTGGCTGATGAAGCGCGACTTGTCGTGCGGGCCGAAGCGCAGGTTGGAGAGCGCCTCGGCGATGACGGGGGCATCGAGGACGGCGGCCAGCCGCGCGATGGCCTCGGCAAAGCCCGCCGGGTAATCGGCCGCGCCGCAGACGATCACGCCGGAGCGGCCGGAGAGGCGGGCGGCGACGGCATCGAGGTCTTCCGGCGCGGCTGCCGCGCCGGGGTGGATCGCAATCGGCGCCGGCAGGGGCGGTGGGGCCGGTAGCGCTTCCGGCAGCAGCGGCTCGCGAAACGGCACGTTCGCATGCACCGGGCCGGGCGTGGGGTGAAGCGTCGTCTCGACGAGCCGCGCCGCGAGCGCGGTTAAGAAGCGCCCGAGCCCATCTTCCGGCAGCGGCAGCGCCTGGAAGGCGCGCACGTGATCGCCATAGAGCTTCGTCTGCTCGATGGTCTGGTTCGCGCCCCAGCCGAGCAGCTCGGGCGGACGGTCGGCGGTGAGGGCGATCAGCGGCACGCAGGCGAGATTCGCCTCGACGACCGCCGGGAAGAGATTCGCCGCCGCCGTGCCCGAGGTGGTCAGCACCAATGCCGGCCGTCGCGTGGCCTTGCCGATCCCGAGCGCGAAGAAGCCCGCGGCGCGCTCGTCGTTGATCACATGACATTCGATTTCCGGCCGGCGCAGGCAGGCCGTGATCAGCGGCGCCGAGCGCGCGCCCGGTGCGAGCACGGCATGGCGCACGCCGGCGGCGGCAAAGGCGGCCACCAGCGCGTCAGCCCAGACGAGATTGCGCTCGCCGGTGTTCATGCGGCAGCCTGCTCTTGCTGGCTGGCGAGGAGGGCTGCGCGCATCGCGGCGAGCTTGGCTTCCGTCTCGGCGAGTTCCTGGGCCGGGTCGGAGCCGGCGACGAAACCGGCGCCGGCGTAGAGCGTGATGCGTTCGCCTTCGATCAGCCCGCAGCGCAGGCAGACGGCGATGTCGGCATCGCCCGCTGCGTCGAGCCAGCCGAAGCCGCCAGTGTACCAGGCGCCGCGCGTATCGTGGTGATGCGCGAGCCAGTCGAGCGCGGCCGGCGTCGGCGCGCCCCCCACCGCGGGCGTCGGGTGCAGGCGGGCGATCAGCTCGAAGGCGCCGAGGCCGGGCGGGCGGCGGGCGAGGAGGCGGCGGCGCAGGTGGCTCAAGCCTTCGAGCTCCATGATCTCAGGCGTGGGGGGCAGGACGACGTCTTGGCAATGCTCGCCCAGCGCCTGCGCGATCGCGTGGACGACCAGATCGTGTTCGCGCCGGTTCTTGTCGTCGCCGAGCGCGCGCGCGGCGCTCTGCCATGCAGTGCCGGCGAGCGCGTCGACGGCGACCCGGCTGCCTTCGAGCGCGAGCAGGGTCTCCGGCGAGGCGCCGACGAAGCTCCATCCGCTGCCGCCGACGGCGAAGGTCGCGCAGGCGGGGTGGTGGCGCGCGAGGGTGTCGAGCAGAGGGGCGGCGGGGGGCGCCAGCCGTCCGCTGAATTGCAGGCTGCGCGTGAGCACCAGCTTGTCGGCGCGGCCCGCGGCGATCGCCGCGAGCGCCCCGCGGCCGCGGGCGAGGAAGGCTTGTTCGGCCAGCTGCGCCGGGCGGGCGACGAGACGAGCTCTGGGCAGAGTGACGCACTGGCCGGGCTGCGGCCGGCACAGCTCGTTCCACAGGGCCTGCCAGCGCGCAGGCGCGGCGTGCGCGCGTTCGGCGGCGCAGCTCAGGGTGAGGCTGACCCGTCCGGCCGTTTCGCCGAGCAGCAGTTCCGGCACCCAGAGGCGGGCGTTGGGCAAGGGGGCGCCGCCTTCCGGCGCGAAGGCGAAGCCGGCGAAGGCGCGCGGCGGTGCGCCGGTGTAACGCCAGCCGGCCAGCAGGCCGCGCTGGGCCGCGGCGAGTGCGGCGAAACGTCCCTCGCCGGCGCTGGTGGCGGCGAGCGCGATGCCGGCACCGGCGAGGCGCAACCCCTGATCGGGGCGCTGCCAGAAACACCAGTCGCCGGCGGCCTCGGGCGCGACGGCCGGCCAGCGGGGCTACGGCACGCTCAGGGAGACGAGCCGCGCGGCCGGCCCCTTGGCCACGAGTTCGGCGAGCGCCGTCGCGATGCCTTGCCAGTCGATCATGGCCACAGGCTCCGCAGCGCGCGGCGGTCGAGCTTGCCGGAAGCCAGCCGCGGCAGGCGGGAGACTCGCAGCAGGCGGCGCGGCCGGCGCGGCGAGGGCAGCGTGGCGCGGCACCAGGCCTCGACCGCCGCTTCGTCCGCTTCGCCCTCGTAGGCGCAGGCGATCAGATCGCCCCAGACCGGATCGGGCAGCCCCGTCACGCCGGCTTGATGCACGCCGGGGCAGGCGGCGAGGCGGGCTTCGACTTCGAGCGGATGCACATTCACGCCGCCGGAGATCAGCATCTCGTCGGCGCGGCCGTGGATCGATACCCGGCCGTCCGCTGTGATCATGGCCAGATCGCGGGTGGCGAGCCATTCGCCCGCCTCCGCTTCGCCGAGATAGCCGTCCATCCGTGCCGGCGACGAGACTTCGAGCGTGCCGTCATCGGCAAGGCGCACCTTGACGCCGGGCAGCGGCCGGCCATCGACCAGCAGCGTCGCGCAGGTCTCGGTCATGCCGTAGGAGAGCCGGATCGGCCAGCCGGCCGCGCGGGCCTTCTCTTCCAGCGCCGGGGCGAGCGCCGCGCCGCCGACGAGTGCGCAGCGCAATGCGGCTGGGGGATTCGCCCGCAGGGCGCACGCAGTCTCCCCGTCCGCGAGGGCGGGGCTGGGGGTGGGCGGGCCGAAACTCGGCGCTGGCGATACGGCACCCTCGAGGAGCTTCGCCAGCATCGCCGGCACCAGCGAGATATGGGTGATGCGCCGGTCGACGAGTGTGCGCGCCACGGTCTCGACATCGAAGCCATCATGCACCACCGCGGTCGCGCCCGCCCGTAAGGTGCGAAAGAGGTTCGTCGCGCCGCCGACGAAATGGAGCGGCAGGCAGGCGAGCCAGGCATCGCCGGGACGCAGATCGAGCCCGCGCGCGCCGATGCGCGCCGCAGCCGCCACGGCGCGCCAAGTCAGGCGCACGCCTTTGGGCGCGCCGGTCGAGCCGGAGGTGGTGACGATCAGCGCAAGCTGCGGCGAAGCGGCCCGCCGTGCCTGAGCGACGAGCGCTTCCCGCGTTTCGGGTGTCAGCCCGGGAGGTAGCAGCAATGCGGTCCCACCGCCCAGCGCGCAGTCGATGAGGCCGAGCGCGAGCGTCTGCGCATCGCCTTCGAGCACCTGCAGACCGGAGCGCCCTCGTCGCGTGATCAGATCGCCAAAGCACAACGCCCTGCCATCGGGCAGGACGAGCGCGGGCTGCGCAGGATCGGCGCGCGAGAGCCAATGGCGGATGATCTGCATGACGCGAATTCTATGCAGCTTGCCCTGGCGTGCCCATGAGCCAGATCAAGGCGCCGCTCGCCGGCCGGGGTGCTATGGTAAAAAAAACATACCTGTGTAGGGGGGGACGGACGTGAAAAGCTTGCTCTGGTTTTTTTCAGCCTTCTTGCTGGCCTTCGGCGCGCGGGCCTGGGAAGCCGGCGGTCCCTATCCCTTCGGCGTGCTCAATCATCGCTCGCTCACTTTCACCGCCGAATACTGGAATCCGATCCTCGCCTGGGTCTCCGAGCGCGCCGGCGTCAGGCTTGAACTACGCGTGGCGCGCACGGCCAACGAAACCACCGACATGGCCACGCGCGGCGAGCTGGCCTTCGTCTATACGAACCACTTCTTTACCCCGGAGCGGGCCAAGCTCGGCTTCACCGTGCTCGCCCGCCAGGAAGGCGAGGGGATCCGCGGTCAGGTCGTCGTCCGCGAAGACAGCCCGGCCCGTCAGCTGAGCGATCTGGCCGGCCAGAAAGTCGCCTTTGCCAATCCTTACGGCTTCACCGGCTACTTCGTGCCCTATGACGCGCTGCTCAAGGCCGGGGTGAAGGTCGAGCCGGTCTTCGCCGGTACCCAGGAAGCGGCGATGGGGCAGTTGAAGTTTGCTCAGGCCGCGGCCGCCGGCGTCAATAGCCAGGTGATGGCCGACTATGCCAGACGCGAGCACTTCGCCTATCGCGTGCTCTGGGAGTCGATGCCTTATTTCGATCTGGCGGTGATGGCGCACCCGAAGGTGCCGGCGGCCGATCGCGAGGCGGTGCGGCGCGCCTTCCTCGCGCTGCGCGAAGAGGAAAATGGCCGCGCGGTGCTGGCCGATGCTGCACGCAAGCTGGGACTGGAGCGTCCGCGCGGCTTCGTCGCCGCGCAAGATGCCGATTACGAGAACTACCGGCGCTTCTTCCGCGAGACCCGGGTGCCGCTCGCCGGACAATGAACCTGATCGCCCACCTGTCGCTCCGCAGCCGGCTGCTGCTCGCGCTGGCCGGTACCGGGCTGCTGCTGTTCCTGGTGGGGGGCGGCGTGATGGTGCGGATCGCGCAGGGCATCGGCAACGAGGTGCTCGCCCAGACGGCGGCGCGCGAAGCGCGGCTGCTCGCCGTCACTTTCGTCGAGCCCTTGATCCTGCGGGACTATACGACGGTCGAGCAGCTGATGCGTCATGAGGTCGAAAACGCCGAGGCCAGCGTGGTGCGCCTTTCCGGCGATGGCGTGAGCATCGAGGCGAGCGATCGGCCGGCTTCTTTGCAGCGGCCGGCCTGGTTCGCCCGTCTGCTGCAGCTTTCGCCCGCGCACGCCGAGGAGAGGATCGTCGTCGGCGGCCGCGATTATGGCGGCCTGACCGTGATCATCGAGCCGGGTTTCGTCGAGGACCGCCTCTGGCGTCTGCTCGGGTTGGGCATGACGATCGCAGGCAGCGCGATGATCCTGCTCGCGCTGGCGATGCATTTCATCCTGCGCGCCAACTTCACCGGTCTCGAAGCGATACGCGCCTCCAGCCGCCGCGCAGCAGGCAACCTGACCGAACGCATCGAGCTGCCCACCCATGCGCCGCCGGAGCTCGTCGAGACCACCCGGGTGCTCAACCATGCGCGCGATCTGCTGCAGGGGAAGATGGATGAACTGGCCACCGAGAAGGAGCGCTGGCGCATCACGCTGTCCTCGATCGGCGATGGCGTCGTCGTCACCGATGCCGACGGCGACGTGGCCTTCATGAACCCCGTCGCAGAGCGGCTGACCGGCTGGCCGCTCGCTGAGGCGCAGGGCAAGCCGATCGAAGCCGTGATGCCGCTCATCCACGAGGAGACGCGCGCGCCGCAGCCCAACCCGGCGCGGCTGGCCTTGCGCACCGGCAAGCCCCAGGCGATGGCCAACCATACGCTGCTGCTCGCGCGCGACGGCCGCGAGCTGCCGGTGCATGATTCGGCGGCCATCGTGCCGTCGGTCGCCCACGACACGCCGGGTGAACTCTGCGGTGCCGTGCTGGTGTTCCGCGACGACTCCGAACGGCGCGCCTTGCTCAAGGAACTGCGCATGATGGCCTTCCACGATCCGCTCACCGGCCTGCCCAACCGCCGCGCCCTCGAAGGCCGCATCGAGCGGGCATTGCGTCAGGTGGGCATCGAGGGGCGCAGCCATGTGTTCTGCTACATCGATCTCGACCAGTTCAAGCTGGTCAATGACACCTGCGGCCATGCGGCGGGTGATGCGCTGCTGGTCGAAATCGTCGAGCTGATGCGGGCGGCGGTGCCGGCGCCGGCTGCGGGCGGAGGCGAACGCAGCCTGCTGGCGCGCATCGGCGGCGACGAATTCGGCCTGCTGCTCTTCGATTGCCCGCTCGATGAAGGCGTGGCGACGGCCGAACGCCTCGTCGGCCTGATCACCGCCCATGTTTTCCGCTACGAGGCGCGGCAATTCCACATCGGCGCCAGCGTCGGCATCACGCTGCTCGAGCCCGGCATGAGCACGGGCGAAGTGCTCGGCCGCGCCGACACCGCCTGCTATCACGCCAAGGATCAGGGACGCGGCCGGGTCGAGGTGCATAGTCCCGCCCATGCCGGCATCCGCGCGCTCGACGAGGAGATGCAATGGGTGGCGCGTTTCGACGAGTCCGTCGCCGCGCATCGTTTCCGCCTCTATCGCCAGCGCATCGCACCGCTTACCGCGCAAGACGGCGCCATGCATTATGAAATCCTGCTGCGCGTGCTCGATGCCGAAGAGGTCATGGGTCCGCCGGGACGGGTGCTCTCCGCGCTCGAGCGCTTCGGCTATGCGCATCTGCTCGACCGCTGGGTGCTGGACACGCTGCTCGATCATCTCGCCCGCCATCCGGAGGATCGGGCGAGCTATGCGATCAACCTCTCGGGCGGCACCCTGTCGCAGGCGGATTTCCTCGCCCATGTCCAGGAACGCCTGACGGCCTCCGGAATCGAGCCGGCGCGGCTGCTGTTCGAGATCACCGAGACGGCGGCGATCCATCATCTGGCCGAGGCCCAGCGCTTCATCACCACGATGCGGCGCTTGGGCTGCCGCTTCTGCCTCGACGATTTCGGCTCCGGTCTTTCCTCCTTCGCCTATCTGAAGCAACTGCCGGTCTCCATGCTCAAGATCGACGGCGCATTCGTGCGCGCCGTGCATGAAGAATCGACCGATTTCGTGATCGTCAATGCGATCGCGCAGATCGGCCGCGATCTGTCGCTCGACGTCGTCGCCGAGTGGGTCGAGAACCGGGAGATCTTCGACAAGCTCGCCGAAATCGGCATCGGCTTTGCGCAGGGGTATTTCATCCACCGGCCCGAACCGCTGCCGGAGTGACCCCGAGCCCCGCGGTTGCGGGCAGACGCAACATTCCTTTTTCGATGATGGGCGGCGTGACAACATCCGCCGCGAGCCACGTGCTCGTGGCGAGCCCGTGCGCGAAGCCGGGGGCGATCGCCGCCGCCAGATGCGCGGCGGCCGCAACGCCGACCGCCGAATCGACGACCGAGGTGAGCACGACCTCGAGGCCGGCCTGCCGCGCGGCGCGGGCGATCGCCGTGGTCGCGGCGAGGCCACCCAGCCGCGCGGGTTTCAGCACCAGCCGGCGCACGGCGCGGCTCGCGATGACGGCGTCGATGCCAAACTGCGGCAGCGATTCGTCGAGAGCGAGGGAGAAGGGCAGCGCCGCCTGCAAGGCGGCGAGCTTTTCCAGCGTCGGCGCGGCGAGCGGTTCTTCGACCGCCTCGATCGGCAGCCCGGCGATTGCCGTCAGGAAGCGCCGTGCGTCGGCCTCGTTCCAGGCGCGATTCGCGTCGAGCCGTAGCCACAGTGACGGTTCGAGCGCGGCGAGGCGGGCGATCTCCTCCTCGACCGGCGCGAGACCGACCTTGATCTTGCCGACCCGGAAACCGGCTGCCGCCGCCGCGGCGAGCCGTGCGGGCAAGCCGTCGTCGAGCGGTCCCAGCGCGGCATTGACCTCCACCTCCCCGCGCGTGCCGCCGAGATGACGCCACAGCGGCACGCCGGCGCGCCGCGCGGCGAGGTCGGAGCGGGCGGTCTCGATCGCCCAGCGCACCTCGGGCGGCAGGCTCTGAAAGTCGGCGGTGAAGGCGCGAGCAGCGGAGGGGGACCCGCCGCAGGCGGGGGCGTAGCGGCCGCGAGCGCCGCCGGGACGGCACGCCCAGGCGTCGAGCGCGGCGAGCACGGTTTCGGCATTGCCCCCGCTGGGCAAGGGTGCGCAATCTCCCCAACCTTCAGCGCCGTCCGTATCGATCAGGTGCAGCAAGCCCCCCCGGCGCTCGGTCAGGGTCGCGCGCGCGGCCACCCAGGGGCGCGCAAGCGGCAAGCGGTAGGGAATGACCTCGGCCCGCATCAGCGAATGGGCAGGTGCTTGATGCGGATGCGGTCTTCCGTCACGGTCATCATCGCCCCGCTCGTCATGGCAGCGGCGATGCCAGGCCAGATGCGCACCAGCAGCGCGGCGAGTTCTCCGCCCTTGAGTCCCTCGATGCGCAGACGCAGCACCGACGGGGCGTTTGTCCCGCTCGTCGCCAGAAGGGCGTGAAAGTCAGCATTCAGCGTAACGACATGACGCCCGGCAGCGCGGGCGTATTCGAGAATGGCGAGATCGCTGGCCATCGACAGGCCGATTTCGGCGACATGCTCGACCGACCACGAAGCTTCCCGCAAGATTTCCGCCGCGGAGCGGGGCAGCCCCTGATCGAGCAACAGGGAGGTCATGCAGCGAGCAAGGGCAAGGTTTCGTCATCGAGGTTGCTTGCCGCGAAGGCGAGCGCCTGACGAATGTCCTCTTCTTCGAGCTCGGGATATTCCTTCAACAGCTCGGCACGATCCGGGTACAGCGCCACGGCCTCGATGACCCGCCGCACCGTGAGCCGCATGCCACGGATGGTCGGTTGCCCGTTCATGATCGACGGGTCGAGGGTGATGCGGTCGAATGTCATGAGCTATCCTCCGTCATCATCATAGCGCTTCAAGGCCGACGACGGTATTTCGAGAAATCCGGCGGGCGCTTTTCCAGCCAGGCATTGCGGCCTTCCTGGCCCTCGGCGGTCATGTAAAAGAGCCCCGTGGCCTGGCCGGCGAGTTCCTGGATGCCGGCGAGCCCGTCCGTGTCGGCATTGAAGCCGGCCTTGATCATCCTGAGCGCAGTGGGCGAGAGCTTCAGCATCTCGCGGCACCAGGCGACGGTCTCCTCCTCCAGCCTGTCCAGCGGCACGACGGCATTGACGAGACCCCATTCGAGTGCGGTTTGAGCGTCGTATTGCCGGCAGAGGAACCAGATTTCCTTCGCGCGCTTGATGCCGATCGTGCGCGCGAGCAGGCCGGCGCCCAGGCCGGCATCGAAGCTGCCGACGCGCGGCCCGGTCTGGCCGAAGCGCGCATTGTCGGCGGCGATGGTCAGATCGCAGACGAGGTGCAGCACGTGGCCGCCGCCGATCGCGTAACCCGCGACCATCGCCACGACGGGCTTGGGCAGCCGGCGGATCTGCATCTGCAGGTCGAGCACATTGAGATGCGGCGTGCCGGTCGCCTGGTCGTGATAGCCGCCGTCGTCGCCGCGCACGGTCTGGTCGCCGCCCGAGCAGAAGGCCTTGTCCCCTGCGCCAGTCAAGATGATGACGCCGATCCCGGGGTCGCGGTGGGCGCGGGAGAAGGCGTCCTGCAGTTCGATGATCGTCTCGGGGCGGAAGGCGTTGCGGCGCTCCGGGCGGTTGATCGTGATCCGGGCGATGCCATCGCCGGAGAGGTGGTAGAGGATGTCAGCGTAATCGGCGGCGGAGGTCCAGGAAATCGTCATAGCGGCAGCAGGCAACCAAGGGCGAGAAGCAGGCCGAACACGAATTGTGCGCGCGCGGTGTCGGCCAGCACCGCGTTGAGCATCGCGCCCTGTGCGCGGCGCATCTTGCGCACGACCTTGAGGCAGGTCGGCAGGGCGAGCAGCGCGAGCCACACGCCATGCCGGCCGGGCAGCAGCGCGGCGATCAGCGGCAAGAAGAAGAAAGGCGCGATCATCAGCACCGCATGCGTGTCGCGGGCCGGCGCCTCGCCGAGCACGGCGGCCAGCGTGATGCGGCCGGCGGCGGTGTCGGCGGCCAGATCGCGCAGGTTGTTGACGAGCAGCACGGCGGCGGCGGGGAGTCCCAGCGCGGCGCCGGCCAGCAGCGCGGCGGGAGAGAGACGTTCCGCCTGCAGCCAATGGCTGCCGGCGACGGCGAGCACGCCGAAAAAAGCCCAGACGAAGATCTCGCCGAACGGCGTGTGCGAGATCGGGCGCGGGCCGCCCGAATAGGCATAACCCGCCGCGAGCGAGGCCAGCCCGATCGCGACGATCGGCCAGCCGCCGGCGAAGGCCAGGAAGATGCCGAGCGCGAAGGCGCAGGCGAAGACGAGGTGCGAGGCGCGGCGCACCGCGGCGGGGCTGGCCCAGCCGGCGGCGGTGACGCGCAAGGGACCCAGACGGTCGGGACGGTCGTTGCCGCGTTCGAAATCGCTGGCGTCGTTGTGCAGATTGGTGCCGATCTGGATCAGCACGGCGGCGAGCAGGGTGGCGAGGGCGACCATGAGGCGCGGCGTGGCGCCTTCGGCCCAGGCGAGGGAGAGCCCCACCAGCACGGGCGAGGCGGAGAGCGGCAACGTGCGCGGGCGGGCGGCGGTCCACCAGATGCGCCAGCGGTCGCGGGGCGGCGCGGCCAACGTCGAAACGGGCGATTCCGGGCTCATCTGGCCTTGCTCCCGAAATGCAGGCAGGCGATGCCGAAGGAGAGATTTTCCCAATGCACGTCGGTGAAGCCGGCCGCCTCGATCAGCCCGGCGAACTCGCGCTGGTCGGGAAAGCGCCGGATCGATTCGATCAGATACTGGTAGGCGCCGGGCGCACGCGCCACCGCGGCGCCCAGGCGCGGGATGACGAGCGCTGAATACAGGTCGTAAAACGGTGCCAGCCACCAGGTGGGGCGCGAGAATTCGAGGCAGACGAAGCGGCCGCCGGGGGCGAGCACGCGTTCGATTTCCGCCAGCGCGGCGGCAAGCTTCGTGACATTGCGGATGCCGAAGGCGATCGTCAGCAGATCGACGCTGCCATCGGCGAAAGGCAGGGCCTCGGCTTCGCCGGCCAGCCAGCGGATGCGCTTGTCGGCAGGGCGCCGGCCCGATTGCATCATCGGCACGCTCGGATCGCAGACGATCACGCGCCGGCCGCAGCCATCGAGCAGACGCGCGACGTCGCCGGTGCCGCCAGCCAGATCGACGACGACGCCGTAGAGACCGTCGCAGCGCCGCGCCAATCTACGCTTCCAGAGCCGGTGGATGCCGAAGCTCATCAGGTCGTTCATCAGGTCGTAGCGCGGCGCGATGCTGTCGAACATGCGCCGGATGCGGCTGCGCCGCTCCTCACTGGGAACCTGCTGGCGACCGAAGCTCTCGTCGAGGGCGTGGCGATCCACCGGCAGGCTCATTTGAGCAAGGCGGTGACGGCAGTCTCGAGTTCGCTGCGGCTGATGCGTCCGAGCTTGTGACCGAGGAGGTTGCCTTGCCGGTCGATGAAGAGCGTGAAAGGCAGTCCCGCCTTGGGATTGCCGAGCGCTTTGAGCAGTTCCGTTCCCTGTGGGCCGGCGAAGAAGTTTGGATAGTCGATCTCGTAGGCCTTGAGGAAATCCTGCGTGTTGGCGCTGTTGTCCTCGATTGCGATGCCGACCACGGTCAGCCCCTGCCCGCGATATTTGTCGGCGATGGCCTTGACTTCGGGGAGTTCATCGCGGCAGGGCATGCACCAGCGCGCCCAGAAATTCACGATCAGCGGCTTGCCGCGATACTCGGCGAGCGTGGCCGGCTTGCCGTCGCGGGCAACGAGCGAAGCGGAGAACACGGCCGCAGCATCGGCCGCCCAGGCGGCCAAAGGCAGCCAGCAAGTGGCGATGAACACCCACAGCGCCAGCTTCCCCTGATTCCTGATCCCTGATTCCTGAATCCCGATCACGGCAGGTCTCCGCGGCGGAAGATGAAGTAACCCAATCCGGCGGCCAAGAGTCCGAGCGCCGTCGGGTAGGCGAGCGCGAACAGCTTGTAGCCGGTGGCGCCGAAGGTGTCGAGGATCACGTAGGCGGCCGGTCCGAGCACGATGAGCTGCGGGTCGAACAGCGCCAGCGCCGCGGTGCGGAACACCTGCAGAGGGTTGGCCAAGGCGATGCCGATCGCGACTTCCGGCGACACCCGGCCCTGGATCAGCACGCCCAGCAGGATCAGGTCGATGAACAGCAGCAGGATCAGCCAGGTCAGGAAGGCGGCGCCCTGCGCCATGTCGGTGCTGCGGGCGATCGCCGAGATCAGCATCCCAAGGCCGAGGAAACAGGCGGCCATCGCGGCCAGCAGCGCGGTGTAGTAGCCGAACATGTCCCAGGGAATCTCGATTTCCTTGACCATCGCGATGCCGACGGCGGCGAGCATGGCGAGGAAGACCGGCGCGAAGATGACCAGATAACGACCGAGGATCTTGCCCCAGAACCAGGCGGCCAGCCCTACCGGCAGCGAGAGCAGGTATTCGAACACGCCGGCCTCGCGGTCGCCGGCGACGGAGCGCACCGTGGTGATCAGCACGAAGATCGGCAGGATCGCCATGGTGAGCTGGATGTAGGTGACCAACAGGCGCGAGAGGCCGATGAAGCCGAGCACGCGCGATTCGGTGAGGCCGAACAGGAACAAGAGCGCGACGATGCCGCCGAACACGCCGCTGTAGATGAGGAACCAGCGCGCGCGCAGGGATTCGACGATGTCGAGACGGGCGGTGAGCCAGAGTTGTTTCATTTTTGCGGATTCCTGACTTTGGCGACCACGTGTTCGGCCATGGTCGCGAAATCGACCGAACCGGCCTGGGGATGGGCGACGGCGCCGTAGTTGTAGCCCATCGGCGAATACTTCGTGACGTAGTGGGCGGTTCTGGCATCGAGCCAGCGCACCTGGTTGCCCTGGCTGGTGACGTCGGCGACCCAGATCTTCGTCGCCGGATCGCGGATCCAGGGGTATTTCTCCGCCTTGTCGTGCAGGAACAGCGCGATGCAGCCCGGATCGTCGAACTTGAAGACGTTGTTCTTCGGTCCGCCGCGCAGCTCGCCGGCGAAGCGGCGGTCCGAGATGCCCATGTTGCAGACCACGCAGGTGTCGCGATCCCACTTGATCGGCTGCATGCCTTCCGGCCAGCCTTCGTCGTTGCCGCAGCCACCCAGCGAGGCGAGCGCCGCCGCAATCGGCGAAAGCGCGAAGGCGGAACCGAGAAACGCGCGCCGCTTCATGTCACCGTGCCGTCTCACCAGCGCCGACTTTTTCGGCAAGGTTCAGATCGGCGAGCAGCGCGACATAGCGGGAGAGCATGCCGAGGAAGCGCAGCCGGTCCGGTCCTGCGACTTCGCCGTTCCACACCAGGCCGGCTGCATCGCTCGTGAATTTCCAGCTCGCCAGCGTCTTGGCGAGCGCCGCATCCTCGCGCCGCACGACGAGCCGGCAGGCGAAGACGCCTGCGAGCGAGACGTCGTCGGCCACCTTGTCGTCGAGCACGATCTTGCCCATGTCCATTTCGATGACGCGATTGACCAGCGCGGCGACTTCGTCGATGCGGTGGCTGGAGATGATCATCGTCGCCTCATGCTGGCGCTCGGCCAGGAGCTCGAAGAAGATCTTGCGCGCGGCTGGATCGAGGTTGGCGGCCGGCTCGTCCATGATCAAGAGCTTCGCGTTGCGGCCCAGCGCGATGGCGATCAGGAGCTTCTGCTTCATGCCGCCGGAGAGGCGGTTGAACGGTCGCGCGCGGATCGAGTCGACGGGCAGGCCGAGGCGGTCGGCGATCGCGTCGATCTGGGCGTGATCGGCGCCCGAGAGCGCGGCGGAAAACTCGATCAGCTGGCCGACCGGCATCTTCAGCGGCGGCGGCAGCTGGGGCACGAAGCCGATCTTGCCGAGCACCGCGGTGCGATCCGAGCGCGGTGCGTGGCCGTCGATGGTGACTTTGCCCTCATGCACGTATTCGCCGAGCAGGCAGCGGATCAGCGTGGTCTTGCCGGCGCCGTTCGAGCCGATCAGGGCGATGCGCTCGCCCAGCGCGATGTCGAGATTGATGCCGTCGAGCACACGGGCGCGACGGAACGATTTGGAGAGGTTTTCGCAGCGGATCATGGCCGTGGATTCTACCGGGGAGAATGGGTGCCCCCCCGCAAAAGATCACATCAGTTTCGACAGGCCCTTGACATCGAACTTCAGCGAGCCGGTCGGGCAGGTATCCACGCACAACCCGCAGCGCGTGCAGTCCGGGCCGATCGGCACCTCGGTGTCGACGGCGCGGCCCTTGATCACCGTGTCGAGCACGTGCGGCACCAGGCAGACCTTGCGGCAGTCGCCCTCGTGGAAGCAGCCTTCGAGCGTGTATTTGATGCGCACCGGCGAGGCGATGCCGACCACGCCGTAGGTGAGTCCGATCGGGCAGGCATAGCGGCACCAGGCGCGGCGCACGAAGAAGATTTCGAAGACCAAGAGCGCCAGCACCCAGAGCAGCGCGAGGATGCTGCCGCCGTAGATGAGGGCGCGCGAGACGATGCCGGTCGGCGAGATCGACTCATAGACCGTGTAGCCGGTGGCGAGGGCGAGCAGCGCGAAGATCGCCCAGGAGACGGTGCGCCAGCGACGGTCGATTGGCGTGTCGGCGACCAGTTTCTTCTGCACCAGCCACAGATGGATTTTTTCCGCCCATTCGGCCAGCAGATGGTAAGGACAGACCCAGGAGCAAAACGTCCGGCCGCCGAGCAGCAGCCACAGCACCAGCACCGTGCCGGTGCCGATCAGCAGGTTGGTGATGACGTGCTTGTGGGCCAGCATCACCTGCAACGCCGAATTGAGGTCGATCAGGTGGAAGCCGGCGAAGCGCGAGGCGGTGAGCGCGCCTTCGAGCAGCTGGATGTCGAAGTGATAGGAGACGACGAACAGCAGATTGACGAAGAGCAGCGTCGCCCAGCGGATGTTGCGCCATTTGTGGTTTTTCGCGCGCGCCCGATGCGCTTCCTTCGCGGCGGCGAGCTCCGCCTTGTTGGTCATGCGCTTCAGGGTGTGCACCTTGATGGCGCGCTCCTCGATCAGCGCGGGTTTCTGCGGCTCGGCGCCGAACATGACCTTGATCTGTTCGACGAAACGGCGTCTCAATGCGGGGCTCTTCATGTCGTACCTCTCCAGCCTTCGCCGGGGATGACTTCGATGCTCGCCGGCTCGGTCGGGCAAATCATCTCGCAGACGCCGCAGCCGACGCAGGGTTCATGCACGACGGGGGTCTTTCGCTGGCCGCCGTCCGGCGCGAACACCGTTTCCAGGCTGATCGCGCCCTTGATCGGGCAGGCGGTGACGCACAGGTCGCACAGCTCGACGTCGTAAGGGTGGTCGGCTACCTTGATCGGCCGCCAGCGGTCGACGCTCATGTAGCGCAGCTCGCCCTTGAACGACGGGCCGCGCGCTTGTCCCTTGAAGCCCTTGCCCTGCATCGCGAGACAGGATTCCGGACGGGTCAGCCGCGCCACCCCGATGCGCTCGGTGAGATTCAGCGTCGGCTCGGGATCCTTTTCCTTGGCCAGCAGGATCGGCTTTTCAGCCAATTTGGCACCCGGCCGAACCGACATGTAAGGCGGCTTGTGGTAGGTGAGCGAGCCGGTCGGGCAGGCGAGGATGCACTGCACCGCGTCGCAGGAGAAATCGCAGGCCTGTTCGCGGGCATCGATATGTGGCGTGCCGACGCCGAAACCATCGGAAAGATCGGCCAGCTTGATGGCATTCACTGGACAGACCTGCACGCATTGCCCGCACTTGATGCAGCTGGCGAGAAAATCCTTTTCGTCGAGCGCGCCGGGTGGGCGCAGCCGCTTTTTCTGCGCATAGGCGACGGGCAGATAGCCCGAGAGCGCCGCGCCGAACACGCCGCCGCCGAGCAGGATGGTGCGCAGGAAGCGGCGGCGCGCCTGACGGGCGCGTTCTTTGGACATGGGCGGCTTGCCGCCAGGCGTCGGGCTGGCGCCCGACAAGTCCGCCGTCGGGGATTCGGCCGGTGCCGTCTCGCCAGCGCCGACTTTTTCGGGGGCGTCGTTGTCGTTCATCCTGCTTTCCTCGTGGGTGGGTGCATGCGGGGCTTGGGATCGCGCGCTTGCAGTTCCGGAGAGGTGATCGGCGCCAGACGTTCGAGGAAATCGAGCAGCTCGAGCACCGGCGAGGTCTTGAAGAAGCGGGCCGGCGGCGTTTCCATCCAGATCATGTCGGCATAGGCATATTCTTCATGCGGCGTGTCGCCGAACCCGTCGCCATTCCGGTCGAAACCCTGATAGGTGTCGAAGTAATTGCCGTTCCACTTGTTCTTGTCGCCCTGGCCGCGTCCGGCCTGATAGACGTCCGTCAGGTTGCCTTCGAAGATGTTGTCGTCCAGATAGTTGCCGCCCAGCTCGCTGGTGAGCTGCACGGCGATGCCGTTGTAGGCGAAGCGGTTGCCCTTGAAACGGATCGTCGTGTTCGGCTGGAAAGGGGAGAGGTCCGAGCCGACGCCGACCGCGCTGTAGATGATTTCGTTGTTCTCGATGAAGATGTCCGAGGCTTCCTTGAAACCCAGCGCCATGCCGGTCGCCCCGGTGGCGTGCGAGATGATGTTGTTGCGCGCGCCGCCGCCTTCCATGTACATGAAATAAATGCCGACCGCGTTGTCGTAGAAGCGGTTGTTCTCGACGATGTTGTTGTTGGCGAACATGAAGTGGATCGAATAGCGGCTGCGGCGGCCTTCGTTGCCGCGATAGATGTTGCGGTGGGAATACCACGCCACGTTGTCGCGCGAATCGGTGACGAGATTGTTCTCGATCAGATTGTTGTTGCTGTACCACAGCCGGATGCCGTCGCCGCGGATGCCCAGATCGAAGGGCTTGGAACTGATCTTGTTGCCACGCACGATGTTGTTGCTCGACTGCTTGAGGTCGATGCCGAACAGGCAGTTGTCGATCACCAGATTTTCGATGACGTTGTTGTGGCCACGCACGTCGAGACAGGAATCGTCGGTATCGTGGTTGTCTCCCGAGCCGGTCAGATGGATGCCGCGCAATACGGCGCCATCGGTTTCCAGCGAGAACACCGTGCCGCGGTCGCCGGCGTCGATCGTCACCTTGCCGTCGCCTTCGATGGTGAGCGGTTTCTTGACCACGACCGGGCCGGCATAGTTGCCCGGCGGCACTTTCAGCACCGAGCCGGGCGGCGCGGCATCGACGAGTGCCTGGAACGGGGGATAGCCATGCATGCGCTTGTTGCGTTCGTAGAGCGGAAAGGTCGGCTTCGGCCGGTCGATGGTGACGCGCGGCGCATTCGAGAGATCGGCCTTTTCCCCCAGCCGGCCGGAGGTCTCGCCGATCCCCACCGTGTCGCTCACCCCCTGGGCGGTGACGAGCAGTGAGAAGGTGCCGAGCACGACACCCGGTACGACCGAACGCCAGCGCGTCATCTCAGTTCTCCGCCGTCTGGTTCAGCTGCTTGCGTCGCATCAGCAGCGCGAGCATCAGACAGACGAACACCAGCAGCAGCAACCCATAGCCCCAGTGCGGATACGAGTAGGTCGAGAATTGCGCCACCTTGCCTTCACCGAACACGGTAGGCATGAAGGGCTTGACGGTAAACGCGCCCCAGGGGTGGAGGTGATGGCCGAAGAACCACAGCCAGGCCGAATATTCGATGACGAAATACAGTGGCAACAGGGCCGGCACCAGGGCGAGTAGCAGCTCGAACTTGCGAAGTTTCCAAACTCCGAGCAGTACGATGAGCATCGCCACGATCATGCCGCCGATCACATAGGCGGTGATGTGCCGGACGTTGTCGCCCCACATCTGGATTTTCTCGGGCTCGCGGAAGAAAGTGCCGGTCTCTTCCATGTATTCCTTGACATGGGCTTCGAGGTGGCCGAGCACATACTGATCGACGATGGTCCAGGCGGCGACGGCGGTGAAGCCGACGGCGAGGATGATCATGCGGCGCTTCTTGTCGGTGCACATGAAGCCGAGCAGCATCACCGCGAAGAAGCCGAAGAAGAACTTGGCCAGGGGCTTCTCGACCGGCGCCCCGGTGGCGATCGGGAACATGCCGACGTAATGGTTGATGGTGTTCATCTCATGCACGCAATCCAGCCCCTGCGCGCCCTGATCGACGTTCTTCTTCTGGTCGAGAATCGGGTTGTAGCGCTCTTCGCTGCCGCTGATGTCGCTCTGGATCACTTCCTCGGCCATGCGGCTGCCTTTGCCGGCCGCCTTGCAGCCATTGAAGACGCCGTTGAAGTGGAAATGGATGCGAATGCCATCCGGAAAGGCATCCTTGGGGTAGTTGGGGGCGGTGAGCGAAACCCACCAGATCGGAGAGAAGTAGGCGGCGATCATCGCGATCAGCGCGATCAAGGTCAAGCCGCCGATCAGTCTGTTGTTTGCTTGCATGGGTCCAATTCTCTGTGATTTGAGGGGCCCCGTCCGCATGGTGCGGACGGGTTCGATGCCGCATCGCCGACCCCAGGCCAGCCACGGTTGATGACCGGCCTGAGGTGACGGGCGGCGGATAAGGCGCTTCACGCCATAGCATACCTATGAAACAGCCTCCGCCCTCCCCCCCAAGGGCGATGTGCGGCAGTTATTTCTTCTTGCCGCCCTTGGCCGCCGCTTTCGGCGCGCACATCCTGCCGGGCATCGACAGGCTGGCCTGATAGGCGGAGATCGCCACCAGCTGATCGTCGGTATAGGGCTTGATCACCTTCACCATGTCCGGGTTGGCGTTGCGGCGTTTGCCGTCACGGATCTCGGTCATCTGGCGCAGCAGGTACTTGTAGTGCTGGCCGGCGATCACCGGATAGAACTTCTCGGCATTGCCCTCGCCGTGCATGCCGTGGCATTCCTTGCACTGCTTTTCGTAGAGCTCCTTGCCCTTCGCGACCTGCTGATCATAGTCCTTGCCTTCGTACTTGCCATGGTCGGTCGGGATGCACAGCGTCTGGATATAGGCAGCGGTGTTGGCGAGTTCTTGCGGGTTCTTCAGGGCTTCCTTGGCGAACGGATACATCGTCGGGTTGTCGCGCAGACCTTCGACGATGTCGGCCATTTGCTTGAGCAGCACGGTGGCATGCTGGCCGGCGAGCTGCGGGAAGGTGCCGTCGTCACGTCCGGCGCCATTGGGCAGGTGGCAGCCGCCGCAGACTTCATAGCTTTCCTCACCCTCTTTCGGATCGCCTTTGAGCTTGAGCGCTTCGGCCTTCTTGCCTTCCATCTTGTTCCATTGGTAGTCCTTGCTTTCGATGCCGACCTTCTTTTGCGCCGGCGCCTGGGCGAGGACGGCGGTCGCAGGGAGCAGGGCGGCCGCGATGGCCAGGGCGATGACTTTCTTCATACTGATTTCCTTTCTGAGAGAAGACGCCAACTCATGTCGGCTGTCGGGGTTTGCAGCTTATCCGAACGAGGGTTCCCGTGCCATTGGATGCCTCTGATTGTGGCCTCGGATTTTTCCGACCTTCTTATTTGAGCTTGGAGAGATATTCGGCGATCGCCTTCATGTCGTCGTCGTTGACGAGATGCATCACGGCCTTCATCGCGGCCGTCTGACCGTTGTTGCGCGCACCGCTCTTGATGTCCTTCATCTGCTGGAGCGCGTATTCGGCATTCTGGCCGGCGAGTTTGGGATAGTTGGGCATGATCGGCGTCTTCGCGTCCTTGCCGTGACAGGTGAAACAGGTCTTTTCCTTGTAGAGCGTCGCGCCATCGGCGGCGAAGACGGGTGCGGAGATCGCCAGCGCGAGGGCCAGCGGCAGAGTCACATTCAGCTTCATCGGTGGTTCCTTTCCTGGGTTGAGCCGGACGAATCGCATTGTGGGCGATTCATCCGGCGGGTTCCTTGAACTAGATCAATTCACTCAACAATTGTCGCCGGTCACTTCACCTTTTTGGCGCCTTTTTGTTCGAGGTAGGTTTTGGCGCGCAGGCCCAAGTCGGCGGCCTTGACCTGGTATTGCCAGACCTGTTCGGCCCAGAGGGCGGCCTGTTC
>JACAEF010000025.1 GCA_013388985.1 Rhodocyclaceae bacterium
AGGAGCAGGCGGAAAAAGCAGCGCAAGGCGCCGACGAGCAGTTCGACGCCGACTTCGTCCTCATGGCGGGGGAGCTGGCGCGGATGTTCGAGGACTTGCTCGCCGCGCTGGGCGGAGAGAGCTTGTGAAAATTTCTGCTGCGCGTCCCGATGGCTGCGTTGCCCGGTGCTCGCTCCCGCGCCTAACTCGTTGTCATGTCTTGGTCGCTGCGCTCCGTGCGCCTTGCCCTCGGGCCGCTCGCGACGAAATTTTTCACAAGCTCTGAGGCGAAGGCGGTCTGACCTCGGGGTGCCGTCTCGCCAGCGCCGACTTTCAGCTTTGCGCTGCAGCGACGCGTTGGGCGATGTGCGCGAGCGCCTCCTCGACCTGATCGACGAGGATCAGGCATAGATCGCCCGGCTGGAGCTTCGCCAACGCCGTGTCGATGGCGAGGAATTCGCCGCGGATTTCCTCGATCTCCCGGGTCCGCGTCGCGCCCTCCAGCCCCTTGCGCAAGAGCGCCAGCACCTCACCGTCGGCGCGGCCGCGCTGGCAGGCATCCTGGTAGAGGATCGCGCCATCGAACGCCGAGCCGAGGATTTCGCTCTGGCGGATGATGTCCTCGTCGCGCCGGTCGCCCGCGCCGCTGATGACGATCCAGCGTCGGTTCGCCGGCAGCGCATCGACGGCCTGCACCAGCGCACGGATCGCGTCCGGATTGTGGCCGTAATCGGCGATCAGTTTCGCGCCGCGGTAGTCGAAGACATTGAAGCGGCCCGGCGCCGTCTTGGCATCGCTGATGAAGGTCGCCAGCCCACGGCGGATGGTCTCCCAATCGACCGCCATCGCCCAGGCGGCGCCCACCGCCGCCATCACGTTCTCGACCTGGAAGCCGATCGTGCCATTGCGCGTGAGAGGGATCGCGGCGAGCTCGAGGCGCTCGACATGATTGCCTTCGGCGCAGACGATCGCGTTGCCTTCGCGGAAGATCACGCGCCTGCCCTGCGCGCGATGGGTCATCATCAAGGGATGATGGGGGTCGGTGGCGAAATATGTCACCTTGCCGGGGCAGGCGCTCGCCATCTTCGCCACGTGCGGATCGGCGGCATTGAGCACCGCCATGCCGCCGGGGCTCACGTTCTGCACGATGACGCGCTTGACCACCGCGAGTTCTTCGATCGTCGTGATGTAATTGAGGCCGAGATGATCGCCCATGCCGAGGTTCGTCACCACGGCCACGTCGCAGCGGTCGAAGCCCAGCCCCTCGCGCAGGATGCCGCCGCGGGCGACCTCGAACACCGCCGCATCCACTTCCGGGTGCAGCAACACGTTCCGCGCGCTCTTCGGCCCGCTGCAATCGCCGCGGTCGATGCAGCGCCCGTTGGCGAACACGCCATCGGTCAGCGTCATGCCCATGCGCTTGCCGGTCTGGCCGATCAGATGCGCGGTCAGCCGCACCGTGGTCGTCTTGCCGTTGGTGCCGGAGACCGCGACGACCGGGATGCGGCCGTTCTCATGGGCCGGGAACATCATGTCGATCACCGCCTTGCCGACGTCGCGCGGCTTGCCGTAGGACGGATCGAGGTGCATGCGCAGACCCGGCGCCGCGTTGATCTCGACGATGCCACCGTTCTGCGCTTCGAGCGGCTGGCCGATGTCCTCGCAGATCACATCGACGCCGGCGATGTCGATGCCGATCATGCGCGCCGCGGCGACGGCGCGCGCCGCGACTTCGGGATGGACGTCGCCAGTCACGTCGGTCGCCGTGCCGCCGGTGGAAAGATTCGCGTTGTTGCGCAACACCACCCGCACCCCCTTCGGCAGCACCGACTCGGGGGTGAAACCTTGCGCGGCGAGCCGCTGGCGGGCGATCTCGTCGAGGCGGATCTTGGTCAGTGAAGTGGCATGCCCTTCGCCCCGGCGCGGATCGCTGTTGACGATATCCACCAGCTCGCGGACGGAATGCACGCCGTCGCCGATCACCGTCGGCGGCTCGCGCCGCGCCGCTGCGACCATCTGGTCGCCGACCACCAGCACGCGGAAGTCGTAGCCGGTGATGAAACGCTCGACCAGCACATGGCGGCTGATCGCCTGGGCGGCGGCGAAGGCCGCTTCGAAATGCGGGCGATTGACGATATTGACCGTCACCCCCTTGCCCTGATTGCCGTCGTAAGGCTTGGTGACCACCGGCAGGCCGATTTCGAGCGCCGCCTGCCAGCCGGCCTCGACCTCATCGACGACCCGTCCGACCGGCACCGGCACGCCGGCGGCCCGGAGCAGTCTTTTGGTCAGGTCCTTGTCCTGGGCGATCGATTCCGCGATCGCCGAGGTGCTGTCGACCTCGGCCGCCTGGATGCGACGCTGTTTCGACCCCCAGCCGAACTGCACCAGGCTGCCGCGGGTCAGGCGCCGCCAGGGAATGTCGCGCGCCTGGGCGGCATGGACGATCGAGCCCGTCGACGGGCCGAGCCGCTCATCCTCGTCCAGCGCCCGCAATTCGGCCAGCGATGCATCGAGATCGAAGGGCGTGTCCGCCAGCGCGGCCTGGCACAGGGCTTCGGCGAGTTGCAACGCGCGCCGGCCGACCGCCTCCTCGGTGTATTCGACGACCACCTGATACAGCCCTGCCTCGGTGGTCGGCGCCGTGCAGCTGAAGGACACCGGGCAGCCAGCCTGGGCCTGCAGGTTCAGGGTGGCGAACTGCACCGCATGGGCGAGCGAGAGCTCGCCGGCATAACCGATCGGGCGCATCGCGCCGATCTGCGGGAAGCGGGCGCGGATGCGAGCCTCGAAGCCGGGCAGCCGGCTCATCGCCCGTTCGTTCTCCTCGCAACGGACGAGGGCCTGGATCGAAGTGTGCCTGGACCAGAGATTGGGGCCACGCAGGGCACGGATGCGAAAGATTTCCATGATGAGATTCAGATTTCGGCGAAGGCCCGATAGGTTTCAATACCGGCACGCAAAAGATCGGCGCTCAAACCCAACGCCCAGCCGGCTGCCAGCGCCGCCAGCACGGCGACCAGATGTTCTTGCGATTCCTGCAGCAGCGGGATCTGCTCCAAGGCGACGAGCGGCATCTCGACCGTCGGCGTGCTCAGCACCACCTGGCTGTCGCGCAGCACGACGGCACGCCCGCCCTTCGCGCGGTGCTCGGCAAGCCTTGGCATCGAGAAGTCACGGCTGAAGAAGATCACCTCGCCGTCGCACAGTTCCGCCAGCGAGGCCACCGTCGCATCGTCGGCGTTGAGCACGCCGATGCCGCCGGGCAGCACGACGTCGATCTGGGTGCGGATCACCTTGAAGAGCAGTTCCTCGTTGGTGATGCCATGTTCGGGCATCAGCGCTCGGGGATCCACGGCCGTGACGATGCCGACCTGGCAGCGGTCGTAAGCGAGCCCTTCGCCGGCGATCGTGCCTGGGGAATTCTCGATCACCGCGGCATCGAGGCTGCGGTTTACCAGCAGGCGCTGCCCCGGCTCCCATCGCGCGCAATCGCCCGCCTCGACGCAGCGGCCTTCGAGGAACAGACCCTCGGCGCAAGCCAGCCCGGTGCGCAGTCCGGAAAGCTGCAGCAAGCGGGCGACGATCTGCGCGACGGGCGTGGTATCGCGGCTGCCGGTGATGCCGATCACCGGGATGCGACCGTTGCTGCCTTCCGGAAACAGGTGCTCGACGATCGCCTCGCCCACCGGGCGGGGCTTGCCGACCGCGGGCTTGAGATGCATCAAGAGGCTGGGGCCTGCATTCACCTCGACGATCGCGCCGCGCTGCTCTTCGAGCGGACGGGAAACATCCTCGACCACCAGGTCGATGCCGGCGATGTCCAGCCCCACGATCTTCGCGGCGAGACAGGCGGTTTGCGCCGTTTCGGGATGCACCTCGTCGGTGACGTCGATCGCGTAGGTGCCGGTGCGCTGGATCAGCACCTTCTGTCCGGCGGCGGGAATGCTCTCGCCCTCCATGCCCTGGCGCTTGAGGTTGAGCTGCACCAGCGGATCGCGGTCGAGCACGATGGTTTCCAACGGGAATTCCTCGGCCTCTCCCCGGCGCGGATCGGTGTTGAGCTGGCTGTCGATGAGTTCGCGCACCGTCGACTTCCCGTCGCCGGTGATATAGATGCTTTCCCCCTTGCAGGCGGCGACGAGCCGCTCACCGACGACCAGCAGGCGATGCTCCTCGCCGCGGACGTAGCGCTCGACCATCACGCCGCTGCCTTCCGCGTCGGCGACCGGGAATGCGGCCCTCACTTCCGCTTCGCTCATCAGCTCGAGCGAAACGCCGCGGCCGTGGTTGCCGTCATAGGGCTTCACCACCACCGGCACGCCGATCTCCTGCGCCGCTTCCCAGGCATCGTCCGGATTCTCGACCATACGCCCTTCGGGCACCGGCACGCCGCAGGCGGCGAGCAGCATCTTGGTCAGGTCCTTGTCGCAGGCGATGCTCTCGGCGATGGCGCCGGTGAGATCCGTTTCGGCCGTCCAGATGCGCCGGCTGGCGGCGCCGTAACCGAGCTGGACGAGGTTGCCCTCGTTGAGGCGGATGTGCGGAATGCGGCGCGGCTTGGCATCGGCGGCATCGACGATCGAGGCCGTGCTGGGGCCGAGCATCAGGCGGTCGGCCAGTTCGTGCAGCCGTTTCACGGTCGCCGCGACATCGAAGGGCCGATCCTCGATCGCCGCCATGACGAGATCGCGCGCGGCATGGAGCGCCTCGCGCGTGACCTCGGGATGCCAGGCGCGCACCACCACCTTGTAGTGGCCGCGCGTCTCCATGCTGCGGGCGCGGCCGAAGCCGCCGGGCAGCCCGGCGAGGTTTTGCAGCTCGAGCGTGACGTGCTCCATGATGTGGGCCGGCCAGGTGCCCTCTTCGAGCCGCCGGATGAAGCCGCCTTCCTCGCCGTAACTGCAACGGTGACCCTGCAGCGTGGGCAGCCAATTGATGAGCCGCTCGGTGAAGCCCGGCAGCGTGTTCGACGGAAAATCCTCCAGCTCACCGATATCGACCCAGGCTTCCAGCACCGGACGATAGGTCCACATGTTGGGACCGCGCAAATGCACGATTTTCAAAAATTCGATGGATTTCATTCTTGGGGTTTGGGTTCGGGTGAAACTTCCGGACGAGTAACGCGTTGATCGTCGAAAAGCTGACATTCATCGAAAAATCGGCGCTGGCGGAACGGCACGCCGTATCATGCGCGCCATCTGCCGGCAGTTTTTCCTCATCGTGATCGATACCGCCACTTTACGCCAGACCGCAACACCCATGGAATCCGTTCCGGCCATCGCCACCCTGGAAATCGACCTCGACGAACGGCTGAATTTCCGTCCCGGCCTGATCCAGCTCTACGCGCATGAAATTCGCGCCGGGGAACTTTCCTGGCCGCTATCCGCGGCACTGACGCTCACCCATTCCGACCACGGCGGCATCGGCACGCTGGAGCTCGCCGACGATCGGCGCCTGCTCGCGCGCTGGCGCTACACCCTCGCCCGCAACCCGGCCGCATTGCGTTTCGAGCGTGAATTCAACCGCCTGCGCGACAGCCTGATCAGCGGTAGTCCGCCAGCGACCACGGTCGCCGCCACCTGCCCGATCTGCAAGGCGCCGCTGCCGCCCGACGAAGAGGAATGCCCCAACTGCGCGCGCGAACTGCACACGCCGCCCTCGACCTGGGTGCTGCTGCGGCTGTGGCGTTTTGCCAAGCCTTACCAGGGCATGCTGTTCGCCGGTTTCCTGCTCACGCTGGCGGCCACCGCGGCGACCCTCGTGCCGCCCTATCTGACCATGCCGCTGATGGACGACGTCTTGATTCCCTACCAGAACGGCACGCCGATCGACTGGGTCAAGGTCGCCTGGCTGCTCGGTGGCCTGCTCGGCGCGGCATGCTTGGCCTGGGCGCTGGGCTGGGCGCGCACCTACATCCTCGCACTGGTTTCAGAGCGCATCGGTGCAGATTTGAGAACAACGACTTACGAGCATTTGTTAAAGCTTTCTCTCGAATATTTCGGTGGCAAGCGCACCGGCGACCTGCTCGCGCGCATCGGTTCGGAAACCGACCGGATCAACGTCTTTCTCTCGCTGCATCTGCTCGATTTCGCCACCGACGTGTTGATGATCGCGATGACCGCGGTGATCCTGTTCTCGATCAACGCCTGGCTGGCGCTGATCACGCTGATCCCGCTGCCGATCATCGCCTGGCTGATCCACATCGTGCGCGACCGCTTGCGGACCGGCTTCGAGCAGATCGACCGCGTCTGGGCCGAAGTCACCAACGTGCTGGCGGACACGATCCCCGGCATCCGCGTCGTCAAGGCCTTCGCGCAGGAAGCGCGCGAGGCGAAGCGCTTCCGCGACGCCAACCGCCACAACCTCGAAGTCAACGACCGCCTGAACCGCATCTGGTCGCTGTTCGCGCCGACGGTCGGCCTGCTCACCGAGATCGGCGTGCTGGTCGTCTGGGTGTTCGGCATCTGGCTGATCGCCCACGACCGCATCACGGTCGGCGTGCTGACCGCCTTCCTCGCCTACATCTCGCGCTTCTACACGCGGCTGGACGCGATGAGCCGCATCGTCTCGACCACCCAGAAGGCGGCCGCCGGCGCCAAGCGCATCTTCGACATCCTCGACCACGTCTCCAGCGTGCCCGACCCGGTGAAGCCGGTGCCGATGCCGCCGGTCACGGGCGCGATCCAGATCCAGAACGTGCATTTCCGCTATGGCAACCGCGCCATCCTGCGCGGCATCGATCTGGACATCCGCCCCGGCGAGATGATCGGGCTGGTCGGCCACAGCGGCTCGGGCAAGAGCACGCTGGTGAATCTGATCTGCCGCTTCTACGATGTATCGGAGGGCAGCATCCGCATCGAGGGCGTCGACCTGCGCAGCATCGCCGTGGCGGAATATCGCAAACACATCGGGCTCGTCTTGCAGGAGCCTTTCCTGTTCTTCGGCACGATCGCCGAGAACATCGCCTATGGCAAGCCCGATGCGACACGCGAGGAAATCGTCGCCGCGGCGCGCGCCGCCCACGCACACGAATTCATCCTGCGCCAGCCGTTCGGCTACGATTCACTGGTCGGCGAGCGCGGCCAGGCGCTCTCCGGCGGCGAGCGCCAGCGCATCTCGATCGCCCGCGCGCTGCTGATCGATCCGAAGATCCTGATCCTCGACGAAGCCACCTCGGCGGTCGATACCGAGACCGAGTTCGAGATCCAGCAGGCGCTCAACAACCTGATCCGCGGCCGCACCACGATCGCCATCGCCCACCGTCTCTCCACGCTGCGCCGCGCCGACCGGCTGGTGGTGATGGATCGCGGCAGGATCGTCGAGATCGGCAATCACGACGAGCTGATGGCGAAGCAGGGCCATTACTGGCGGCTCTACATGGCGCAGAGCAAGCAGCTCGACGAGCCGCCGCCGCTCGGCGAGCCGGAAAAGGAGGCGTTACCTCCCATCGTGCTGCCCGAACCCAAGGCCGCGGAACGGGAGGCCGTCGCATGAGCGCGCCCGCCTTCACGCTGAACCGCAACCCGTTCGGCAAACTGGTCTTCGTCGGCGCCGACGGCATCGCTCACGAAGGTGTGACCCCGGTGCGCGCCTTCGCGCTCACCGCGCCGGACGAGGGCATCGCGCTGCTCTCGGCCGAAGGCAAGGAATTACTGTGGATCGACCGTCTCGCCGACCTGCCGGCGCCGCTGCGCACACTGATCGAGGAAGAACTCGCCCAACGCGAATTCATGCCGGAGATTCATCGCATCGTCGCGGTCGGCAGCTTCGTCACCCCCTCCACCTGGCGGGTCGAGACCGACCGTGGCGAGACCGAGCTGATCCTGAAAAGCGAGGACGACATCCGCCGCTTGCATGGCAGCCGCCATCCCCGCGGCTTGCTGATCGCCGACAGCAACGGCATCCACTATCTGATCCGCGACCGTGACGCGCTGGATGCGCAAAGCCGCAAGCTCTTGAAACGCTTCTTGTAGATCAGGGATCCCGGTTCGGCGCCGCCTGCTCGACCGGCGCGGCGAATTTCATTTCTGCCCGTGGCGGCGCTGCGAAAGCGGATGCCTGCCCGGCGCGGATCGCTTCCCAGAAAACGTGCGCGGCTTTCCTGAGCGCCGCATGATCGACGGGCAAGGTCGCGTCCGCAGTGATGTTCTCCAGCGCCAGGCCGGCAGCTTCCAGCCACGGCGACAGGTGCGCCAAGGATTTGCCGCTTTCGATCTGCCAGCGCAGATAGTGGAAGAACATCTCGGCCATGCGATCGGTTTCCCACGGCACGCTCTTGCCGTCTTCGCTGGCCTGGATCTGCTGTGCCAGCTCGAAATGGTGGCGGAAGTAATCGATATCGAGGCCGAAACGCTCCCACGCGAGCTTGCCCGCCATCGGTTCGCCCCATTGACGGTGGAAGCGGCACAAGCCCGTGTTGTCGCTGATCAGCTCATACACCATGCGTTCGACGTTACGGCGACCGAGTTCGTCCGGCGTGAGGAGTTCCGGACCGTAATAGACATAGTATTTGCCCATCAGCGGCATCGGGCTGCCCATGCCCGGCACGAAATACTGGTTGGGCACCATCGAGCCGTTTTCGCCGTGCGCCAGATAGACGGCGCATTGCCCAGGCCGTGTCTGCGGATGGCGCCGGTCGAGTTCCCGCGCCGCCGCCCGGATGCCGGCGCGGAACACCGCGGCGCGCGGATCTTGCAGGATCGCATCGATCACCGCCATCGCATAGCGCGCGTTGCGCATGCTGTCGTTGACGAGATCGAAGTCCTGCGGATCGGCGGTGAATTTCTCGAAGCGCAGCGCGCTGCGCGGTGGCAGGCCGTAGTCTTCGGGGGGAATCAGGCCGGTGGCGACGCATTCCATGATCCACGCCAGGGTGCCACCGATCTGAATGGCGTCGAAGCCCATCGCATCGGCATGATCGTTGAGCAGCTCGGCGGCGCGCTGGTCGAAAACCCCGACCTGGGGACCGAGCGTGTGATAGGGCTCGTAATCCTTCTTGTAGCGGCCATTCATTTTCTTGCAGGCCACCGAGCAGGGTTCGCCGCAGTGCTCGAACTGCTTGTTGGCGATGGTTTCCGCGTTGAACTGCTGCAGATAGTGATCGACGATGAAAGCCTGCTGCTGCCTGAGCCGTTGCTCCCGGGATTCGAAGACCGACCGGTAATTGAAGCTCATCAGCTTCTCGCCCATCGCATGGTAGTTCGAGCCGAAGGTGCCGCCGGTGCCGGTCTTCGGATCGAGGGAGTATTTGCTCGTCGCCGCCTTTTCGACCTTGATCGCCCGTTCGCCGAAATGCGCGATGAAATAGGGGTCGTAATCCTTGAGCGACTCCTTGACGGGAGGCTCCCAGTGGCCGCCGAACACGCAGCCGACCAGGTTGTGCTGGCGGAACAACTGGCTGCCCAGCCCGCCGCGTCCTGCCCAGTCGGTCACTCCGGTGACGATGCCTTTCTCGACCGGATTGGAAACGATCGCCCCCTCGATGGTTCTGGCCGCTGCCGGGCCGACGACGAAGGCGCGCACCTGCTTGGATAGATATTCCCCGCCCCAGCGGTCGATCAAAGCCTGCTGGAGCGCGAAAATGCCTTTCAGTTCGGTGCCGTCCGGCGCCCGGTAGCCTTGCCAGAACCGTTCGAAGTCCTCACACGGCTCGAGTCGCGCCCGGATTTCGTTGCCATCGTGATTGAGCAGCAATACGCTCGTCCTGGCTGCGCGACCGGTGAGTTCCACGTAATCGACGCCCAAGTGCCGGAAGGTATGGGCCGCACCGCCCATCGAGGAGATGTAGAAGCTCTCCCATTGCGGGCTGTAGCCGCAAAACACCAATCGCCGCGAACCGGCGAGCGGGCTGTTGGCGAGCATGCCGGCGCCGAAGGTGAGCACCGCCGGCCCATGGCGGCGCCAGGCTTGCCAGCCGAAATCGACCGGACCGATCGTCCGGTTCGTGGCAGGCTCGATTTCGGTCCGCGCCGCGAAAGGCTCGAGGCCGATGCGCAGCACGGTGGGTTGCACAGGGGAGGGCATGACGTTTTTCCTCGTTCGATCAAGGGGTTTCATGAGCCAGGGCGCGCTGGATACGTTCCGGCGCCGCCGGAAAAGGCGCAAATCCTACACCCTTTGCCTACGCTCCGCCTTGAGCAACGGCGTGACCGGAACGTTTCACGCTAACATCCCCGACCATGCAACGGATTCATCATTTCCCGATCACCACCGTCTGGCCCGGCGCGCCTTATCCGCGCGGCGCCACCTGGGATGGCGAAGGGGTCAACTTCGCCCTGTTCTCCGAACATGCAGAAAAGGTCGAGCTGTGCCTGTTCGACCCCAGCGGCCAGCATGAGGTGCAGCGCATCACGCTCACCGAGCAGACCGACCTGGTCTGGCACTGCTACCTGCCCGAGGCGCGACCGGGTCTGCTCTACGGCTATCGCGTGCATGGCCCCTACGATCCGGCGCGCGGCCATCGCTTCAACCCGAACAAGCTGCTGCTCGATCCCTACGCGCGCGACATCGTCGGGCCGCTGGTGTGGAACGACGCCCATTATGGCTATCGGGTCGATGCCGCGCACGACGATCTCTCGTTCGACCGCCGCGACAACGCCCCGTGGATGCCGAAGTGCCGCGTCACCGATCCGGCTTTCTCCTGGGGCGACGACCGCTCGCCGAACATTCCCTGGCACGAGATGGTGATCTACGAGCTGCACGTGCGCGGCTTCACGATCGAGCATCCCGAGGTGCCACCGCCGCTGCGCGGCACCTACGCAGGCCTGATCACCGCGCCGGTGATCGCCCATCTGAAGCGGCTGGGCATCACCTCCGTCGAGCTGATGCCGATCCACAGCTTCATCGACGACCGTCATCTGGTCGATCAGGGCAAGCGCAACTACTGGGGTTACAACTCGATCGGCTTCTTCGCACCCGAGCAGCGTTACTCGGCGAGCGGCTCGCCGAAGGAATTCAAGACCATGGTCAAGGCCCTGCATTCGGCCGGCATCGAGGTGATCCTCGACGTGGTCTACAACCACTCCGCCGAAGGCAACCATCTCGGCCCGACCCTGAGTTTCAAGGGCATCGACAACAGCGTCTATTACCGCCTGCAGCCCGACGACCCGCGCTTCTACCGCGATTACACCGGCTGCGGCAACACGCTCAACCTCGAACATCCGCGCGTGCTGCAGCTGGTGATGGATTCGCTGCGCTACTGGGTGCAGGAGATGCACGTCGATGGCTTCCGCTTCGATCTCGCCGCCTCGCTCGGCCGCGAGCAGCATGCGGTGAATCACTTCGGCGCCTTCTTCGACATCCTGCATCAGGACCCGGTGCTCTCGCGCGTCAAGCTGATCGCCGAACCCTGGGATCTCGGCGAGGGCGGCTATCAGGTCGGCAACTTCCCGCTCGGCTGGGCGGAATGGAACGACCGCTACCGCGACTGCATGCGCGCCTTCTGGCGCGGCGACGGCGGCAAGATCGGCGAATTCGCGACGCGCATCACCGGCTCATCCGATCTGTATGCCCGTAACGGCCGCCGCCCCTATGCGAGCATCAACTTCATCACCGCCCACGACGGCTTCACGCTGCACGACCTGGTCAGCTACGAAAGGAAGCACAACGAGGCCAACGGCGAGGGTAACCGCGACGGCACCGACAACAACCTCTCCTGCAACTATGGCATGGAAGGCGAAACCAGCGATCCGGCAATCAGCGCATTACGCGCGCGGCAAAAGCGCAACCTGCTCGCCACCTTGCTGTTCTCGCAGGGCGTGCCGATGCTGCTGGCCGGCGACGAGATGGGCCGCACCCAGCACGGCAACAACAATGCCTACTGCCAGGACAATCCGATCAGCTGGGTCAATTGGCACCTCACGGCGGAAGACCGCGAACTGCTGGAGTTCGTCGCCCGGCTGGTGCGGCTGCGGCACCGCCATCCGGTGTTCCGGCGGCGCAATTTCTTCCAGGGACGGCCGATCCGCTTCAGCGGCGAGGCGGGCATCAAGGACATCCACTGGCTCAAGCCCGACGGCACCGACATGACCGACGAGGAATGGGCGCACGACTACGCCCGCTGCCTGGGCGTCTATCTCTCCGGCGAGGCGCTCGGCGAAGTCGATCGCCACGGCCGCAGCATCCGCGACGACAACTTCCTCCTGCTGTTCAACGCCCATGTCGAGCGCATCGATTTCGTCCTGCCGCGGCTGTGCGAGGATTGTGTCTGGCAGGTGTTGATCGATACCCACTATCACGCCGGCCTGGAGCCCGACGGCAGCTTTCGCGGCGGGGAACCCTATCCGCTCGAAGGCCGCACGCTCGCCCTGCTGCGCCAGCAACCGGCCGCCGGCCAAACCATCCCACCATCATGAACGACGCCCTCGCACGCCTGGCCTCCGCCTGCGGCATCGCCCGCGAATACCACGACATCTGGGGCGGTCATCATCCAACCTCGGAGAGCACGCGGCGCGACCTGCTCGCGGCGATGCATTTCGACCTGACGCGCGATCCGGTGGCGCTGCTGGAAGAATTCCAGGCCGCCGCCCGCGACATGCCCGCGCTGCCCGCGGGCGCGACCGCCGCACGCTGCCACCTGCCCGAAGTCCTGACCGAAGGCGCACGCCTCTGGGGCCTCAACGTCCAGCTCTACAGCCTGCGCTCGGCAAGAAACTGGGGCATCGGCGATTTCACCGATCTCGCCCTGCTCGTGGATCGGGTCGCCGCGGCCGGCGGCGCCTTCATCGGCCTCAATCCGCTCCACGCGCTGTTTCCGGACGCCCCGGCGCACATCAGCCCCTACAGCCCCTCGCACCGCGCCTTCCTGAACGTGCTCTACATCGACGTCGAGGCGGTGCCGGAATTCGCTGCCTGCGAGAACGTCCGGTGCCGTGTCGCCAGCGCCGAGTTTCAAGCGCGGCTCGCCGCATTGCGCGAATGCGCCTTGGTCGATTACGTCGCCGTCGCGCGGCTCAAGCTCGAGGTGCTCAGGGCGCTGTTCGATTTCCACCGCGCCCGTGCCGGCGCCTGCCTGGCCGGTTTCGCCGTCTGGCGCGCGCAGCAGGGCGAGGCGCTGGAACGCTTCGCGCTCTTTGCGGCCCTGCAGGCGCACTTTCGCGCGAAAAACCCAGACTGCTGGGGCTGGCCGGCCTGGCCGGCGGAATACCGCGATCCGGCCAGCCCCGCCGTCGAGGCCTTCGCCCGCGAGCACGCCGTCGAGATCGACTGGCATGCCTGGCTGCAATGGCTGGCCGACGAGCAGCTCGCCGCCGTCGCGCAGCGCGCGCGGGAACGCGGCATGGCGATCGGCCTCTATCGCGACCTGGCGGTCGGCGCCCATCCCGGCGGCGCCGAAGTCTGGCAGTGGCAGGATGTTTTCGCGATCGGCAATGGCGGCGCCAACACCGGCGCCCCGCCCGACGAGCTGAATCTGCTCGGCCAGGACTGGGGCCTGCCGCCGCTGATCCCGCACCGGCTGCGGGCGGCGGGCTATGCGCCGTTCATCGAGGTGCTGCGTGCCAACATGCGTCATGCCGGCGCGCTGCGCATCGACCATGTGATGGGGCTGATGCGCCTCTTTTGGGTGCCGGCCGACACGCCGGCGACCGAGGGCGCCTATGTGCATTACCCGTTCGACGACATGCTCGGCCTGGTGGCACGAGAAAGCCTGCGCAACGAATGCCTGGTCATCGGCGAGGACCTCGGCACGGTGCCCGACGGTTTCCGCGAGCGCCTTCGCGACGCGGGCGTGCTCTCCTACCATCCGCTGATCTTCGAGCGCTATCCGGACGGCAATTTCCGTCTGCCCGCCGACATGCCGCGCCAGGCGCTGGTCGCGGCCAGCACCCACGATCTGCCGACGCTGGCCGGCTTCTGGCAGGGGCTCGATCTCGAAATCCGCACGCGGCTGATGCTGTTCCCGAACAGCGAGGTGCGCGAGCGGCTCTACACCGAGCGCGGCTGGGATCGCGGCCGGCTGCTGTGGGCATTGGAGCGCGAACACCTGCTGCCCGACGGCGTGGGCAAGGACCCGGCCGCCCTGCCCGAGCTGACGCCGCAGCTCATCGCCGCGATCCATGCCTATCTGGCGCGGAGTCCGGCGATGCTGCTGGCCGTGCAGCCCGAGGATGTCTTCGCCTGCCGCGAGCAGATCAACGTGCCGGGCACCGTCGAAGACCAGCATCCGAACTGGCAGCGCAAGCTGCCCGTTCCCCTCGAAGACTGGCCGGAAAACGAGGCGTTCCGCCTCAATGTGGCCATGATCCGCAGCGCGCGTTGAAAAAGTCGGCGCTGGCGGAACGGCACGACGGCGGCTTCATTTCGCCCAGGCGGCGAGGAACTCCCGCCAGTGCGCCGCATCGATCTTCGCCAGCGCATCGCGCACCTTGGCCACTTCCAGGTCGTACTCTTCCGCGGTCAGCTGGCCGCGCATCCTCTGGAAGCGCAGATAGACGAGGTAGGTATTGACGACGTCGGTCTCGCAGTAATCGCGGATTTCCTCGATCCGGCCCTCGCACCAGGCGCCCCACACCGCGCCGCCGTCCATGCCGAGCTTGCCGGGCAAGCCCATCAGCTTCGCCAGCTCGTCGAGCGGCGCGTTGGCACGCGGCTGGTAGAGCGCCAAGAGATCCATCAGGTCGAGATGGCGTGTGTGGTAGCGGCTGATGTAGTTGTTCCACTTGAAGTCGCGGCTATCCTTGTAATCGCCCTCGCCCATCTCCCAGTAGCGCGACGCGGCGACATTGTGGATCAGGCCGCGGTAGTGCAGCACCGGCAGGTCGAAGCCGCCGCCGTTCCATGACACGATCTGCGGCGTGTATTTCTCGATGCCGGCGAAGAAACGCTGGATGATCTCGGCTTCGCCGAGCTTCGGCTCGGCCAGCGACCAGACCTTGAGGCCCTCGTCGCTCCTCATCACACAGGAGATGACGACGATGCGCTGCAGATGATGCGGCAGGAAATCCGAGCCGCTCTTCGCGCGCTGCTTCTGGAAGGCGAACTCGGCGACCTCGGCATCGGGCAACGACGCCGGCAGCTCGTGGAGCTGCCGCAGCCCCGCGATGTCGGGGATCGTCTCGATGTCGAAGACCAGAACCGGAATCACGCCGGGAACACGCCGGTCGAGAGGTAGCGGTCGCCGCGATCGCAGATGATGCTGACGATCACCGCATTCTCCACCTCGGCGGCGATGCGTAAGGCGATAGCCATCGCCCCGCCCGACGAGATGCCGGCGCAGATGCCCTCCTCCCGCGCCAGGCGGCGCGTCATCTCCTCGGCATCCTGCTGCGAGACGTATTCGAGCCGGTCGATGCGCGAGAAGTCGCAGATCTTCGGCAGATACTCCGGCGGCCATTTGCGGATGCCCGGAATCTGCGCCCCTTCCGCTGGCTGGCAGCCGATGACCTGGATCGCCGGATTCACTTCCTTGAAGTAGCGCGAGCAGCCCATGATCGTGCCGGTGGTGCCCATGCTGGAAACGAAGTGCGTGATCTTCCCTTCGGTGTCGCGCCAGATTTCCGGCGCGGTGCCGCGGTAGTGGGCGAGCGGATTGTCGGGGTTCGAGAACTGGTCGAGCATCACGCCGCGGCCTGCCCTGACGAGCCGTTCGGCCTCGTCGCGCGCGCCTTCCATGCCGGCCGCCTTCGGCGTCAGGACCAGTTCGGCGCCATAGGCGCGCATGCTCTGGCGGCGCTCGACGCTCTGGTTCTCGGGCATGACGAGGATCATTTCGTAGCCGCGCAGCGCCGCGACCATCGCCAGCGCGATGCCGGTGTTGCCGGAAGTCGCTTCGATCAGCGTGTCGCCCGGCTTGATCTCGCCGCGCTTTTCCGCTTCGAGGATCATCGACAAGGCCGGCCGGTCCTTCACCGATCCGGCCGGATTGTTGCCTTCGAGCTTGGCGAGGATGACGTTGTTGCGCCGCGCGTTTTCCACGCCCGGCAGGCGCTGCAGACGCACCAGCGGCGTGTTGCCGACGAAGTCTTCGAGGGTATGGGTTTTCATTTGCCAGCCAGATGATGAACGTATTTCGCCACGCCCTCCGCCACGGAATCGAATGCGTCCGTATAGCCCGCCTCGCGCAGCGCGGAAATGTCGGCCTGGGTGAAGCTCTGGTATTTGCCCTTGAGCGCCTCGGGGAAGGCGATGTATTCGACGATGCCCTGCGCGACCATCTCCTGCAAGGAGAGCGGCGGCTTGCCCTCCAGCGCACGGCAGGCATTGACGGTGGCGTGGGCGATGTCGTTGAACGGCTGCGCGCGGCCGGTGCCGAGGTTGAAGATGCCGGACTTGCCGGGGTGATCGAGGAAGAACAGATTCACTTTCACGACGTCCTCGACATAGACGAAATCGCGGCTCTGCTCGCCGTTGCCGTAGCCGTCGCAGCCTTCGAAGAGCTTCACCTTGCCGCTCTCGCGATACTGGTTGAAGTGGTGGAAGGCCACCGAGGCCATGCGTCCCTTGTGCTGCTCGCGCGGGCCATAGACGTTGAAGTAGCGGAAACCGACCACCTGCGAAGCCGGCTCTTCCTGCTGCATACGCCGGCGCACCACCTGGTCGAAGAGGAACTTCGAGTAGCCATAGACGTTGAGCGGCCCCTCATGCTCGCGTGCCTCCCTGAACACCCGGCCCGCACCATAGACCGAGGCGGAGGACGCATAGAGGAACTGCACCTCCTGATCGAGGCAATGATCGAGCAGCGTGCAGCTGTAGCGGTAGTTGTTCTGCATCATGTAATGGCCGTCGGTTTCCATCGTGTCCGAGCAGGCGCCTTCATGGAACACCGCTTCCAGCACGCCGTCGAAATGGCCCTGCTGCAGCAGCTCGAGAAACTCGTGCTTGTCGAGATAGTCGGCGATCTCGCAATCGACGAGGTTCTTGAACTTGTCCGCCTTGGTGAGGTTGTCGACGGCGAGGATGTTGTCGATGCCGCGCTCGTTCAATGCCTTGACGAGGTTGGCTCCTATAAACCCGGCCGCGCCGGTGACGACGTAATACATGCTCATTCCTTCAGTTCTTCCAGGGAACAGGTGGCAGTGCCCAGCTTGCCGACGACGACGCCCGCCGCACGGTTGGCCAGCCGCATCGCCTCGGGCAGGGATTGGCCCGCGGCCAGCATCACCGCCAGCGTGGCGATCACGGTATCGCCGGCGCCGCTGACATCATAGACCTCGCGGGCCTGGGCCGGCTCGTGCGTCGCGCCATCGGCGGTAAAGAGCGTCATGCCTTCCTCCGAGCGCGTCAGCAGCACGGCATCGAGACCGAGCTCGGCGCGCAGCCTCGCCACCCGGGCAGCCAGATCGGCTTCGTCGTGCCAGCGGCCGACGACCTCACGCAGTTCTGCGCGGTTCGGCGTGATGATGCTCGCACCCGCATAACGCGCATAGTCGTCGCCCTTCGGGTCGATCAGCACGCGCTTGCCCAGCGCGCGGGCGTTCCTGATCATCGCGCCGATGTGGGTGAGGCCCCCTTTGCCGTAATCGGAGAGGATCACGATGTCGCAATGACGGACGCGCGCCTCGAACTCGGCGAGCTTGGCCTGCAGCACCTCGTGCGTCGGCCAGTTTTCGAAATCGATGCGCAACAGCTGCTGCTGGCGGCCGATCACGCGCAGCTTGACGGTGGTATTGAGCTGCGCATCCTCGTGCAGGCTCGCATCGATCGCCGATTCGGCCAGGAGCCGCGCCAGCGCCGCGCCGGCTTCATCGGCGCCGACCACCGACAGCAAGGTGGCCCGAGCGCCCAGCGCAGCGATGTTGCGCGCCACGTTGGCCGCGCCGCCGGGACGCTCCTCGGTGCGCTCCACCTTGACCACCGGCACCGGGGCCTCGGGCGAGATGCGCGAAACCTCGCCGAACCAGTAGCGGTCGAGCATCACGTCGCCGACGACGAGCACGCGGGCATGGCGGGTATCGGGCAGTTTCAGGCTCATGGTGCGAGATCGAATTCTTCGGTGCGTTTCGGGGGGAAGGTCTCCCAGCCGCCGCAGGCCGGGCAGCGCCAGTGGAACTGGCGCGCCTTGAAGCCGCAGTCGTCGCAGCGGTAGCGGGCCACGCGCCGGGTATGGGTATGGATCAGGTTCTTGACCAGTTCGAGATCGGCACGCTGCTCCGGCGGCGCGAGCAGGATCTGCGCCTCGAACAGCTTGTCGAGCCCGAGCAGGGTCGGATTGCGCCGCAGCTCGTCGCGCACCAGCACATAGGCGGACTGCGGACCACGCAGGCTCAATTCCGCCTGGAACACCACATCGAGCAGATCGAGCGAGGGGTGGCGTTCGAGATAGCCGCGCATGAGTTCGATGCCGGCCTGCTCGCGGCCGAGCTGACGGAACGCCGTCATCATCTTCTCCGCCGCCAGCGAGAGATATTGCGGATTCTGCTGTTCGATCCCCTGCCAGATGCGCAGCGCGTTTTCCAACGGGTCGGGAGGTGCCGTTCCGTCAGCGCCGATTTTTCTGGGCGAATCGGTATCCTCATTCCCTCCCGCGGCGAGTTTCGCTTCCAGCTCGCCGCGCAAGAGGGTCGCGCGCACGCAGCGGCGGTTGGTCGCCAGCGCCGCCTCGATGTGGCTGCGCGCCGCATCAAAGCGACCATTGAGCAGATCCGAGGCCGCCAGCTCACAATGGAACTGGGCGATCTCTTTTTGCCACAGATGCTCGGCATGGCCCGGCATCTGCTGGGCGATGGCGATGGCCTTTTCCCAGTCCTTCTCCAGCTGGTAGATCTCCAGCAGGTTGCGCAGCGCCTCCTCGTCGCGCGGCGTGCCGCGCAGCTTGAGGAAGACGTCCTCGGCGCGGTCGAGCAGACCGGCCTTCAGATAATCCTGACCGAGCTCGGCCAGCGCCAGCAGCCGCTGTTCCTCGGTGAGCTGCGAGAGCGAGGCGTCGCGGTCGATCAGATGCTTATGGACCCGGATCGCGCGGTCGGTCTCGCCACGCCGGCGAAACAGGCTGCCGAGCGCGAAATGCAGCTCGACGGTCTCCGGATCGATGCGCGCCGCTTCGAGAAACGCTTCGATCGCACGGTCGGGCTGCTCGTTGAGCAGGAAGTTGAGGCCGGTGAAATAGGAGCGCGGCAGCGCCCGCGATTCGCTGACCACCTGCTTGATGTCGATGCGCGCCGCCAGCCAGCCGAAGCCGAAGAACAACGGCAGGGCGAGCAACCACCACAGTTCGATTTCCACTTTTCAGGGTTCCAGCCGCTCCGGCGGTTCGTGCGCGTCCGCGGCTCCGCTGCGCGCTTGCCGTTCCAGACGGCTGACGCTGCGCCGCAGGCGGATCACCTGCGGCAGCAATGCCAGCAGACCAAGGACGACGCCGATCGCCAGCGCGGCAAGCAACGCCAATGACAGCGGCACCCGCCAGACGGTATCGAAGTAGAAGCGCAGCTCCACATCCGCGCCATTCTTGACCGCCAGCCCGAGCAGGACGACGAACAGAATGCCGCGCAGAAACCAGAGCAGCGCGTTCATGGGCAGCGTTTATTTGCCGGCCTGATCGACGCGCTCACGCAACTCCTTGCCCGCCTTGAAATGCGGCACATACTTGGCCGGCACCTCGACCTTGACGCCGGACTTGGGGTTGCGGCCGATGCGCGGCGGGCGGTAGTTGAGCGAAAAGCTGCCGAAACCGCGAATCTCGATGCGCTCCCCCTTGGCGAGGGTTTCCGCGAGCGCATCGAGAATCACCTTGACGGCCAGATCCGCATCCTTCGCCACCAGCTGCGGAAAGCGCTGTGCCAGACGGGCTATCAACTCGGATTTGGTCATGGCCCCGGCTTATTGCTGATTGAGCTTGGCCTTCAGCAGGGCGCCGAGATTGGTGGTGCCGGTCGCGGCGGCCGCCGATTCGGCCGAGAGCTTCTGCATCGCCTCGGCCTGCTCGGCCTGGTCCTTGGCCTTGACCGACAGGTTGATCGAACGCGACTTGCGATCGACGTTGATGATCATCGCCTCGACCGTGTCGCCGACCTTGAGGTGCTGCGAGAGGTCCTCGATGCGGTCGCGCGAATATTCGGAGGCGCGCAGGTAACCCTCGACGTCGCCGCCCAGATCGATCACCGCGCCCTTGGCATCGACGCTCTTGACGGTGCCGGTGACCAGGCTGTTCTTGTCGTGCGTGGCGATGAAGCTGGTGAAGGGGTCGCCGTCGAGCTGCTTGATGCCCAGCGAGATGCGCTCCTTCTCGACGTCGATCGACAGCACCACGGCCTCGACCTCGTCGCCCTTCTTGTAGTTCTGCTTGGCTTCCTCGCCGCTGGTGGACCAGGACAGGTCGGACAGGTGCACCAGGCCGTCGATGCCGCCGGGCAGGCCGATGAAGATGCCGAAGTCGGTGATCGACTTGATCGCGCCACGGACCTTGTCGCCCTTCTTGTGGTTCATGGCGAAGTCGTCCCACGGGTTGGGCAGGCACTGCTTCATGCCCAGCGAGATGCGGCGACGGTCCTCGTCGATCTCGAGGATCATCACCTCGACTTCATCGCCCAGCTGGACGACCTTGGTCGGGTGGATGTTCTTGTTCGTCCAGTCCATTTCGGACACGTGGACCAGACCTTCGATGCCCG
>JACAEF010000114.1 GCA_013388985.1 Rhodocyclaceae bacterium
AAGCCAAGAAACCGGCCAAGGCCAAGTCCTGCGGCAAGAGCGCGCCGGCGGCGACGAGCTTTCGGCTTTCGGACCGGATCCAGCGGCAGAAGAACATCGCCTGGCGGCTCATCGATGGCGAGGCGGTGATCATCACTCCGGCGGACAGCACCATGCACTCGCTCAACGAGACCGGCACCCGTATCTGGGAACTCCTCGGGCAGAACCAGACGGTGGCCCAGGTGGCCGACCGGATCCGGCAGGAATTCGACGTTCCGCCCGAGGTGGCGCAGAAGGATACATTGTGGTTCATCCAGTGCCTGTCCAAGAAGGGCCTGGTATCGAAGGGGTAGGCTTCGCGTCTTTTGCTAACCGACTCAGGGGGGCGGGCTCTTGTGCCGATGCCCGAAATCGGCTAGTTTCCTCAAGCCGGGGGATGATGCGCCCGGGGAGGTTCGACCATGAAGCTTTCGTCCCGCAATCTTCTGCTCTCGCTCACCGTCCTTGCGCTTTCGCTCTCCGGGGCCGCCTGCGACTGCGGCGGGACCAGCAAGTCGTGCGACTGCGCGCCGGAAGTGGCGTTCACCAGCCCTTCGGGTACGGCGCCGCTCACCGAATTCCACGACACCAAGCCGGCGATCGAGGGCATCCAGTACCCGGTCACGGTTACCACGCGGTGCCTTCCCGCGGGGACCAAGGTCAATTTGACCAACTCGCTCCAGCCGTCCCTCTCGGTCGAGGGCACGGTGGTCATCGACGACTCGGCGACCCAGACCGGGCACATCGACTTTTCCGAGCAGACCTTCCTGCCGGGCATCAATCATGTGTGCGTGAGCGGAACGGTCGCGGTGGACCGCAACCAGGACGGCAGCGGCGGCTGCTCGGCTCGCACCGCGCCGCTGGAATCGTGCCGCGACGTGTTGGTCCAGCTCGGCATCCCCGCCTGCCGCTTCGAGTCGCCGACCGAGGGCGCGACGCTGGCCGCGGCGGACGACCAGAATCCGGCCGAGGGCTTCCAGCACGAAGTGCGCCTGGCCTGCAAGGGCGTGAGCGACGGCACCGCGGTTCGGCTCTCCACGAACGGCCGCCGCCCGCTCGAGCAGACCCTGTCCTTCGGCGGGGCGCTGTTCGCCAGCGTGGATTTTTACGAGGGCGAAAACCTGTTGCACGCCGAGACCACCGGGTCCGGCGGCGAGACCGTGGTGGCCGAGATCCGGGCCACGGTGAACACCGGCGGCTGCGCCTTGCGCCTGCTGCCCGTGGACGGGACGACCTTCCGCGTGGCCGACGACGAGGACCCGGCCGTGGACGGCCTGCAGGTGACCCTCACCGCCGAGACCGACGCCTCGGGCACGTTCGCCTGCGCCGACGGCTCCGCCGTGACCCTCACCGTCGGGACGACTGAATACACCGGCGAAATCAGCAGCCACCAGGCGC
>JACAEF010000003.1 GCA_013388985.1 Rhodocyclaceae bacterium
CTCTACTATCGCCTCAACGTGTTCCCGCTGACGATCCCACCGCTGCGCGAGCGTCCCGCCGACATCGTGCCGCTCGCGGAACACTTCCTCGCCGTGCATGGGGCGCGGCTGGGCCGGCGCGCGCGTTTGACCGCCGATGCCGCGGCAAAACTTGCCGGATACCCCTGGCCGGGCAACGTGCGCGAGCTGGAAAACGTCATCCAGCGCGCGCTGATCCTCGCACCCGACGAGAGGATCGAAGCCGCGCATCTGCGGTTGCCCGAAACCACTCCTCCCACTACCGCTCCCACTGCCGCGGAGACGACGCGTGCCGTTCCACTAGCGCCGACTTTCGCTGTGGCGCCGCCACAACCGCCCATTTCCACGGCATCTCCGGCCAACATGAAGGATCTGGAGCGCCAGCACATCCTCGACACGCTGGCCAAGGTGGGCGGCTCGCGCAAGAAGGCCACCGCCCTGCTGGGCATCTCCGAGCGCACGCTGCGTTACAAGCTCGCCCAGTATCGTGAAGAGGGCTATCTCAAGGAATAGATTTCCGGCACGGGCTTTGCTATAAAAAGCGCATGGCCATCGATACCTGCAACCTCGAACAGATGCTCACCGAACTGCGTGCCGCCACGGCAGTGGCGCAGGGCAAGCCGGCCGCCGCCGCGCAATCGGCCGGCGGTGTCGAATTCGCCGATGCCCTGAAGGCCGCGATCGACCAGGTGAATGCCGCCCAGCAGCAGGCCCAGCAGCTCGCCCGGGAGTTCGCCAGCGGCAACGGCAACGTCGATCTGCAGGACGTGATGATCAACCTGCAGAAGGCCAGCCTGTCGTTCCAGCAGATGGTGCAGGTGAGGAACAAGCTCGTCACGGCCTATCAGGACGTGATGAACATGCCCGTTTAACCCAGATTTTCCATTGGGACGCGAGCGGGTTTCGCAGTCGAGGGCGAGCGGATTTTTGCACCCGCGACAAGCCAATAACCGTATCTATTGGCGAGGGGCGGGGGCGCGAAGATGCCGCCCGCAGCTCGAAAACCGCCGCGTAGGGCGCTGCAATGACCCACCAGCACTCTCAATCGCTCATCAGCCCGGTCTAATGGAAAATCTGGGTTTAAGGGCATTCCAAGCTGCGCAACATGGCTTCATCTGTCTTGTTATCGACGTCCCGCCAGCGCCGACTTATTGAACAAAGTCTTTCCGGGTGCTATTATTAGTATCATTAACAGGGCTTGGAGTAAGTCATGGCTCATCAGATATTCACTGAAACGACCGCCAGCGTATCGGAGTTGAAGCGCAACCCGATGGCGACGGTCGCGGCCGGGGAGGGGGCCCCCGTGGCGATCCTCAACCGCAATGCCCCGGCTTTCTATTGTGTGCCTGCTGACGTGTATGAGGCGATGGTCGAGCGGCTTGACGACCTCGATCTCAACAAGATTGCGGATGCCCGTGCAGGGCAGCGCGTCGTCAAGGTCAAGCTGGATGACTTATGAACTCGGTTTTGTCGAGGATGCGCTGAAGGAGTGGCGTGCGCTCGATAACGTCGTCAGGTTGCAGTTCAAGAAAAAACTCGCCGAACGATTGGAGAATCCGCGCGTTCCGTCGGCAAAACTTGCCGGACACCCAGATCGTTACAAGATCAAGCTGCGCTCGGCGGGTTATCGCCTGGTCTATGAAGTGCGTGACAAACAGCTGATTGTCGTGGTGGTTGCGGTCGGCAAGCGCGAGCGCAATGCGGTTTACATCGCAGCCGATAAGCGCTAGCGCTAGACATGTGCGCAAATCATTCGCGGGATATTCGTTTAGGTTGTGGGTAAAGCAGCGGGTAAAAAGAGACGGCTATTTTTATGAAACCCAGTATTCATCAGCGTTCTGCGCTTGATAAGAGCTCACAGGACGTGATGAACATGCCCGTGTAAGCGCTTGCGCAAATTTCTGCTGCGCGGGCCGATGGCTGTGTTGCGCGGTGCTCGGATGCTCGCCTATCTATGCGATATGTCTTGCATCCTGCGCTCCGTGCGCCTTGCCCTCGGCCCGCTCGCGACGAAATTTTTCGCCAGCGCTGGGTTCAGAAGCCCAGCCCGGATTCGCGCGCCTTGCGCTCGCGTTCGACCTTGATGATGTAACGCTGGATCAGCGTCTGCTGCGACCCCGGCAGGTTCACGAATTCGCAGCCGGCGCGCTGGCGTGTGTTGCCGCGCTGGAACGACACGCCCAGCTGGCAGATGCGCAGGGTGCCGTCGATGATGCCGACTTCCGGCAGCTCGATGCGGCAATCCGGCACGATCTGGCCGGCGGCGAGCGGGATTTCCTCGGGAGGCGCGACGATGCCGACGCCGCCGACGCTGATGTCCAGCACGGTGGCGTCGAAAATGAACATCCCGCCGTCGGGCAAGGGAATCGGCATGCGGCATTTCAGCGGCCGGGCGATCGGCGTGCTGAGCCGGTAATACTCGCGGCGTTGCAGACGCAGCACTTCCCTGGGCAAGGCGGCGAGGAAAGCCGGGCGGCCGGCGAATTCGATGCGCGTGAAAGGGCCGAGCAGGAACTGGATGCGCACGCGGTCGAGCTGGCCGATGCAGTAATGCCGCTCGGCGACCGCGACGCGGCGGTTGACTTCCTCGTCCGGGCCGACGTCGAGGATCAGGTGGTCGGGCGCGGCTTCCAGCAATACGGAGAGCATCATGTCCTGCCCTTCGTTGCAGAACACGCTGAGCTGCGTGACGCGTTCCTGCAGCTGGCGCAGCAGCGTGCGCACCTCCTGGGGGTTGCGCAGCATGTATTTGTCGTATTCGCTGCCTTCCAGGATGGGCAGCGCGATCGTGACGGGCGGAGGCGTATCGTTCGGTTTCATGGTCTCGCTTCGGCGAGGCCCGATTGTATTGCCTTTCAGCCCGGCAGGGAGAGCGGCGGCGGCGCTTCGCTGCTGCCCTGGTACTCGATGCGGTAGAGCCAGGCCAGCAATTCGGCGACGGCGAGATAGAGCGCCGGCGGGATGTGGCGGTCGATATCCACTTGCGCAAGGAGGGCGACGAGCTCGGGCGATTCATGGACGAACACGCCATGCTCACGGGCGCGGGCGACGATTTCCGCGGCGATCAGGCCGCGTCCTTTGGCCACGACGCGGGGTGCGGTATCGCCCGGCGCATATTTCAACGCCACGGCGAGCCCGGCCTTGTCTTCACCCGGCAGGATGCTCACGCGGCCACCGTGCACTTCAAGAGCGGCAGTCCGGCCCGTGCGAATGCGGCTGCCAGTTCCGGCAGCGCGTCGCGCAGCTCGCCGGCGCTGAGGTCATCCGCGGCGGAAATCGCCATCTCCACGCCCTGGGCGGTCAGCTGCAGCCGCGCCTCGATGCGCCCGAGGCGCGGCGTGGTCAGGGTCAGCGCGGTATGCCAGACGGCGGGTTCCTGTTCGTCGCCGGCGCCGGCACGCTCGCCTTCCCATTCGATCGCCCAGTCGAGCGCCTGCTGCGGCCACACCTCGCCGTGCCAGAAAATGCGCTGGTAAGCCGCGGCTTCGAGCTGTTGCTGGATCAGGGGCCGGAGCGTGTCGGGGATCTGGGCCGCCGTGCCGGCCGCCGGCTGGGATGCGGGCTGACGCGCGGCGGACGGCTCGGCGGCGGCAGGCTGGGGTGCCGTGTCACCAGCGCCGATTTTTTCCAGTGCGGCGTGGGCGAAGGCCGCGGGCGACGAGAAGCGCCCTTGCGGCTCCTGCAGCAGCTCGGCCAGCGGCAGCCTGCCCTTGACCCATTCGGCCTGGTGCGCCTCGTAGAACACCCCGCTTTGCGTCACCGCCTTGGCGAGCGTCTCGGCGAGCTGCCCCGCCGGCAGTGGCCCTTGCGTCGGCGCGGCGATCAGCGGCTGGCCGCGATTGAGCAAAGCGGCGGGGACCGTTTCGCCTTCGGCTGGCAGCAAGGCACCGATCAGGCGCGCCGCGGGACTCAGGCGCGTGAAGGGGTAGGGAGTCGCGGACTCCGCTGCCGCGGCGCCCGCATCGACGCGCTGCGCGATGATCGCCCGCGCGGAGCGGTCGATGACGACCAGCTCCAGCTGGTCGCCGGTCTTTGCGCCCTCCGGCAGTTGCAGCGTGAGCTGCTTGCCGGCGACCAGCGCGCGGTAGGTATTGTCGGGCAGGGGCTGGAGGATGCGGGCCTGGAAGGTCTGTCCGGGACGCAGTTCGGGGAGATCGGATGGAATCGGGCGCGTCGGCTGGACCGCTTCGAGCAGGTTCGCCTCGGTCTGCATGCGCATGCGGATCGCCGCATCGGGAGGAACGAGGACCATGGCTCAACCGTCCACCATCCGGCAGCCGCGAGACGGTTCAGCGGCCGGTCCCGCAGGCAGGGTCGCTCTGCGGCTTGCGCGCATTGCCGCTCAGCAAGCGCCGCACCTTCTCCATCCAGGGTTCGGTATGGCGGCGCACCTCCGCGTCGTCTTCGAGGATGCGGCGGATCAGCGCGCGCCGGCGTTCCGTCTCTTCCGGGCTTTCCGCGGCCGCGCCGCCATCTTGCATCAGGGTATCGCGCAGGCTTGCCACGGCGCGTTCCAGCGCGATCAGGCGGTCCCAGTCGTGGGCGCGCGCCGCATCCACCATGCGGTTCGACAGCGCGCACATCTGTTCGTAGATTTCGAGCGGAGCAGGCATCGCGTGCATGGTAGCCTCACGTCGTTGTGGCACTGGTGGAAACAGCGGCCGGAACGTCTGGTTTATTTACGGCCAGGCAGCGGCCAACTGTAGGCTTCAGAACGTCCCCGGATACGCGCCGCCGTCCAGGAGCCAGTTCTGCCCGGTAATAAAGCCGGCGTGGGCGCTGCAAAGGAAAGCGCAGGCGGCGCCGAATTCCGCCGGGTCGCCGATGCGGCCGGCGGGGATCGTGGCGAGGCGCTCGGCGAGGGCCTGCTCATAATCGATGCCTTTCGCCTTGGCCTGCGCGCCGACGACGTTGCGGATGCGGTCGGTGTCGAAGAGGCCTGGCAGCAGGTTGTTGATCGTCACGTTGTATTTGACCGTCTTGCGCGAAAGCCCGGCGACGAAGCCGGTGAGCCCCGAGCGTGCGCCGTTCGAGAGCCCCAGGACGTCGATCGGCGCCTTGACCGCCGCCGAGGTGATGTTGACGATGCGGCCGAAGCGGCGCGCGATCATGCCGTCGACGGTGGCCTTGATGAGCTCGATCGGTGTCAGCATGTTCGCATCGAGCGCCTTGAGCCAGTCTTCACGCGTCCAATCCCTGAAGTCTCCGGGCGGCGGGCCGCCGGCATTGGTGACGAGGATGTCCGGGTCGGGGCAGGCGTCGAGCGCCGCGGCGCGGCCCTCCGGCGTGGTGATGTCGGCGGCGACGGCTTGATGTGCCGTGCCGCCAGCGCCGATTTTGCGCAGTTCCGCCAGCGTGGCGGCAAGCGCTTCCTGCCCGCGCGCGACGATCGTGACGCCGACGCCTTCAGCCGCCAGCGCGAGCGCGCAGCCGCGCCCCAAGCCCTTGCTCGCCGCGCAGACCAGCGCGCGTTTGCCGCGAATGCCCAGATCCATCGGTTTGTCTCCCAAGTGTCAATCGTCGGCGCGACGGCGGGCTAAACTTCGCCCATTGCCGCCGACGAGGATCGAAGATGGCCAAGCATACCTTCAGCTGGGAGGATCCGCTGCTGCTCGACGAGCAGCTTTCCGAAGAAGAACGCATGGTACGCGAAACCGCGCGGCGCTATGCGCAGGAGAAGCTCGCGCCGCGCGTGCTCGAAGCCTTTCGCCACGAGCGCACCGACCCGGCGATCTTCCGCGAGATGGGCGAGCTGGGACTGCTCGGCTGCACTCTGCCCGCCGACTACGGCTGCGCGGGAATGAATTACGTCTGCTACGGACTGATCGCGCGCGAGATCGAGCGCGTCGATTCGGGCTTTCGCTCGATGATGAGCGTGCAGTCCTCGCTGGTGATGCTGCCGATCCATGAATTCGGCACCCCGGCGCAGAAGGGGAAATACCTGCCGAAGCTCGCCACGGGCGAGTGGATCGGCTGCTTTGGCCTCACCGAGCCGAACCACGGCTCCGATCCGGGCAGCATGGAGACGAGGGCGAGGCAGGTCGCGGGTGGCTTCGTGCTTTCCGGCAGCAAGATGTGGATCACCAACAGTCCGATCGCCGACGTGTTCGTCGTCTGGGCCAAGGACGATGCCGGCCAGATCCGCGGCTTCGTGCTGGAAAAAGGCATGAAAGGGCTGACGGCTCCGGCGATCCACGGCAAGGTGGGCCTGCGCACCTCGATCACCGGCGAGATCGTGATGGACGAGGTGTTCGTGCCCGAGGAGAACGCCTTTCCCGAGATCCGCGGCCTCAAGGGGCCGTTTACCTGCCTCAATTCCGCCCGCTACGGCATCGCCTGGGGCGCGCTCGGGGCGGCGGAAGCCTGCTGGCATACGGCGAGGAGTTACGTGCTCGAACGCCGGCAGTTCGGCAAGCCGCTGGCGGCGAACCAGTTGATCCAGAAGAAGCTCGCCGACATGCAGACCGAGATCGCACTTGGCCTGCAGGGCTGCCTGCGGCTGGGCCGGCTCAAGGACGAGGGCCGGGCGGCGCCGGAGATCACCTCGATCCTGAAGCGCAATTCCTGCGGCAAGGCGCTCGACATCGCCAGAACCGCGCGCGACATGCTGGGCGGCAACGGCATTTCCGACGAGTTCGGCGTGATCCGCCATTTGGTGAATCTCGAAGTGGTGAACACCTACGAGGGTACGCACGACATCCACGCCTTGATCCTGGGCCGCGCGCAGACCGGGATCGCGGCGTTTTGAGCATGGCGATGGGCAGACAAGGGAACCGCTGCGGCCAGACGGCTCATGGTTTGCCCGCGGGGTCGCCGCGAGGCTCACGGGCAGACCGCCCACTACTCGCCTGTGGCTCGGACAAGTGGGCGGTTTTCTGCCCATTTCGCCGGCGGCGACCGACGCGTGCGCACAAATCGCCGTCCGACCGCGGCGGTTCCTCGTCGTGACGGCCATGGGCGCGCTCGCCGGGCTGAAGGTGCTCGATCTCTCGCGCGTGCTCGCGGGGCCGTGGGCGAGCATGCAGCTCGCCGACCTCGGCGCCGAGGTGATCAAGGTCGAGCGGCCGGGCTCGGGGGACGATACGCGCCACTGGGGCCCGCCCTGGCTCAAGGACGAAGCGGGCGGGGAAACCCGCGAATCGGCCTACTACCTGTGCTGCAACCGCAACAAGCGCTCGCTCACCGTCGATTTCACCCAGGCCGAAGGGCAGGCGATCGTCCGCCGGCTCGCGGCGCAGGCCGACGTCGTGATCGAGAATTTCAAGGTCGGTGGCCTGAAAGCCTATGGCCTCGATTACGCGAGCCTCAAGGCCGTCAATCCACGCCTGATCTACTGCTCGATCACCGGCTTCGGCCAGGACGGCCCCTATGCTGCACGGCCGGGTTACGATTTCCTGATCCAGGCGATGGGCGGCCTGATGAGCCTCACCGGCCGCGCCGACGGCGAGCCGGGCGCCGGGCCGCAAAAAGTGGGCGTCGCGCTCACCGACATCCTCACCGGACTCTACGCGACGATCGGCATACTCGCCGCGCTCCAGCACCGCGAGAAAACCGGGCAGGGGCAATACCTCGATCTGGCGCTGCTCGACGTGCAGGTGGCCAGCCTCGCGAACCAGGCGATGAACTACCTCGTCTCGAGCGTGGCGCCCAAGCGCCTGGGCAATGCGCATCCGAACATCGTGCCGTATCAGGATTTCCCCAGCGCCGATGGCGATTTCATCATCGCCGTTGGCAACGACGGCCAGTTCGCGCGGCTCGCCGCCGCGCTTGGCCATCCCGAATGGGCGACGGATGCGCGCTTTGCCACCAACGCCGCGCGGGTGGCAAACCGCGCCGTGCTGATCCCGCAGATCCGCCAGGCGACGGTGATGAAGACGACCGCGGAATGGATCGCGGCACTCGAAGCGGTCAACGTCCCCTGTGGGCCGATCAACGATCTGGCGAGGGTATTCGCCGACCCGCAGGTGGTTCATCGTGGCCTGCGCATCGAGCTGCCGCAGCCGGGCCTCGGTGCCGTGCCGCAGGTGGCGAGCCCGATGAGACTCTCGGCCACGCCGGTCGATTACCGCCACGCGCCGCCGCTCCTGGGCGCCGATACCGACGCGATCCTCGCCGAACTCGGCTACGATAGCGCATACATCGCCCGCCTGCGGGAAGCGGGCGTGATCTGACGACACCAAAGAGGAGAAAACCGCCATGAAATTCCGTTCCCTGATCGCTGCCTCCGCCCTCGCGCTGGCCGCCGCCGCGGCTCATGCCGCCGAATTCATCAACGTGCTGACCGGTGGCACCAGCGGCGTCTATTACCCGCTCGGCGTCGCGCTCTCGCAGATCTACGCCAAGGCGATGCCGGATGCGAAGACCTCGGCGCAGGTCACCAAGGCCAGCGCCGAGAACCTGAACCTGCTGCAGGCGGGCAAGGGCGAGGTCGGCTTCTCGCTCGGCGATGCGTTCTCCGACGCCTGGAAGGGCGACGAGGAAGCCGGCTTCAAGGCGCCGCTGAAAAAACTGCGCACGCTCGCCGCGATCTATCCGAATTACATCCAGATCGTCGCCAGCGCCGATTCCGGCATCAAGACGCTCGCCGACCTCAAGGGCAAGAAGATCGCGGTCGGCGCGCCGAAGAGCGGCACCGAGCTCAACGCGCGGGCGATCTTCAAGGCCGCGGGCATGGGCTATCAGGATTTCGCCAAGGTCGAATACCTGCCCTTCGGCGAATCGGTCGAGCTGATCAAGAACCGCCAGCTCGACGCGACGCTGATCTCGGCGGGCATGGGCGTCGCGGCGGTGCGCGATCTCGCCAGCGCGGTGAAGATCGTCATCGTGCCGGTGCCGGCCGAGATCGTCGCGAAGATCAACGATCCCGCCTATCAGGCCGGCACGATTCCGGCCAATACCTACAACGGCCAGTCGACCGACGTGCCGACCGTGGCGATCCAGAATTTCCTCGTCACCCATGAAGGCGTGCCGGCCGAGACGGTCTACAAGATGACCAAGGCGATGTTCGAGAATCTCGACCAGATGGTCGCCGCGCACGGCGCCGCGAAGGCGATCAAGCTCGAAAACGCCGCCGTCGCGCCGCCCGCGCCGCTGCATCCGGGCGCCGAGAAGTATTACCGCGAGAAGGGTTTGATCAAGTAAGGCACGCCCCATGCGCATCGAAGCGAGCGCTCCCGACCACGGTCTGCCGGAAGTCTCCGAACATGGCATCACCCGCCGGCTCGGCGGCTGGGCGCTCGCGCTCTTCTCGACGCTGGCGCTGGCGTTTTCCACCTACCAGCTCGTCGTCGCGGCCTTTCATCCATTTTCGAGCCTGGTCACGCGCGCGCTGCACGTCGGCTTCCTGCTCGCGCTGACCTTTCTGCTCTATCCGTCGTTCAAGAGCGGCGCGAAACTGACCAAACTCGGCGCTGGCGACACGGCACTGGCGCTCGGCGCCTTCGCGCTCTCCACCTACCAGTGGATCTTCGAAGGCGCGCTGGTGCAGCGTGCCGGCGAGCCGACCGTCGCCCCCCGGTGGGTCGTCGCCAGTGTGGACGTTCGCGCTCCCCGAGCGGGGCGACGTGTACGAAAGCCCGCGTGACTGCTACTTGGGAGGGGTCTATGGGATATGGCTCGTTGACGCGCCAACCGTCGACGATTTCGGGATGATCACCGAGGGCATGTAGCGGTGTTCGGTCCCTGGCC
>JACAEF010000038.1 GCA_013388985.1 Rhodocyclaceae bacterium
AACGCCGGATGACGACGAAGAAGACTGCCTGGTGGGTTGTGAAGGATTCGAACCTTCGACCTACGGATTAAGAGTCCGCTGCTCTACCAACTGAGCTAACAACCCGGTGAATCTGGTGGACCGAAGGAGGATCGAACTCCCGACCTCCGCATTGCGAACGCGGCGCTCTCCCAGCTGAGCTATCGGCCCAAGAAGCCGCGCATTATAGCGATAAAAACGGCCGGTGAGTAGAACACTGCACCGGCCGTTTCCTTCCCCTTTGACGCGTCCTTACTTGATGAACTTCTCCAGCACTTCGGCGCGGATCACCTGGCCGTCGAGGCCCGTCTGCTTCAGGTCGCCGCCGTAGGCGAGGCCGAGCAGTTGCGAGTAGAACACGACGGGCATGTTGAACTTGGTGCCGTGTTTCTTGTTGATCTCGGCTTGATACAGCTCGACGTTGGCCTGACACAGCTGGCAGGGCGTGGCGATGACCTGCGCGCCGTGGTCGTAGGCGGATTCGACGATGTCGCGGATTTGCTTGAAGGCCTTGTCGGGCTCGGAGAAGGCCAGCGCACCGCCGCAGCAGGTGACTTTCTGGTCGTAGGGCACGGGCTCGGCGCCGACCGTCTCGATCATCTTGTCGAGATACTGCGGGTTTTCGAAGGATTCGCCGGCGATACCGAAGGGCCGGTTGGTCTGGCAGCCGACATAGCCGGCGATCTTGACGCCGTCGAGCGGACGCACGACTTTTTCCTTCATGCCCTCGTAGCCGATGTCCTCGATCAGCACTTCGACCATGTGTCGCGGCTTGACGTTGCCGTTGTAGGTGAGGCTGACTTCCTTGAGGGCTTCGTTGGCGTCGGCTTTCATGCTGCCGTGTTCTTCGAAGCGTCCCTTGGCGTCGCGCAGCGCCAGCCAGCAGGCCGGGCAGCCGGTGACCATGTCCTGGCCGGGCATCTCCTTTTCGACGATGGCCATGTTGCGGGCATTGAGCACCAGACGCGGCAGCTCGCCGCCTTCGGCATAGGCGATCGAGGCGCCGCAGCAGTTCCAGTCCGGCACTTCGTTGAGCTGGATTTCCAGCTTTTCGCACATGTAGCCGAAGGAGTTGAGATAGTTCGAGGCCGAGGCGCCCTTCTGCGAGGAGCAGCCCGGATAGAACGCATACTGTTTCTTTGCCATGTTTGCTTGTCTCCTGTCAGGCGGGACTAGGCCAAGCCTCTGCGCTTGTCTTCGATTTCGCGTGCCTTGGCGATCATGCGCTGGAGGCCGGATTTGTCCTTGCAGGTATGGCCGCCGAAGATTTCCATCGGGTTGAGGCGCTTGGCCTTCATCAGACCGAGGCCGATGTCCTTCATCGCCATCGCGTTCTTGATGCCTTGCCCCAGGCCATCGCGGAAGTACATCGCCAGCGAGAAGGTCATCTCATTGACGCGGCCGTTCTTGACGACGTTCTTCCAGAACAGCACGGCGATGTCGCGCGTCGGCTGCCCTTTCGGCACCAGACCGAGGCGGTTGGCATAGTTGGCCAGGCCGTGCATGATGTGCGTGATGGGCAGCTTCCGCGGGCAGCGCACGATGCAGTTGTAGCAGGAGGTGCACATCCACATCGAGTCGGAGGTGAGCACCTCCTCGCGCTTGCCGGCGCGGATCATCATGAAGATCTTCTGCGGCGAGTGTTCCCAGTGCGGGCCGAACGGGCAGGAGCCCGCGCAGACGCCGCACTGCATGCACATCTTGACCCACTGGCCGTCTTCGACGCGCTCCTCGACTTCCTTGAGGAAGTTGTTCTTGTAACGGGCGAGGGCTTGGGTGTTTGCTTCGCTCATGGTCTCTCTCCTTGGATCAGCCGAAGCCCTTCATGGGCGAGGGGCCGAGCTCGTTGAGCTGCGCGACGTAGTCGTTGATCAGCTTGGCGACGCGCGCGCCGTCGGTGATGGCGATTTCGTAGGTCTGCATGCGCTCGGGCTCCAAGCCCATGCCCTTCATCGTGTCGCCGACCTTGCCGAGGCGGTAGTAGGCCATTTCCGAGCCCTTGACGAAGTGGCACTGGTAGTTCTCGCCCTTCTGGCAGCCCATCATCATCACGCCGTCATAGCCGGAGTTGAGTGCGTCGGTGATCCAGATGGTGTTGACCGAGCCGAGGCAGCGCACCGGGATCACGCGCACGAAGGCAGAGTAGGTGTGGCGCTGCATGCCGGCCATGTCGATCGCCGGGTAGGCGTCGTTCTCGCAGGCGAGGATCAGGATGCGCGGCTTTTCTTCGTCCTCGTCCGGCACCTCGACGGCCTTCACCTGCATGCCGACCGTGTCGCAGGAGTAGTTCTCGAAGGAGATCACGCGCACCGGGCAGGCGCCCATGCAGGTGCCGCAACGGCGGCAGCGCTCCTCGTTGAACACCGGGAAGCGCTTTTCGTCCTCGTCGATCGCGCCGAACGGGCATTCGACGGTGCAGCGCTTGCACTGCGTGCAGCCTTCGAGACGCGCCTTCGGGAACGACAGGTCCCAGGCGCGCGGATGCGCGGCGCGGCCGAGCGCGGCGTTCTCGGCCGCCTGGATCGCTTTCAGCGCGGCGCCGGTGGCGTCTTCCTGGGCCTGGAACATGTCCATCGGCCGGCGCATCGGACCGGCGGCATAGATGCCGGTGCGGCGGGTTTCATACGGGAAGCAGATGAAGTGCGAATCCGCGAAACCGTACTTGAGCTGTGGCATGTCCGGGCCCTGGCGATAGTTCAGGTTGAGCACGGAGATCTTCTGCAGCTCGGCCTTCTTGGTCTTGGCGGCCTCGTCTCCCGATTCGGCGGCGGTCACCGTCGCGGTCCATTCGTCGAGATTCACGCCCGCGTTCGGCACCTGACCGGTGGCGAGCACGACCAGATCGGCTTCGGTCGCGGTGTCCTCGTCGAGGATCAAATCCTTGAACTCGACCTTGCAGGTGTCGCCGCCGGTGACCTTGCTGGCCTTGCCCTTGGTGAAGATCACACCCTTTCTCTGGGCGCTGCGGTAGAAATCCTCGCCCATGCCCGGCACGCGCAAGTCCGTGTACATCACCACGGTGTCGATGTCCGGATTCTGGTCCTTGAAATACATCGCCTGCTTGATGCTCGTGCCGCAGCAATGGCCGGAGCAGTAGGGCAGGTGGGTGCCGGAATCGTCGCGCTGGCCGGCGCACTGGATGAAGACGACCGACTTGACTTCCTTGCCGTCCGGACGCTTGATCGGCCCGCCGTTGGCGGCCTTGGCAAGCGCTTCGAGGCCGGCCTGGTCGACGACGTTCGGCTGGCCGCCGCCCAGTTCCGGCAGCTTCTCGAGCGGATAGGTGGTGAAGCCGGAGGCCTGGACGATCGCGCCGCACAGCTCTTCGCTGACGCTGCCGGATTCGGCGGCGATCTTGACCTTGAAGCGGCCGGGCGCGCCGGCGGTTTCGGCGACGGTCGAGTTCAGATAAATCTTGACCTTCGGATGGGCGGAAAGCTCGGCGGCCAGTTCCGCCGCGCCGGTGGGCTGCGCTTCGGCATAGGGAGCGTTGAACGGCATGCGCTTCCACATCTGGTTGGCGAAGCCGCCGAGCTGGCCGGTCTTCTCGACCAGCACCACCTCGTAGCCGGCGTCGGCCGCGGCCTTCGCCGCCGTCATGCCGGACATGCCGCCGCCGACGACGAGGATCTTCCTGCTCGAGGATTCCTTGACGTTGCCGGCCGGCACGGTCATCTTCTTGACCTCGGCGCAGCTCATGCGGACGTAGTCCTCGGCCATTTCCTGGCGCACCTCGTCGTGCTCGGAACCTTCGGCCACGGCCCAGATCACGCCTTCGCGCAGGTTGGCGCGCGAGAGGGCGACGGTCGGGAAAGAGAACGCCTCGACCTTGGCGCGGCGCGAGCAGGCGGCGATGCAGACGTGGGTGACGCCCTCATTGGCGATGTCGTCGCGGATCATCTTCACGCCTTCTTCGTTGCAGAGGAAGGGATGCGTCTTGATGATCTGCATCTTGCCTTCGACCTTGGCGACCCTTTCGAGCTTGGCGACATCGAGGATGTCGCCGATGCCGCAGCCGGAGCAGATATAAGCAGCGAATTTGTTATCGGCCATGGTTACGCGGCCTCCGTGGAAGCAGTTTTGTGAATGACCTGGACGGCGCGCAGAGCCGCCGCCGTCGCGCTTTGCACGGCGCGATTGACGTCCAAGGGGCTCGCCGCGCTGCCGGCGCCGAACATGCCGGCGCTCTTCGAGCCTTCGATGAACTTCGAGGAATCGAGGATGATGTCGTCGGGCAGCTTCACGCCGGCGACTTCCGGCTCCATGCCGATGGCCAGCACGACGAGATCGTGCTCGTTGGCATAGCGGTGGTAGCCCTCGGTGTTGACGCCATGCAGGATCGGGTTGCCGTTGGCTTCATTGAGCGCAATGCGCGCCACCTTGGATTTCACGAAGCTGACGTTCGGGTCTTTCTGCACGTCCTGGTAGAAGTCTTCGAGGCGGTCGATGACGCGAATGTCGATGTAATAGACGGTCGACTTCGCCGTCGGATCGATCTCGCGCACGTACATGGTCTGCTTCAATGTCGCCATGCAGCAGATGCGCGAGCAGTGGCGCAGGTGGTTCTCGTCGCGCGAGCCGGCGCACTGGATGAAGGCGATGTTCTTCGCTTCCTTGCCGTCCGAGGGACGCAGGATCTTGCCGCCGGTCGGGCCGCGCGGATCGCACAGGCGCTCGAATTCGACGCTGGTGATGACGTTCTGATAGCGGTCGTAGCCGTAGGGCTGGATCCGGTTGGCATCATAGGGGCGCCAGCCGGTGGCCCAGACGATGCTGCCAACCTTGAGCTCGACGGTCTGCTCCTGCATGGCAAGATCGACCGCGCCGTACTTGCAGGCCGCTTTCGCCGCCTCGCCATCGGCCGTGCCGACGATCGAAGGATCGATCACATAACGTTGCGGATAGGCCATCGCATGCGGCAGGTAGGCCGCCTTCACCTTGTCGAGGCCGTAGTTGAAGGTGTTGGGCACCTCGGTGGTCACCGCCTTGCCGCAGTCGCCGCAGGCGGTGCAGTTTTCATTCACGTAGCGCGGCTTGATCTTCAGCGTCACGGTGTAGTCGCCGCGGGTGCCGGAGACGGCGGCCACCTCGGTCATCGTCATCACGCGCACGTTCGGGTTGCCGCGGATGCGCTTGAGGTTGATTTCCAGACCGCAGGTGGGATGGCACATCTTCGGGAAGTAGCGATACAGCATCGATGTGCGGCCGCCCAGCGTGGGGGATTTCTCGGCCAGTATCACCTGCTTGCCGCATTCGGCCGCCTCGAGGGCCGCCGTCATGCCAGCGATACCGCCGCCGACGACCAGGATGGTCGGATTGGTTGCGATTGAAGCTGTCATCAAGCCTCCGTTGTAGTGGGGTGCAGCCAGATTGGAACTTTGACGGCATCCGGCGCTACGCACTGTCGGCCCCAGCGGGGCTGCCGCCGCCAAAATCGGTTGCCGATTGTAGCCGCCAAATTCCGTGGCGGTTCATGCGCCAGATCAAATCCGCGCGTGAATCTTCCTATGGATTGATAGAAGCGTCGTATGGTTTGACGCGGCGCTGCGCCGCAGCATGCCGGGGTGCCGTCCCGTCAGCGCCGAATTTCAGGGCAAGGATTGCAACCAATGAAAACCAGCAGGCAGGCGGCTCATGGTTCGCGCCCGGGGCGGCTGTAGGGTTCGGGCGCGGGCCGCCACAACTCGCTTCGCTCGGACAAGTGGGCGGCTGATCCGCGCCTCTCACCGACATCCGCCGACGGACGCTCACAAATCACCGCCCGCCTAGCGGTTTTCACTTCCGGGGACGGCATCGCGTGGCGCTAACGAGGCAGGGTGCGTATTTCGAAGGACATCGCGGCCAGATCGCCCATCGCCCAGGTGGCCTCGGGCGCGCCAAGCCCGGCGACGGTGCCCGGGTTGACGAGCCACGTGCTGCCGCCCTTGACGTTGGGCTCCTGGCGGATCTCGGGCTTGTGGCTGTGGCCGCAGCAGACCAGGTCGTAGTCGCCGGTGCAGGCGAAGGCGCGGCCGATGTGCGGGTAGTGGGTGATGAAGATCCTGCGGCCGCCGAGCTCGATGCCGGCATCGTTGCCGTGGTAATGCAGCAGGCCTTCCGAGTGGCAGGCGAGCTTGGCGATCGCCACCGGATCGCCGAGGTTGTTGCCATGCACGGCGTGGATCGGCAGGCCGAGCTTGAGCGAGGCTTTCAATGTGTTGATGCCGATCAGGTCGCCGCAGTGGATCACTGCCTCGGCGCCTTCGGTCTTGGCCAGCGCGATTGCTTCGGCGAGCAGGGGGCCACGGTCGTGGCTGTCGGAGACGATGCAGATCTTCATATTGAAGCCTTTGCATGACGCTGCGAGCGGGATGAGCTGCAAGGCGCACGCAGCGCAGCGACCGAGACATATCGGAATTGATAGGCGAGAGAGCGAGCAGCGAGCAACGCAGCAGATCGCCCGCGCAGCAAGTCAGGCATAGGCTTCATACGATCAGCGGCCCGAAGTATTCCTCGCCATCATTGGCCTTGGAAAAATCGATCGAGTTGAGCGCGTTGCGGACCTTGCGGCTTTGCTCTTCCTGGTCGGCATGGACCTGCAGCAGGGTGACGACGCAGTCGCCGAGGTTGTTGTATTCGTCCTTGCCGGTGCCGAACAGCATCGCTTCGTTGTAGAAGAACAGGCAGCGGTAGCGTTCGTCCGCGGTCTTGAAGACGATGAAGTTCGCGCCGTTCTCCTTCCACATGATCGACGGACAGAGGGCGAACTCTTCTTTCAGCAGGTTCAGCTGCAGTTCGGCATCGACCGGCTCCAGGGCTACCGGATGGCCGAAGCGTTCGATCAGGGTCTGACTGATCAGGTGTTTTTCTCTGGCGCTGAAGGGCTTGATGGGGCGGGGCATGGTAATTCTCCCGAAATCTTGGGAAACGCTGAATAAATTGCTGAGCAGGCGGTCTGCTGCGTTGCGCCAGGAAGGGGGAGGGGCCCTTTCCTTCCCTCCTTGTCGGAACCTCGCCTAACTACGAGTTAGGTCTCGGTTCCTGCGCTCCGTGCGCCTTGCATCCCATCCCGCTCGCTGCTTTCTTCAGCGCTTCCCTTGGTCTGTTTATCGAAAAATAAAATTTACCACCTTGTGACAAGTCGGGTGGGCTGCGACAATATCGCCAAATTCTAATGAATGTTTCGAGGAGCCCCACAGAGTGACCGACAATTCCGTGCAGGAAGTCAAGAACACGACCTGCTACATGTGCGCCTGCCGCTGCGGCATCCGCGTCCATCTGAAGGACGGCGAGGTGCGCTACATCGACGGCAATCCGAACCATCCGCTGAACCGGGGCGTGATCTGCGCCAAGGGTTCGTCGGGCATCATGAAGCAGTATTCGCCGGCGCGGCTCACGCGCCCGCTGCGCCGCAAGGCCGGTGCCGAAAGGGGCGCAGGCGAGTTCGAGCCGATCTCGTGGGATGAGGCCTTCGCGATCCTCGAAGAGCGGCTCGGCAGGATTCGCGCGACCGATCCGAAGAAGTTCGCGCTCTTCACCGGCCGCGACCAGATGCAGGCATTGACCGGCCTCTTCGCGCGCCAGTTCGGCACGCCCAACTACGCGGCGCACGGCGGCTTCTGCTCGGTGAACATGGCGGCCGGCCTCATCTACACGATCGGCGGCTCGTTCTGGGAGTTCGGCGGCCCCGACCTCGAGCGCGCGAAGCTCTTCGTGATGATCGGCACCGCCGAGGATCACCACTCCAATCCGCTCAAGATCGCGATCTCCAAGTTCAAGCGCGACGGTGGGCGCTTCGTCTCGATCAACCCGGTGCGCACCGGCTATTCAGCGATCGCCGACGAGTGGGTGCCGATCCGTCCCGGCACCGACGGCGCCTTCCTGCTCGCGGCGATCCACGAGATCATCCAGAAGGGCCTCTACGACCGCGATTTCCTCGTCCAGTATTCGAACGCCGGCGAGCTCGTCAATTGCGACGAGGACGACGACGAGTTCGGCATGTTCCTGCGCACCGAGGTGCCCGAGGAAGAGGCCTGCTACGACCCGCAGGACAAGCTGTGGTGGGATCGCAAGACCAACCGCCCGGTGGTGACCCACACCGCCGGCGCCGACCCGTGCCTGTTGGGCGAGTTCGAGATCAACGGCACGAAGGTCAAGCCCGCGTTCCAGCTCCTGGTCGACCGCGTCAAGGATTACACGCCCGAATGGGCCGAGGGCGTGACCGGCATTCCGGCCGAGACGATCCGGCGGCTCGCGCACGAGATGGGTGTCACCGCGCGCGACCAGCGCATCGAATTGCCGATCAGTTGGACGGACAGCTGGGGCAAGGAGCACGACACCGTCACCGGCAATCCGGTGGCCTTTCACGCGATGCGCGGCCTCGCGGCGCATTCCAATGGGTTTCAGACCATCCGCGCGCTGGGCATCCTGATGTCGCTGTTGGGCACCATCGACCGCCCCGGCGGCTTTCGCCACAAGGTGCCTTTTCCCCGGCCGATCCCGCCCTGCGCGCGCACGCCCAACCACCCGAACGCGGTGCAGCCCAACAAACCCTTGGACGGCATGGCGCTCGGCTGGCCGGCCGATCCCGACGATCTGTTCGTCGATGACGATGGCAACCCGGTGCGCATCGACAAGGGTTTTTCGTGGGAGTATCCGCTCTCGGTGCATGGCCTGATGCACAACGTCGTCACCAATGCCTGGCGCGGCGATCCTTACCGGATCGACACGCTCTTGATCTTCATGGCCAACATGGCGTGGAACTCGACGATGAACGCGGTCGAGGTCAGGAAGATGTTGAACGACCGCGACGAGAACGGCGAATACAAGATTCCCTTCATCGTCGTGGCCGACGCCTTCCAGTCCGAGATGACGGCCTTCGCGGACCTCATCTTGCCGGACACGACGTATCTGGAGCGCCACGACGTGATGTCGATCCTCGACCGGCCGATCTCGGAATACGACGGCCCGGTCGATTCGGTGCGCATCCCCGTCGTGCCGCCCCTGGGAGAGTGCAAGCCCTTCCAGGAAGTGTTGATCGAACTCGGCTCGCGCTTGAAGCTCCCGGCCTTCGTGACGAAAGATGGGAGCCGCAAATACCGCGACTATCCCGATTTCATCGTCAATTACGAGACCGAGCCGGGCTCGGGCATCGGCTTTCTGGCCGGCTGGCGCGGCAAGGGCGGCGAGAAGCACCTGCGCGGCGAGCCGAACCCGAACCAGTGGGAGATGTATGCGAAGAACGACTGTGTCTTCCACTACGAGCTGCCGAAGAGCTACCAGTACATGCGCAACTGGAACCAGGGCTATCTCGAGTGGTCGCAGAGAAACCGCATCACGCGCTACGCCGAGCCGATCCTCATCCACATTTATTCCGAGGTGCTGATGCGCTTTCGCCAGGCCGCGCGCGGCAAGGGGTTTTCGAGGAAGCCGCCGGCGCATCTGGCCAAACGCGTCGAGACCTTCTTCGATCCGCTGCCCTTCTATTACGACCCGCTCGAAGCGCAGGTGACCGACAGGCACAAGTACCCGCTCGCGGCGATCACCCAGCGGCCGATGGCGATGTATCACTCCTGGGATTCGCAGAACGCGTGGCTGCGGCAGATCCACGCCCACAACGTGCTCTTTGTCAATGCGCACACCGCGCGGGTGAATGGCATCGAAGACGGCGACTGGATCTGGGTCGAGTCGCAATGGGGCAAGGTGAAATGCATGGCGAAGCACTCGGAGGCTGTCGAGCCGGGCACGGTGTGGACCTGGAACGCGATCGGCAAGGCGGCGGGCGCCTGGAATCTCGCACCGGATGCCAACGAATCGCAGTTGGGCTTCCTGCTCAACCATCTGATCTCGGAAGAGCTGCCGGCCTGCGAGCGCGGCTCTGACAGGCGCGTCTCGAACTCCGACCCGATCACCGGCCAGGCCGCGTGGTACGACGTGCGCGTCCGGATTTACAAGGCGGATGAAGTAGCAGCGCGCGGGACGATGCGCGCCGGAAAAGTCGGCGCTGAAGCCGCGAACAGCGGAGGGGGACCCGCCGTAGGCGGGGGCGTAGCGCCCGTGAGCGGCGCCGGGGCGGCACGCACGGAGCCGCAGTTCCCGCCGTTGAAGCCTTATCCCGGCCAGCCCGAGCGCAAATCGATCTGGAACTATTTCGCCGGGAAAGGAGGCAAGCAATGACCCAGCTTGCCCTCGTCATCGACCTCAATGTCTGCGTCGGCTGCCATGCCTGCGTCACCAACTGCAAGGAGTGGAACACCTCCGGCTCCGCCGGCCCGCTGGTCGACCTGAACCCTTACGGCAAGGATCCGACCGGCACCTTCTTCAACCGCGTGCAGACCTTCGAGGTCGGCGAGTTCCCGCATACGGAGACCGTGCACTTTCCGAAATCGTGCCTGCACTGCGAGGAGCCGCCCTGCGTGCCGGTCTGTCCGACCGGCGCTTCCTACAAGCGGGCGGAGGACGGCATCGTCCTCGTCGACTACGACAAGTGCATCGGTTGCAAGTATTGCTCGTGGGCCTGTCCCTACGGCGCGCGCGAGCTCGACGAGCACCAGCGCGTGATGAAGAAATGCACGCTGTGCGTCGACCGCATCTACGACATGCGGCTCACCGCCGAGGAGCGCCGTCCCGCCTGCGTGCGCGCCTGCCCGACCTCGGCGCGCCTGTTCGGCGACATCCACGATCCCGAGTCGGAGGTGTCGAAGGCGATCCGCGAGAACGGCGGCTATCAGCTGATGCCCGAGTGGGGCACGCAGCCGGCCAACCACTACCTGCCGCGCAGAAAGACCAAGCTGCGCATCCGCGAGGACGAGCTCGAGCGCGCCGACAACCCGCTCAAGATCGACCAGCAGCTGCCCAAGCCCGGCAAGGCCGAGCCCTCGCTCGACGACGTGACGTCGTGGTGATGAACCAACCAAGGCGAACCACGATTTTCCTGATACCTGATTCCTGATACCCGATCCCTGAAATGCATCCCGCGTTTTCCGTCGTATTCCTCACCACGCTGATCGGCGCCGGCCAGGGCCTGTTCCTCGCGCTCTTCACCGTCGAGTCCTATGCCGCCTTCGGCCTGTTGTCGCCGCAGCCGGACGACTTCTATGCCCTCGGCAGCGCGATCGCCTTCGTCTTGCTGGTGCTGGGGCTGATCGCCTCGTTCTTCCATCTTGGCCACCCCGAGCGTGCCTGGCGCGCGGCGGCGAAATGGCGCACCTCGTGGCTGTCGCGCGAAGTGATCGTGCTGCCGGCCTTCATGGGCCTGGTGTGCCTCTACGGCTGTGCGCACTGGCTCGGCCTCAACCCGGTGTTCGCGCAACTGCCGAGCGGCGCGCCGGTCAATCTCACCGCGGTGCTCGGCTCCCTGGCCTGGGTGCTGGCCTTCGCGCTCTACATCTGCACCGGCATGATCTACGCCTGCCTCAAGTTCCTGCGCGAATGGCATACGCCGCTGACCGTGATCAACTACATCCTGCTCGGCGGCGCCTCGGGCTTTACGCTCGCCGCCGCGCTCGCCGCAGCGGTCGCGCCCGAGGTGATGCCGCTCCTGGCCGGCTGGGCGCTGATCATCACCTTCCTTGGCCTCATCGGTCGCGCTGCGACCCTGATCCGCAACGCGCGGCTGAAGCCCAAATCGACATTGCAGACTGCGATCGGCGTCAAGCACCCGAAGATCATGCAAAAGAGCATGGGCCTGATGGGCGGCAGCTTCAACACGCGCGAGTTCTTCCACGGCCAGAGCCGCAGCGTGCTGCGCTCGGTCAAATGGCTGTTCCTGGTGGCGGCTTTCTTCGTGCCGATGGTGCTGCTGGCCATAGGACTATCGCAGGCCGCCGGAGGAGTGCTGCTGGCCGCCTTCGTCGTCCAGTATCTCGGTCTCATCGCCGAGCGCTGGTTTTTCTTCGCGCAGGCCAACCATCCGCAGAACCTCTATTACCAGTCCGTGGCTTGATTCTCATCAATTCCCATCAGCTGCGGCGATTGCCGTGAAGACGAATGGGCTATATCATTAGTCGCTGTAATTCCAACCACCCACAACTCACCGGAGGACAACAATGAATTTCGATCGCGAACTGGACGCCCGCGGCCTCAACTGCCCGCTGCCGATTCTGCGCGCCAAGAAAGCCCTGGGCGAAATGACCAGCGGTCAAGTGCTGCGCATCATCGCCACCGACCCGGGTTCCGTGAAGGACTTCGCCGCCTTTGCCAAGCAGACCGGCAACGAGCTGCTCTCCAGCGCCGAGAACAACAAGGAATTCGAGTTCTACATCAAGCGCAAGTAAGCTGCGCGGGCCCCCGGTGCCTCAAAGTCGGCGCTGGCGGTGCGGCACGCGCCCGACGGGACACCCCAATGGAAGGCGTCCATCATCGCGATGGGCGCCTTTTTCTCGTCCGCGTCCGCCGGTCCCGGCGATGAAACGAACCCATTGATGCTGCGCTGCGATGTCAGGCATCATCCCCCCCTTCGAGGGGGGATCGTCCAGCGCGGCGACCGAACACATGAAAAAGGAGACCAACACATGAGCGCCAATCCTGAACTGGAAGCACTGATCAACCAGAAACTCGACGAACTGCTGCCGCAAAAGCTCGAAGCCCTGCTGCAGGAACGCGAGGAATCGAAAACGCCGTCGATGGCGATCATCGCCACGAAGGGCACGCTGGACTGGGCCTATCCGCCCTTCATCCTCGCTTCCACCGCTGCCGCGCTGGGCTGGGACGTGACGATCTTCTTCACCTTCTATGGCCTGAATCTCGTCAAGAAGGACGTCTCCGACCTCAAAGTGAGTCCGCTGGGCAACCCGGGCATGCCGATGAAGATGCCCTTCGGGCCGGACTGGTTCAAGAGCATCAACTGGAACATCCCGAACATCGTGCAGGCCAACATCCCCGGCTTCGAGAGCCTGGCCACCAGTTTGATGCAGCAGACCATCAAGAACAACGGCGTGGCGAGCATCGCCGAGCTGCGCGAGCTGTCGCAGGAAGCCGGCGTCAAGTTCGTCGTCTGCCAGATGACCGTCGAGCTGTTCGGCTTCAGTCATGACGATTTCATCGAGGGCATGGACTACGTCGGCGCCGCCTCCTTCCTGCCGGTCGCGCAGAAGGCGGACGTCACGCTGTTCATTTGAGTAAATCAGCATTTACTTATTTGTCGTATCGATGCAACGATGACGCAGGCGGTCGGGCTGGCAGGAAGGAAGAGGCTTGCCAGCCTTTCAGGGCCCGTCATAAATTGCGACCGACGACCGATTTGATGCGTTCTGTCGGCCGACTTTCGTAATACTTTTTTCCAACCACATCAAAACCAACCATCGGGGGACTCATGAAACTCAAGAAGCTCGCTGCACTGCTCGCCGTCGCTGGCGTGTCAGCCCCAGCTTTCGCTACCAACGGCATGAACATGCAAGGATACGGAGCCACGGCTACCGCCATGGGCGGCGCGTCGATGGCATACGACAACGGCCCGGGAGCGATGATGAACAATCCGGCCACGCTCGGCTTGATGCCCGAAGGCCGTGGTATCGGTGTGGCCTTGGGTTTTCTTGGCCCGGATGTGAAATCTTCCGTCCCGGCGATGGGTGTCAGTAGCAATTCTGGTGGGGATGGCTATTGGATGCCGGCATTCGGCTTCATCCAGAAAACCGGCAAGTGGGCCTTCGGCGTAGGCGTCTACGCACAAGGCGGAATGGGCACCGAATACGATGCCAATTCTTTCCTCGCCATGGGCACCGGTCAGGACGTGCGTTCAGAAGTCGGCGTGGGGCGGGTGATTTTCCCACTCGCCTACAACGTCAGCGACGCTTTGACCATCGGCGGCTCGCTCGACTGGGTCTGGATGACGATGGACATGAAAATGGCGGCAGGCACTAACGACTTCATGGCCATGACCACAAGCATGACTCCTGTCCTGGGCGGCGCTATGGGAACGCTGATGGGTTTGGGCGCCAATACCTTCCGTCTCGACTTCTCGGACAACAACGATTTCAACGGTCAGGCGAAAGGCAATGGCTGGGCGGCCAAGATCGGCTTCGTTTACAAAGTCAGCCCGCAGCTTTCGATTGGCGGCGCCTACCATACGAAAACCGACATCGGTGATATGAAGACCGGTGATGGCAAGGCTTCGTTCTCCGCCTACAACGTTGGTGGAGCAGGTTTTCTGGGCACGATGCCTGGCAAGATCACGATCCACGACTTCAACTGGCCGGAAACTTATGGCTTGGGCGTTGCCTGGCAGCCGAATGATCGGTGGCTGGTCGCTGCCGATTACAAGCGGTTGAACTGGTCGAAGGTGATGAAGGACTTTCGTGTCACTTACAGCACCAGTGCGCTCGGCGGGGCGGATTCGGCGGACATGAAGATCAGCCAGAACTGGGAAGATCAGGATATCTTCATGATCGGTGCCGCCTATCGCTTCAACGATGCGCTGACGGTGCGCTTCGGCGGAAGCTTCGCGAAGAATCCCATTCCCGACAACCGCGTGCATCCCCTCTTCCCTGCTACCACCAAGGATCACTATACCTTTGGTTTGGGCTATATGTTCAGCAAGCAAAGCGTAGTGGATTTCTCTCTGACCTATGCGCCGAAGGTGACTGTGACGGGTACCCAAGCCACAGGGGCACCGGGTAGCGGCATTGGTGGTAATCAGGGCATCGAGATCAGTCACTCGCAGCTGAACTGGTCGCTGCAGTACGGTTATCGGTTCTGATTCATAAAACGCGAGAAAAGGCCGGCACCGCCGGCCTTTTTCATCTCTACACGACAACGGAGGAGACGACATGAAAAAAATCATCTTTGGCGCCTGGCTGGCGCTGTTTTCCCTGCTCGCGCACGCGCTGCAGCCGTATTTCCTCGGCGACAAGGTCGCCGGCGGCGACTTGAAGACCGCGATGGCAGCGGCCGAGCAGAAGCTCGCGGCGGCCGGCTTTGCGGTCGTCGGCCATCACACCCCGCCAGGCATTCCCGGCCACGGCACGATCATCGTCACCGAACCGGGCCTGACTGCTGCGCTGACGCAGATCGGCGGCAAGGCGATCGTCGGCGTGCCGATCCGCGTCGGCGTGAAGGCCGATGGCACGGTGTCCTATCTGAACCTCGAATACTGGCAGCGTGCGTTCCTGCGCAACGACTACGCCAAGGCGGAAGGCGCCGTCAAGGCTGCGTCGGGCAAGCTCGCGCAGGCGTTAGGTAGCGGCAAGCCCTTCGGCGGCGAGGTGAAGGCCGAGGACCTGCCGACCTACCGCTACATGGCCGGCATGGAGCGCTTCGACGACAAGAGCGAGCTGAAGACCTATCCGGGCGGCTTCGACGAGGCGGTGAAGACGATTCGCGACAACCTGGCGAAGAACGTCGCCAAGACCGCGAAGGTCTATGAGATCGTGATTCCCGAGAAGAAGCTCGCGGTGTTCGGCGTGGCGACCAACGATCCCGAGGACGGCGAGGGCTGGTGGGTGAACAAGATCGGCGCCGACCATGTCGCCGCGCTGCCGTGGGAGATCTTCGTCGTCAATGACAAGGCCTATTCGCTGTTCGCGCGTTACCGCACCGCGCTGGCCTGGCCGGATCTGGGCATGTTCCAGTTCATGAAGATCGGCTCGCATCCCGACAGCAACCAGGGCATGATGGCCAAGGTGGCCGGTGGCGCCTACGAAGGAAAGACACAGTAGGGCACCTCGAATAACCTGCTGCGCGGCCCTAGGCTCGCGTTGCGCGGTGCTCGCTCCCTCGCCTATCACCTTGATATGTCTCGGTCGCTGCGCGCCGTGCGCCTTGCCCTCCGCCCGCTCGCGACGGTTTTTCGAGGCGCCCAGTAATCATCACTTGCTGCGCGGGCGGTCGAACAGGAACAGCGGCGCCCACAGCGCGCCCTGCAGCGTGACGGCCAGCCCGTGCAGCAGGGCGCCGGCGACGGCCGTCTCGACCGGCAGCCCGGCGAGCAGCCAATAGGCGGCCAGCGCCGCCTCGCGCGTGCCGTAGCCGCCGATCGAGACCGGCAGCGCCGTGGCGAAGAACACCGGCGCGGCGATTGCGCACAGGTAGAGCAGCGGCACCGTCGGCGTGATCGCGTGGAGCGCGCAGCCGAGCGCGGCGAGGGTGGCGAGCTGGACGACGAGTGAGGATGCGAAGGTGAGCTGCGCCAGCCGCGCGGTTTCGGCGAGCAGACGCAAGAGCCGCGCCGGCAGCCTGTGCGGGTCGAGCGGCAGTTTCTCGCCGAGCGCGCGGGCGACGAAAGGCGCGAGCACGGCGGCGAGCAGGGCTGCCAGATGCATCAACCGTGTCGTGGCGCCGAGGGGCACTTCGGGAATGGCCAATAGCGCCAGCCAGGCGAACCAGGACAGCACGAACAGCGCCCACAGACCCGAGAGGCGGTCGAGCGCGACCGAGGCGGCGGCCTTCAATATCGGGTTGCCAAGCTTTTGCAGCGCGATCGCGCGGTAGGCGTCGCCGCCGAGCGTCGCGCCCGGCAGCAGCGTGTTGAGCGTGACGCCCTTGCCATAGGCGGGCAGCAATGCGCGTGCCGAGGCGGTGAGATTCAGATGCCGGGCGATGATCAGCCAGCGCCAGGCCGAGACGACGTTGGCGAGGATGCCGAGCAGCACGGCCAACCCAAACCAGCGAAAGTCGGCGCTGGCGAGACGGCTCCCCAGCCCCGCGCCATCGAGCCCCCAGAGGATCGCGCCGAGCAGGGCGGCCGAGACGAGGATGCGCAGCAGCAGCCGGGCGAGGCGTTTGGCCTTCTGGATCACGCGCGGATCACTTCGCGGCCGGACGCGGCGCCTCGCGCAGCAGATAGTGGGCGCGGCCGGCCGGCTCGTGGTAGATGCGCACCATGATCTCGCCCAACAGACCCATGCCGATCAGCTGCACGCCCATCAACATGAGCAGGATGCCCAACAGCAGCAGGGGGCGGCCGCCGATGCTCTCCCCCATGAACTTGAGCGCCGCGAGATAAGCGAGGATCGCGCCGCCGGGCAGGGCCAGCGCCATGCCGATGCCGCCGAAGAACTGGATCGGCCGCTGCAGGTAGCGCGACATGAACTGCACCAGCAGCAGGTCGAGGATCACGCGCAGCGTGCGGTCGATGCCGTATTTCGAGCTGCCGCGCGTGCGCGGGTGGTGGGAGACGACTACCTCCTTGACGCGCGCGCCGAACTGGGCGGCGAGCGCCGGCACGAAGCGGTGCAGCTCGCCGTAGAGGCGCACGTTGGCGAGCGCCGCGCGGCGATAGACCTTCAGCGAGCAGCCGTAGTCGTGCAGATGTACGCCGGTGACCTTCGAGATCAGCCCGTTGGCGATGCGCGAGGGCAGCTTGCGGGAAAGCTGAGCATCCTGGCGCTCCTTGCGCCAGCCGGAAAGGATGTCGACCTCGGGCTCCTCGTCGAGCATCTTCAACAGGCGCGGGATGTCGGCCGGGTCGTTCTGCAGATCGCCATCGAGCGTGACGATCACCTCGCCCTGTGCGGCGTCGAAGCCGGCCTGCATCGCGGTGGATTGACCGTAGTTTCGCGCCAGATAGACCGGCTTGAGCCAGGGGCGGGTGGCGGCGAGCTCGGCGAGCCGCACGCCGGTGCCGTCCTTCGAGCCGTCATCGACGAGCAGCGCCTCGAAATTGAGGCCGGCGAGCGACTGCTCGAGGCGGGCGACGAGCTCGTCGATGTTCTCGATCTCGTTGTAGATGGGAATGACGATGGAGACGGATGCGTTCATGGCGTGCGGCGCGGGCCGAAAAGGGACAGGGCGAATAGTAGCAATGCGCCGGCGGCGACGGCGCGTTCCAGCCAGCGCGCGCTCGCGTAGCCGCTGTCGAAGCCGGTCAGCAGCCAGAGCGTGCCGGCGAAAAACAGCGCGAGCGTCAGCCAGTGCAGCGCGCGCGAACGGCAACGGCCGCAACAGGCGGCCAGATGCAGGCCGGCGAAGCCCGACAGCCAGCCGATCGCCGCACCGACGAGGACGTCGGTCGGCCAGTGCGCGCCGACGGCGAGGCGGGAGAGGGCGATCAGGACGGCCAGCGCGATGGCCGGCAGCCAGGCGCGCCAGGCCAGCGTGTGGCCGCCGACGAGCGCGGCGACCGCGAAGGCAGCGACGCTGTGCCCGGAGGGCAGGGCGCGGCCGGCCAGCCGCGGCCCGACGATATGGAACAGGCCGGAATCGAGGACCGCCGCCGGCCGGGGCAGGGCCAGTCCATACTTGAGCAGATGACTGGCGATCGCGGCGATCAGCACGGTGATCAGGGCCGCGGCCGCCGCGTCGGGACGGCGCGCGACCAGCGGCAGCAGGATCGCGAAGGCGGGCAGCGTGTCGCCCAGCGCGGTCATGCCGGCCCAGAACCCGTCGGGCAGCACGCGCGCCGCGGCATTGACGGCGAGGAAGAGCGGCACGTTCGTCTGGGTCAGCCACAGCAGCGCCGCCGCACAGAGCGCGAGAAACGGCAGCAGCCACAGGCGGGGTGCGGCGAGGCGGGCCGGCCGCGGCGCATCAGGCATGGCGCGCCAGTGGTGGAGGGCGACGAGGGCCGTTGTGGCGCACTTTGTCATTTCACGATCCGAACGAGCGCGATGGTCTTGCTGCGGTAGAGCAGCTCGTGGGGCGGCAGTTCGGCGAGCCGGTCGGCGCGCGTGAGCACGACATCGCCGGCGCGCGGCGCGCGCCGCTCGACCACCCGGCCGGCATAGACGCCGAAACTCGGCGTGTTGATGCCACTCATCACCAGCGGCGCGTCGATCTCGCGCGCGATCAGTCCGGCCTGCTTCACCGGCTGCTGCAGCACGCCGCCCACGGCGGGCAGGAAGACCAGCGACAGGCAGAAGACCGCGACGACGCCGGTGGCGGCGAGCTTGACCGGCACGGCCAGACGCCGTTCGACCATCAGCACGGCGACGAGGAGGGCGGCGCCCAAGAGCGGCAGGCGGTAGCCCAGGCCGAAATGCGCGTCGAGGTCGACGAGCATCGTCTGGTAATAGGGATTGGCCTGCTTACGCAGCCCTTCGAGCAGGTCGGGCACGAATAGCGCGCCGACGAACATCAGGAGTGCGGGCAGCAGCAGCCACGGCGAGCGCGCCTCGCGCAGTTCGCGGCCGAGCAGGACCCACAGCGCGGCGGTGCCGTAGAGCAGATAGTGCGGCAGCTTGTTCGCCGACAGCGAGAACAGCACGAACACCAGGGCGAACAGGATCAGCGCATAGCGGGCGAAATCGTCGCGCCAGAGACGGCGCCAACGCTTGACGACGCCGAGCAGCAGGCCGGTGTAGGGCAGGGAGACGAGCAGCGCGACGGGGAGGTAATAGAACAGGCCGTAGGCATGCGGGCTGCCCATCGCGCCGGAGAAGCGGCCGACGTTGTGGCGCAGGAAGAAGCTTTCGACGAAGCCCGGACCTTTCACCCAGGTGACGGCGACATACCACGGCAGCGCGAGGGCCGCCCAGAGGAGCCAGGCGCGGGGGCGCGTGACGAAGACGAGGAACTCGCGCCAGCGGCCGCTCGTCGCGCAATGCAGGAACAGCGCCGCGAGCGGCAGCACCACCGCGACCGGCCCCTTGGCGAGGAAACCTGCGCCCATCGCCGCCCAGGCGATGAACAGATCGCGGGCGCGGCCTTCGCGCAGCCACAGGTATTGCCAGAACACCGCGGCGGCCAGGCAGGCGTCGAGCAGCGCGTCGGCGATCGCCAGCCGGGCGACCAGGGCAGGCCCCATCGCGGTCGCCGCGACCAGCGCGGCGAAGGCGGCGGTTTCGGCGTCAAAAAGGCGACGCGCAAAATGCCAGGCGAACAGCACCGAGGCCAGCCCCATCAGCGCCGAGGGCAGGCGCAGCGAAAATTCGCTCAAGCCCATCAGCGCCGCGGCGGCGGCCTGCAGCCAGTAGATCAGGATCGGCTTGTCGTAGCGCGGCTCGCCGTTCAGATAGGTGGCGAGGAAATCCCCGCGCGCGAACATCTCCTGCGTCGCCGCGGTGAACGCGCCTTCGTCGAGATCGATCAGCGGCGTGGCCGACAGGCCGACGAAGAAGGCGAGACAGGCGGCCAGCAGAAGCCAGCGGCTGGCAAGGCCCCCCGTGCCGGTGGACATCATCCCGGCAGGCGCGCGCGCTGGCCGCGTACCTTCTCCAGCGTGGCCCGGAAGTCCGCCAGCCGCTCACGCTCCTGCGCCACCACCGCCGCCGGCGCGCGTTCGACGAAGGATGCCGTGGCGAGCTTCTTCTCGCACTTGGCGATCTCGCCTTCGAGGCGGGCGATCTCCTTGTCGAGGCGCGCCTTCTCGGCTGCGACGTCGACCTCGATCTTCAACATCAGGCGGTAATCGCCGACGATCTGCACCGGCGCGTCGGTGTCGGGCAGGGAGTCGACCACCGCGACCTCGGACAATTTGGCGAGCGTGGCGAGATAAGGCGCATAGGCGGCGAGCCGTGCCGTCCCGCCAGCGCCGATTTCCGTGCCGACGAGCGGCACGCGTTGTGCCGGTGAGAGGTTCATCTCGCCGCGTAGGCTGCGGCAGGCGGAAACGAGAGCTTTCAGCGTCGCGATCCAGTCCTCCGCCGCGGTGTCGATCTTCGCGGCATCGGCGCGCGGATAGGGCGCGAGCATGACCGTTTCTCCGGTTTTTCCGGCGAGCGGCGCGACGTGCTGCCACAGCTCCTCGGTGATGAACGGGATCAGCGGGTGGGCCAGCCGCAGCACGGTTTCCAGCACGCGCACCAGCGTCCTGCGCGTCGCGCGTCGTTGCGCCTCATTGCCCTGCTGGAGCTGCACCTTGGCGAGTTCCAGATACCAGTCGCAATATTCGTCCCAGACGAATTCGTAGATCGCGCGGGCGAGCAGGTCGAAGCGATAGTCGGCGAAATGCTTTGCCACCTCCTCTTCGGCGCGTTGCAGGCGGCTGACGATCCAGCGGTCGGCCGGGGAGAGTTCGAGCGGTAGCGCCTCGTCGCGGCCGACGTCCTGACCCTCGCAGTTCATCAGCACGAAGCGCGTCGCGTTCCACAGCTTGTTGCAGAAGTTGCGGTAGCCCTCGCAGCGGTTCATGTCGAACTTGATGTCGCGGCCCGGGCTGGCGAGCGAGAGGAAGGTGAAGCGCAGCGCATCGGCGCCGAAGGCCGGGATGCCGTTCGGGTATTCCTTGCGCGTGCGCTTCTCGATCTGCTCGGCCTGTTTCGGGTTCATCAGGCCGGTGGTGCGCTTCTTCACCAGGCTTTCGAGGTCGATGCCGTCGACGAGGTCGATCGGGTCGAGCACGTTGCCCTTGCTCTTGCTCATCTTCTGGCCTTCGGCGTCGCGGATCAGGCCATGCACATAGACGTGGCGGAACGGAATCTTGCCGGTGATGTGCTTGGTCATCATCACCATGCGCGCGACCCAGAAGAAGATGATGTCGAAGCCGGTGACGAGCACCGACGAGGGGAGATACAGATCGAGCGCCGGGTTCGACTGGGCCGGATACTCGGGCGTCCAGTCGAGCGTCGAGAACGGCCAAAGCGCCGAGGAATACCAGGTGTCGAGCACGTCCGGGTCGCGTGTCAGGCCGCCGTTGTAGCCGTCGGCGCGGGCGAGTCGGCAGGCTTCCGCTTCGTCGTGGGCGACCCAGACGCGACCGTCGTCGCCATACCAGGCGGGAATCTGATGTCCCCACCAGAGCTGGCGCGAGATGCACCAGTCCTGGATGTTGTTGAGCCACTGGTTGTAGGTATTGACCCAGTTTTCCGGGAAGAACTTGATCTCGCCCGAGGCGACGCATTCGAGCGCCTTGGCGGCGATGGATTTCCCGTCGGCACCGGGCTTCGTCATGGCGACGAACCATTGGTCGGTGAGCATCGGCTCGATGACCTCCCCGGTGCGGTCGCCTCTGGGCACCATCAGCTTGTGCGGCTTGACCGAGACCAGGAGGCCCGCCGCCTCCAAGTCGGCGACGATCATTTTCCGCGCTTCGTAGCGGTCCAGGCCGCGGTATTTCTCCGGCCCGTGCTCGTTGATGCGCGCATCGAGCGTGAAGATGTTGATCGGCGTCAGACCGTGGCGATGGCCGATCTGCCAGTCGTTGAAGTCGTGCGCCGGCGTGATCTTGACGCAGCCGGTGCCGAATGCCTTGTCGACATAGGGGTCGGCGATCACCGGGATGGTGCGGCCGGTGAGCGGCAGATGGACATGCCGGCCGATCAGCTGCCGGTAACGCTCGTCCTCGGGATGGACGGCGACCGCGACGTCGCCGAGCAGGGTTTCCGGCCGCGTCGTCGCAACCGTGAGTGCGCCCTCGCCCTCGACGAATGGGTAGCGGATCTCCCACATGAAGCCGTCTTCTTCCTCGCTGACCACTTCGAGGTCGGAGACCGCGGTCAGGAGCTTCGGGTCCCAGTTGACGAGGCGCTTGCCGCGGTAGATCAGCCCTTCGCGGTAGAGGCGCACGAAGGTTTCGGTGACGATCTTCGAGAGCCCCGCGTCCATCGTGAAGCGCTCGCGCGACCAGTCGCACGAGGCGCCCAGCCGCCGCATCTGGCGCGTGATCGTGCCGCCGGAGTATTCCTTCCACTCCCAGACTTTTTCGAGGAATTTTTCCCGGCCGAGGTCGTGGCGCGAGATGCCCTGCGCGTCCAGTTGCCGCTCGACGACGATCTGCGTGGCGATGCCGGCGTGATCCGTGCCCGGCTGCCAGAGGGTGTTGTCGCCCTTCATGCGGTGGTAGCGCACGAGTGCGTCCATGATCGACTGGTTGAAGCCATGCCCCATGTGCAGCGTGCCGGTGACGTTGGGCGGCGGCAGCAGGATGCAGAAGTTGTCTTTCTTCGAGGTGTCGAGCCCGGCGGCGAAGTAGCCCTTCGCTTCCCAGACCGGATACCAGCGGCGTTCGATGCCGGCGGGTTCAAAGCTTTTGGCGAGTGATTCCATTTTTCAGTGTTTCGAGCAATTGCGGCAACAGGGTCTGATGCGCCCCGGCCGTGAGCGCGGCGAAGATCTGCGGCGCGGCATCGGCGAGCGCGGTGGGCAGGGCCGCGCCGAGCCAGGCGGAAAAGGCCTTCTCCAGCTCGCCCTGCAAAGGGGCGAGCAGGATGGCGGGGTCCTGCGGCGGAATGGCCGATCCCGGGACGACTTCGGTGAGCAGCGGGATCGTTTCGTCTTCCGCGGGCGGGGCGGGTTCGGGCGGCGGCGGAGGGCTGACGGGGCGGGCGACGAAGCTGCGATGATGGCGCCGTATCAGGGCATCGGTCTCGCTGATCAGATCATCATCGGCGCGCATTGCATTCCCCCGGAGATGTCGTGGTTCTCGATCGCATAGCCGCGGTCGCGGTAGAACTTGAAGCGTTCCCGCGCCGGCAGGCGGTCGGCATCGTCGGTCGAGACCACCTCGACGAGAACTTCGAAACGCGAGAAACCCGCCGGCAGTTCGTTGCTCAGGTTGAGCAGGCAGGTATCGACGGGCGGATCGTCGAGCCGTGCCGCGATCAGGATCGGGGTGTCCAACGCCAGCGGCGCATCGGCGTGGCAATGCGGCACGAAGGAGAGCGCCGGTTGCGTCCATAATAGGCGGTCCAGCCGTTCGGCCGCTTCGGGTGCCGGGGCATAGACGAGCACCGAGGGGCCCTGCGCCGAAGCCTTGGCGCGTTCCTGCCAGGCGCGCTGCAACCATTGCGCGGCAGCCTGGATGCGATCGGCCGCGCCATGCAGGAAGAGGATCCGCGTCATGCCTGTGCCGTGTCGCCAGCGCCGACTTTCGCCCCGCCCGCCCCCGGCCCCGCCTTCGCGGGCGGGGAGGCTGTGGACGCCGACTTCTCGGCGCCGACTCTCGCAGCCCGCTCCAGCAGGAAATGGGTCAGCAGCGGCACCGGCCGGCCGGTCGAACCCTTTTCCTTGCCCGACTTGTAGGCCGTGCCGGCGATGTCGAGGTGCGCCCAGTCGTATTTCTTCGTGAAGCGCGACAGGAAGCAGGCGGCGGTGATCGTCCCGGCGGGGCGGCCGCCGATGTTGCCGAAATCGGCGAAGTTGCTCTTGAGCTGCTCCTGGTAGTCCTCGAACAGCGGCAGTTGCCAGGCGCGATCCCAGGCGGCATTGCCGGCCTCGAGCAGCTCGCGCGCGAGGCCGTCGTGGTTGGCCATGAGGCCGCTTGCGACGTGGCCCAGCGCGATCACGCAGGCGCCGGTGAGCGTGGCGACGTCGATCACGCACTCGGGCTCGAAGCGTTCGACATAGGTCAGCGCGTCGCAGAGGATCAGGCGACCCTCGGCGTCGGTATTGAGGATCTCGATGGTCTGGCCGGACAGCGAGGTGACGATGTCGCCGGGACGCGTTGCATTGCCGCCGGGCATGTTCTCGACGGTGGGCACCACTGCGATGACGTTGAGCGGCAGCTTCATCAGCGCGGCGGCCTTGATCGTGGCCAGCACGCTCGCAGCGCCCGACATGTCGAACTTCATTTCGTCCATGTCCTGCGGCGGCTTCAGCGAGATGCCGCCGGTATCGAAGGTGACGCCCTTGCCGACCAGGACGATCGGCTTGTCGCTCGCCTTGCCGCCGCGATACTTGACGATGATGAACTGCGGCGGCTCGTTCGAGCCCTTGGCCACCGCCAGCAGCGCGTTCATTCCCAGCCGCTCCATTTCCTCGCGGCCGAGCACCTCGGCTTCCAGGCCATGCTCGCTGGCCAGGGCACGCGCCTGTTCGGCGAGATAGGTCGGCGTGCAGACGTTACCCGGCAGGTTGGCGAGATTCTTCATCGTCTGCATGCCGGCGGCGATGGCCTGGCCTTCGAGCAGCGCCTGTTCCGCGGCGGCAAGCTCGCTGCGGCGTTCGACGCAGAAGGTCAGCTTGCGCAGCGGCCGCCGCACCTCGTCCTTCTTCGATTTCATCTGGTCGAAGCGGTAGAGCGTCTCCTCGGCGGTCATCACCGCCTGCCGCACGCGCCAGGCGACGTCGCGTTTCTTCACCGCCAGCTCGGTCAGATACAGCGTGCCGTCGAAGCCGCCGGTTTCGTTCAGGGTGCGCACCGCCGCGGCGATGGCATTGCGGTATTCCGTTTCACGAAATTCCCGTTCCTTGCCCAGACCGACCAGCAGGACGCGGTCGGCCTCCATGCCCGGCACCTTGTGCAGCAGCAGGGTCGTCCCCGCCTTGCCTTCCATGTCGCCGCGCCGCAGCAGTTCGGAAAGATAGCCGCGCGCCGCGTTGTCGATCAGCTCCGCGGGCAAAGAGAGCTTGCGTGGTTCGAAGACGCCGACGACGACGCAGGCCGTGCGCTGTTTTTCCGGGCTTCCGCTCTTTATGCTAAATTCCACCGTGCGCTCCTGGAGTTGGGAAAAAGCGAAGTTTAAGCAATTTTCAGGCACATTCGGCGCCCAAGACGAATTTCCGCGAGTTTTTCATAAGCAATCCGCTGCGATGATCTTCCGGCGCGCCGCCCAACGCGAGTTTGCGCAAACCGCCAGCGCGGTGTTTGTCGCGCTTTTCGCCATTCTCCTCACCGTTCAGCTGATCCGGCTGCTGAAGGCGGCCGCGACGGGTTCGGCGGCTTCCGAGGGCGTCGCCGCGCTGCTCGGCTTCAGCGCGCTGCAATTCCTGCCCGTGGTGCTGTCGCTGACCCTGTTCGTGTCGATCCTGCTCACGCTGTCGAGGAGCTACCGCGATTCCGAGATGGCGATCTGGTTCTCCTCCGGCCTGCCCCTGACGGCCTGGGTGGGCCCGGTGCTGCGGTTCGCGTTGCCGGTGGTGATCGTGATCGCCGTGCTGGCATTGTTTCTCGCCCCCTGGTCGATCAGCAAGCGGGCGGAGTTCGTGCAGCGTCTGGATCAGCGCGACGATCTGGCGCGCGTCTCACCGGGCGCATTCAACGAATCGGCGCGGGGCGACCGGGTGTTTTTCGTCGAATCGGTTCCCGAGACCGACGGCCGGCCGGACAAGGTCAAAAACATTTTCATCAGTTCCGTGCAGCACGGCCGGGAAGGCGTGGTGGCGGCCGCGCAAGGGCATGTCGAAGTGGCGCAAAACGGCGACAAATTCATCGTCCTGACCCAGGGGCGGCGCTATGAGGGGGTTGCCGGCGTGGCCGAGTATCGGCTGATGGCCTTCGACCGCTATGCGGTCCGTATCGAGGCTGCGGAGGAAGGCGGCCGCACCGAGAAGTCGGCCAAGAGCCTGTCGACCTGGGAGCTCATCGAGGAGCCGAGCAATGCCAACATGGGCGAGCTGCTGTGGCGCATCGGCATTCCCCTGTCGGCGCTGACGCTCGCCTTGCTGGCGATCCCGCTCTCCTTCGTCAATCCGCGCGCCGGGCGCACGAACAACCTGATTCTCGCCCTGCTGACCTACATGATCTACAACAATCTGCTCTCCGTCAGCCAGGCCTGGGTGGCGCAGGGGCGCATTTCCTTCGCGGTCGGCGCCTGGGCCGTGCATGTGCTGATGCTGCTCCTTCTGGTCGCGATGTTCTGGAAGCGTCTGGCGGTGTTCTCGCCCTGGCGACTGTTGAGGCGCTGACGATGCAGGTCTATGAGCGTCATCTGGCCCGTGAGATCTACGGCGACGTCCTGCTCGTGCTGGCGGCCTTTCTGGGGCTGTTCGCGTTTTTCGACCTGATCCACGAGCTCGAATCGGTCGGCAAGGGCGGTTACGAGCTGCATCATGCGCTCGGCTTCGTCGCACTGAGTCTGCCGGGCCGGGCTTACGAGATCCTGCCGATCGCGGTGCTGATCGGCACGCTCTATGGGCTTACGCTGCTGGCGCGTCATTCGGAAATCACCGTGCTGCGCGCCTCGGGGCTGTCCACCGGCGATTTGCTGCTGACGCTGGCGAAGATCGGCAGTCTCTTCGTTCTGCTGACCCTGCTGCTCGGCGAGTTCGTCGCTCCGCAGACCGAGCGCATGGCCCAGCAGCTGCAATTGACCGCCAAGAGCCAGCTCGTCGGCCAGGCCTTCCGCTCCGGGCTATGGGTCAAGGATGGCCATTCGTTCATCAACGTCCGCGAAGTGCTGCCCGACACCCGTCTGCGTGGCATCCGCGTCTATACTTTCGACGAAAACTACCGGCTGCGCTCGATCAGCGAGGCCGAGCAAGGCAGTTATCTGCCCTCCGGCGAATGGCGCCTCGACAATGTCGCGCAGACGCTGTTCGACGACGAGAAAGCCCGCGTGGTGCGTCAGGAAACGGTCGATTGGCGCTCCGCGCTCAATCCCGACATCCTCTCCGTGCTGCTCGTCCAGCCCGAGCGGATGTCGCTGGCGAACCTCTATCAGTACATCCGCCATCTGAGCGAGAACCAGCAAAAGACCGAGCGCTACGAGATCGCGCTGTGGAAGAAGCTGACCTATCCGCTGGCGGCGCTGGTGATGATGGCACTCGCCGTGCCCTTCGCCTACATCCACGAACGCACGGTCGTGGTGAGCGCGAAAGTGTTCGCCGGCGTGATGCTGGGCATCGTCTTCCATATGCTCAACGGCCTGTTCTCGCATCTGGGCATCATCAATCACTGGACGCCCTGGATCGCCGCCGTGACGCCGAGCGTCATGTTCTTGTTCGCGGCCGGTTCGCTGCTATGGTGGGTGGAACGAAGATGATGCGTGTGCCGGCCAGCCGGTCATGCAAAAACTGGTGGTCGCGGTCGAAAAAGGCCCACAGCAGCCCCGCGCCATAGAACAGCACGCTGGGCCAGCTCAGCAGCTGGCGCAGGATCAGCTGGCGGGGCGAAGGCGGCGCGCCGTCGAGGGCGACGAGGCGCAGCCGCCAGGTCTTCATCGCCAGAGTCTGGCCGCCGTGCCGCCACTGCCAGAGGAAATAGGCCGCGACGACGACGAAGACATGAACGAGCAGCAGCGGCCCGGGGGCGACGAGGCCGAGCGCCATGCCCAGTGCCAGCTGCGGCAGCAGGAAGGCGACGAGCAGCACGCCAGCCAGCAGCAGGGTTTCGTAAATCAGGCTGGCGAAGCGGCGCCGCAGGCTGGCCAGCGGAGGATGCGGGATTTGAGTCTGATTCACTCGCCGTCGGGACTGGGCGCCGGGGCCGCCGTGCTATCTGCGGAAACGGCCGGAGCGCCCTCTTCTCCGCTCGGCGCCTTGGGCTCGGGCTGGAGCGGCGTGGTGGCATTGGGCCGCAGTGGGTTCTTGGGCGGCTTGAAAGGCGAGATCGGCGAACTCGGCGCGGCGACCACCGGGGTCGCGACGCGTTCGTGCGGCAAAGGCGCCGCTGCCGGCGGCTTCTTCGGTGTCTTGATTCTGGGTTGCGACGGAACCTTGCTGCGCAGATGCTCCTTTTCCTGCTCGCTGAGTGCGGAATACTCTTGCCACTTCTGTTTGATCGCCGCCCGCTCCTCGGGAGCGATGCGCAACAGCGATTTGTATTTCTCGCGTGCGATCTGGCGCTCTTCCGGGGCGAGCCGGGCCCATTCGCGCATGTTGCGCTGCAGGCTCGCCTGCTCGGCCGGAGTCATCGAAGGGTAACGCTGGGCGATGCCGATCCACTTCTTGCGGCGGAAGGCGTCCATTTCCCCCCATTCCTTTTCGAGGGGAGCGAGGATCGCACGCTGCTCGGGTGTCAGGGCGGACCACTCGGGCTGTTCGAAGCGCGGCAGCGCGGCATGGGCGCTACTGCCGGCCAGCAGGGTGGCCAACGACAATAGCCGGATCAGTCTCCAGAAGACGAGTCTTTTTCGAGCCATGCCTGAAAGCCTTTGTCCAGGTAAGCGTGGGGCGGCAGGTCATCGGCAAGCAGGGCGCTATCGATTGCCTCGCATTCGCTGGCTTGATTGAAGCCGTTCCAGACATAGGCCAGGCCGACGCCGAGCAGCAAGGCCAGCATTGCAAGCCAGGTGCGCAGCGGATGCCTGTCCTCGTCCCCTGCGAGCAGTGCCGTGCCGTCAGCGCCGACCAGGACGGCCTTGTGGGCGATGACGCGCTGATGTTGCAGGGCCTGTTCGCGGGCGGCGCGCAGGCGCTCGACGATTTCGAGGTCGAGACTTTGCGCGCCACGGTCGAGGACGTGGCAGATTTGGCGGGCGAACATTTCTTCCTGGCTCATGGTCTGATTCCTTTTGCCTCGAGCGCGGCCGCCAGGGCATGGGTGGCGCGCGAACAATGGGTTTTGACACTGCCTTCCGTGCACCCCATGATGGCGGCGGTTTCGGCAATGTCCAATCCTTCCCAATAACGCAGCAGGAAGGCTTCACGTTGACGGGGTGGCAGATTTTTCAAGGCTTCCTCCACGAGATTCAGGGTTTCTGCCCGTAGCAGCGCGGCGAGCGGCGCGGCGAAGGGGTTGGCCTCCTCATCCGTTTCCAGCGTTTCGAGCGCGTCGGCGGGATTCTCTTCATCGCCCTCGAACGCCGTCAGCGAGGTGAACATCTCTCCGCGCGTGCGGGTGCGCCGGAAATGGTCGCGGATCGCATTTTGCAGGATACGCTGGAACAACGGCGGCAACTCCTCGGCGGGCCGGTCGCCGTATTTTTCGGCGATGCGCATCATGCTGTCCTGGACGATGTCGAGCGCCGCATCCTCGTCGCGCACGGCGAACAAAGCCTGCTTGAAAGCGCGGCGCTCGACGCTGGCGAGAAAGTTGGAGAGCTCGGCGCGGGAAGCCAAGGAAGAAGCCGGATCGTATCTGAAAAAGAAAGTGGAAAGCCGCGAAGCCTTGACCACGCGTATTGCTGTCAAGTATCGTTGCACGTTTCGGACGTGAACACCGACAACGATGGAACGAAGAAAATGCAATTGACAGGCGCGGAGATTGTAATCAGGTGTCTCCAGGAAGAAAAGGTCGACTATGTGTTCGGCTACCCTGGCGGCTCGGTGTTGTTCATCTACGATGAATTGTTCAAGCAGGATCAGGTCAGGCACGTGCTGGTGCGCCACGAGCAGGCGGCCGTGCATGCGGCCGATGCCTATTCGCGCTCGTCGGACAAGGTGGGCGTCTGTCTGGTCACCTCCGGTCCGGGGGTGACCAATGCCGTGACCGGCATCGCCACCGCCTACATGGACTCGATCCCGCTGGTGGTGCTCACCGGTCAGGTGCCGACCGCCTACATCGGCCAGGACGCCTTCCAGGAAGCGGATACGGTCGGCATCACCCGGCCGTGCGTGAAGCACAACTTTCTCGTCAAGGATGTCAAGGACCTCGCCATCACGATCAAAAAGGCGTTCTATCTGGCCAAGACCGGCCGTCCTGGTCCGGTGCTGGTCGACATCCCGAAGGACATCACGATCCAGAAGACCGAGTTCCACTATCCGAAAACCCTCTCGATGCGCTCCTACAACCCGGTGGTGAAGGGGCATACCGGTCAGATCAAGAAGGCGGTCCAGCTTCTGCTGGAGGCGAAGCGGCCGATGATCTACACCGGCGGCGGGGTGATCCTCTCGAACGCCGCCGAAAAGCTCACGAGGCTCGCGCGCATGCTCGGTTTCCCGGTCACCCAGACGCTGATGGGGCTGGGCGGCTATCCGGCCACCGATCGCCAGCATCTGGGCATGCTGGGGATGCACGGCACCTTTGAGGCCAACATGGCGATGCAGGAATGCGACGTGCTGCTGGCGATCGGCGCGCGCTTCGACGACCGTGTGATCGGCAACCCGGAACACTTCGCGCGCAATCCGCGCAAGATCATCCACGTCGATATCGATCCGTCCTCGATCTCGAAGCGCGTGAAAGTCGATGTGCCGATCGTCGGCAACGTCCCCGATGTGATCGACGAGATCATCCGCCAGCTCGAAGCTTCCGAGGGCAAGCCCGACGCCAGGCACCTCGCGGCCTGGTGGAAGCAGATCGAGGAGTGGCGCAGCAAGAATTGCCTCAAATACAAGATGGGCAGCGAGCTGATCATGCCGCAATACGTCGTCGAGAAGCTCTACGAGGTCACCGGCGGCGATGCCTTCGTGACTTCCGACGTCGGCCAGCACCAGATGTGGGCCGCCCAGTATTACAAATTCGACAAGCCGCGCCGCTGGATCAACTCCGGAGGGCTCGGCACGATGGGCTTCGGCCTGCCGGCGGCGATGGGGGTGCGCTTCGCCAATCCCGATGCGACCGTCGCCTGCATCACCGGCGAGGGCTCGATCCAGATGAACATCCAGGAGCTCTCCACCTGCAAGCAGTTCCACCTGCCGATCAAGATCCTCTGCCTCAACAACGGCTATCTCGGCATGGTGCGCCAGTGGCAGCAGATGTTCCACGGCAACCGCTATGCCGAATCCTATGTCGATGCGTTGCCCGATTTCGTCAAGCTGGCCGAAGCCTACGGCCATGTCGGCATGCGCATCACCAAGCCGGCCGACGTCGAGCCGGCCTTGAGGGAAGCTTTCGTCAAGCACAAGAACCAGCTGGTGTTCCTCGACTTCCTGACCGACAAGACCGCCAATGTGTTCCCGATGGTCGCGGCCGGCAAGGGACTGTCCGAAATGATCCTGGCCGAGGAGCTGTGAAGCATGCGTCACATCATCTCCATCCTGATCGAAAACGAATCCGGCGCCCTCTCGCGCGTCTCCGGCCTGTTCTCCGCGCGCGGCTACAACATCGATTCGCTGACCGTCGCGCCGACCGAGGATCCTTCCCTGTCGCGCATGACCATCGTCAGCATCGGTTCCGACGACATCATCGAGCAGATCACCAAGCAGCTGAACAAATTGATCGACGTCGTCAAGGTGGTCGATCTGTCCGAAGCGCCGCACATCGAACGCGAGCTGATGCTCGTCAAGGTGCGCGCCACCGGCAAGGACCGCGAGGAGATGAAGCGCGTCGCCGACATCTTCCGCGGCCACATCATCGACGTCACCGAGTCCTCCTACGTCATCGAGCTCACCGGCGACGGCGCCAAGCTCGACGCCTTCCTCAACGCCATCGACCGCTCGCTGATCCTCGAAACCGTGCGCACCGGCGTGTGTGGCATCGGCCGTGGCGATCGCATTCTCAAAGTCTGAACCAGCAAAGGGGTAATCATGAAAGTCTATTACGACAAGGACGCCGACCTCTCCCTGATCAAGGGCAAGAAGGTCACCATCGTCGGCTATGGCTCGCAGGGCCATGCCCATGCGCAAAACCTCAAGGACTCCGGCGTCAAGGTCACCGTCGGCCTGCGCAAGAACGGCGCATCATGGGACAAGGCCAAGAAGGCGGGCCTGAAGGTCGAGGAGGTCGCCAAGGCGGTCAAGGACGCCGACGTCGTCATGATGCTGTTGCCGGACGAGACGATCCCCGCCGTCTATTACGCCGATGTCGAGCCGAACATGAAGAAAGGCGCGGCGCTCGCTTTCGCGCACGGCTTCAACATCCATTACAACCAGGTCGTGCCGCGCGACGATGTCGATGTCATCATGATTGCGCCGAAAGGGCCGGGACACACCGTGCGTTCCGAATACCTGCGCGGCGGCGGCGTGCCCTCGCTGATCGCCGTCTATCAGGATCGCAGCGGCAAGGCGAAGGACATCGCGCTCTCCTATGCCGCGGCCAACGGCGGCACCAAGGGCGGCGTGATCGAGACCACCTTCCGCGAGGAGACCGAGACCGATCTGTTCGGAGAACAGGCGGTGCTCTGCGGCGGCCTTGTCGAGCTCATCAAGGCCGGCTTCGAGACGCTGACCGAAGCCGGTTATGCGCCCGAGATGGCCTATTTCGAGTGCCTGCACGAGGTGAAGCTGATCGTCGACCTGATCTTCGAGGGCGGCATCGCCAACATGAACTACTCGATCTCCAACAACGCCGAATTCGGCGAATATGTCACCGGGCCGAAGGTGATCGGTCCCGAGGCGCGCGCGGCGATGAAGGAAGCGCTGCGCAACATCCAGAACGGCGATTACGCCAAGCAGTTCATCCTCGAAGGCAAGACCAACTATCCGGCGATGACGGCACGGCGGCGTCTGACGGCCGCGCACCCGATCGAGCAGGTGGGTGCGCAGTTGCGCGAGATGATGCCGTGGATCAAGGCCAAAGCCCTGGTCGATAAATCGAAGAACTGAAATTCTGCTGCGGTGGCCATCTGCGGTGTTACCCGCCCGCTCACAACCTCGCCTACCTATAAAGGTATGTCTCGGTCGCTCGCGGTCGGGCGCCTAGCATCTGGCCATCCTCACGACGAATTTCATCCCTCTTCGAGCAGCCATTCGTGAATCACTATCCTCACCCTCTGATCGCCAAGGAAGGCTGGCCCTTCCTTGGCGCTGCCGTGGTACTCGCGCTGCTGGTGACGTTCGGCGGCGCGCCGCTTCCGTGGTCCGTGCCGTTCTGGCTGGTCGCGCTCTTCGTCCTGCAGTTCTTCCGCGATCCGCCGCGCGCCGTGCCGGGCGATGCGAAGAGCGTGCTTTCGCCGGCCGACGGCCGCATCGTCGCCATCGAGCCGGCGTTTGATCCGTGGCTCGAGCGCGAGACGCTCAAGATCAGCGTGTTCATGAACGTCTTCAACGTGCATTCGAATCGCAGCCCGATCGATGGCGAGGTCGTGAACCGCTGGTATCACCCGGGCAAGTTCGTCAATGCCGATCTCGACAAGGCCTCGACCGAGAACGAGCGCAATGCGCTGCACCTGCGCAGCCTCGACGGCCAGGACATCACCTGCGTGCAGGTGGCCGGATTGATCGCGCGGCGCATCCTCTGTTATGTCGAACCGGGCGACAAACTCACGCGCGGCCAGCGCTACGGCTTCATCCGCTTCGGCTCGCGCGTCGATCTGTATTTGCCCAAGGACGTTGCCGTCAAAGTGACGGTGGGGCAGAAGGTGCGCGCGACGGAGACGATCCTCGCCGAACTGCCGTAAGCATCCCGCCACCGGCGGCCGGTTACAATAAACCGCACGTCCTTTCAGCCGCTGCGCGCCATGCCCGACTATCGCCCCCGCAAGACCCTGTTCAATCCGGAACTGCGCCGGCGGGGGATCTATATCCTGCCCAATCTGTTCACCACGGCGGCGCTGTTCTCGGGCTTCTATGCGATCGTGCAGGCGATGAACGGCAAGTTCGAGGTCGCGGCCGTGGCCATCTTCATCGCCATGGTGTTCGACGGGCTCGACGGCCGTGTGGCACGGCTCACGCACACGCAAAGCGCCTTCGGCGCCGAATACGATTCGCTCTCCGACATGGTCTCCTTCGGCGCCGCGCCGGCGCTGGTGGTGTATGAGTGGGCGCTCAAGGACCTGGGCAAGCTCGGCTGGATCGCCGCCTTCATCTACTGCGTCGGTGCGGCGCTGCGTCTGGCGCGCTTCAACACGAACATCGAGGTGGTCGACAAGCGCTGGTTCCAGGGCTTGCCGAGCCCGGCCGCCGCCGCGCTGGTGGCGGGACTGGTCTGGGTGCTGATCGACAACGAATGGAGCGGGCAGGAGGCGCGCTGGTATGCCTGCGCCCTGACCATTTTCGCCGGGGTGACGATGGTGACCAGCCTGCGCTACTACTCGGGCAAGAACATCAACCTGAGGAAGAGCGTGCCATTCATCATCGTCGTCGCCGTCGCGCTCGGCTTCGCGCTGGTGTCGAGCTATCCGCCCGGCGTGCTGTTCGCGCTGTTTCTCGCCTATGCATTGTCCGGTTACGTCATCGCCGTGCTCGATTGGCTCGATAGCCGCAAAAAGCTTGCGCAGGGCGAATAGTTTGTTATAGTTGCGCCATGACTGCGACGTCGTTCGGCCTCTCCGCGTTCCTTCTCGGCCTCGCCGCCCTGGCGGCGGCGCGTGCGTCGCTCTTCACCAAGCTGCGCCCGCTGCTGCGCCGCGCGCGCTGAACATCCCCCTCCCCCACAATTCGAGTAAGCGCATCCCGTGGCCTGGCGGCGGCGGGTTGTCATGAGCGTCTGACATTCCAGCGGAGAATGAAATGAGCAAACCACAGTTGTTGATTTTCGACACCACCTTGCGCGACGGCGAGCAGAGTCCGGGCGCGGCGATGACGCGCGAGGAGAAGATGCGCATCGCCCGGCAGCTGGAGAAGATGCGCGTCGACATCATCGAGGCGGGTTTCGCCGCGGCAAGCCCCGGCGATTACGAGGCGATCCGCGCGATTGCCGAGGTGATCAAGGATTCGACCGTATGCTCGCTGGCGCGCGCCAACGAGAAGGACGTGCGGCGCGCCGGTGAGGCCATCAAGCCGGCGGCGCGTGGCCGCATCCACACCTTCATCGCCACCTCGCCGATCCACATGGAGAAGAAGCTGCGCATGAAGCCCGACGAGGTCGTCGCGGCGGCGGTGCAGGCGGTCAAATGGGCGCGCGAATACACCGATGACGTCGAGTTCTCGGCCGAGGACGCGGTGCGTTCGGACTTCGATTTCCTGTGCCGCGTTTTCGACGCGGTGATCAAGGCGGGGGCGAAGACCATCAACGTGCCGGACACCGTCGGCTACAGCATTCCGGCCGAATGGGGCGAGCGCATGCGTGCCCTGATCGAGAACGTACCGGATGCCGACAAGGTGATCTGGTCGACGCACTGCCACAACGACCTTGGGCTGGCCGTCGCCAATTCGCTCGCCGCGGTGCTCAATGGCGCGCGCCAGGTCGAATGCACGATCAACGGTCTGGGCGAGCGCGCCGGCAATGCCGCGCTCGAAGAGATCGTCATGGCGGTGAGGACGCGCAAGGATCTGTTCCCGGTCGAAACGCGCATCGACACGACACAGATCGTCGCCGCTTCGCGTCTCGTCTCGCAGATCACCGGTTACGTCGTGCAGCCGAACAAGGCGATCGTCGGCGCCAACGCCTTCGCGCATGAATCGGGCATCCATCAGGATGGCGTGCTCAAGCACCGCGAGACTTACGAGATCATGCGCGCCGAGGATGTCGGCTGGAATGCCAACCGCATTTCGCTCGGCAAGCTGTCGGGGCGTAACGCCTTCAAGACCAAGCTCGCCGAGCTCGGCATCCAGCTCGACAGCGAAGAGGCGCTGAACGCCGCCTTCGCGCGTTTCAAGGAGCTCGCCGACAAGAAGCGCGAGATCTTCGACGAAGACCTGCACGCCATCGTCTCCGACGAGATGGTCACGCCCGAAGTCGAGCATTACAAGCTGGTCGCCTCGCGCTTCCATTCCGAGACCGGCGAAGCGCCGAACGCCGAGCTGACGCTGGCGGTCGGCGGCGTCGAGAAGCACGCCCAGGCGACCGGCAGCGGGCCGGTGGATGCCGCCTTCCGCGCGATCGAGGCGGTGGTGCAAAGCGGCGCCGAGCTCTTGCTCTATTCGGTGAATGCGATCACCACCGGCACCGATGCCCAGGGCGAGGTGACCGTACGGCTGGCCAAGGATGGCCGCATCGTCAATGGCCAAGGGGCGGATACCGACATCATCGTCGCCTCGGCGAAGGCCTATCTGAACGCCTTGAACAAGCTCCATGCCGGCGCCGAGCGCGTCAATCCGCAACTGTGACGAACCAGCCGGCGTCGGCGAAAGTCGGCGCTGGCAATACGGCATGGGATGGTAATGACGTTCTTTCGTCTCGTCGCGCGGGTCATGCGTCGCTTCCGCGACGAGCGCTATGCCCAGACTGCCGCGGCGCTGTCCTTCGCCACCCTGCTCGGCCTGGTGCCGATGGTCGTGGTCGGGGCGGCGCTGATCGAGCTGCTCCCCTTCGGCATCAAGCTGTCCGCTGCGCTCGAACAGTTCCTGCTCACCACGCTGCTGCCCGACAAGGCCGGCAAGGTGATCGCCAGCTATCTGGGCGAATTCGCCCAGCGTGCCGGCCGCATGACCTGGATCGGGCTGGCCGTCCTCGGCACGACGGCGCTGTTGCAGATGCTGACCATCGAGCGCAGCTTCGCCGCGATCTGGAAGGTCAAACGCCAGCGCCCCCTGCCGAAGCGGATCGGCCTGCACTTGCTGACGCTGTTGCTCGGCCCGCTGGCGTTCGGCAGCGCGCTGGCGAGCACGACCTATCTGGCGACCGTTTCCTTCGGCTGGGTTGCAGAGCCGCGCTGGGTGCGCCTGGCGTTTTCCCAACTCTTGCCGCTCGTCTTTCTCGCCGCGCTGTTCGCGCTGCTTTACTGGGCCTTGCCCAACCGGCCGGTGGCGCGCTGGCATGCCGCTTTGGCCGGCGCCCTGACGGCGCTCGCCTTCGTCGGCATGCAGCGGCTGTTCGCGCTCTACATCGTCAAGCTCCCGACCTACACGCTGATCTATGGCCCCTTCGCAGTGATGCCGATCTTTCTGCTCTGGTTGTATCTTTCCTGGACGGTGATTCTCGTCGGTGCGCTCGTCACCGCGGAGTTGCCCACCGTATTACGCCACTGACCTGGAGGAGGAGAGATGAGATTTCTATTGCGTTTTGCCGTTATCTGCTTTGCCTGGCTGTCTTGCGCGCTGGCCGCGCCCGCCGATGACTTTTTCGATACTTCGCTCGGCGATTACGCCGCCGAGCTGAAGACGGCGCAGGCGCAGGGCAAGCGCGGCATCCTCTTGGTGCTCGAAGCCGAAGGCTGTCCGTTTTGCAAGCGCATGCGCGAGCAGATCATGAGCCGGCCGGAGGTGCGCGAGTATTTCCACCGCCATTTCAACGTCTTCAGCCTCGATGTCAATGGCAGCGTCGCCGTGACGACGCCGGAAGGAAAGGAAATGACGGAAAAGGCGTTCGCCCGCAACCTCAAATTCAAGGGCACGCCGACTTTCGTCTTCTTCGGCTTCGATGGCCGGGAGATGGCCCGCTTCAGCGGCGCCACGCGCGATGCCGAAACCTTCCTCGCCCTGGGGCGATACGTCGCGGAAGGTCATTGGCAACGGATGAGTTTCGAGCAGTTCGGCGCTTCCCGCTGAACGAACCTTGACCGACATCCGTCGTCCCACTAAAATAACCTGAGTAAAAACATCAACTATTATTAGAGGGATCCGCGATGAACAAGGAAAAGATTCACGAGCTCGTCACCCAGCAACCCGTCGTGCTGTTCATGAAGGGGACGAAACAGTTTCCGCGCTGCGGCTTTTCGGGCCGCGCCGCGGAAATCCTCAAGCGCTGCAACGTCGATTTCGTCGATGTCAATGTGCTGGCCGAGGAAGACACCGTGCCGGAACTGCGCGAGTATGCCGACTGGCCGACCATCCCGGTGCTCTACATCCGCGGCGAATTCATCGGCGGCTGCGACATCATGACCGAGATGTACCAGGCCGGAGAGCTGCAGGCCAAGCTCGGCGACCTGATGAAACAGGCGGCGTAAAACTTCAGCCGCGCAGTTCGGCGACCAGCCGCTCGATCATCCGCCGCGCCTGGCCCAGGTAGCTGGCGCCGAACATGTTGAAGTGGTTGAGGATGTGATAGAGGTTGTAGAGGGTCTTGCGTACCTCGAAACCCGGATCGAGCGGCCAGGCGGCGCGATAGGCCGCATAGAACGCCTCGGGAAAGCCGCCGAATAGTTCCGCCATCGCCAGATCCGCCTCGCGGTCGCCGCGATAGACGGCCGGATCGAAGATCACCGCAGTGCCATCGGGGAGCTCGCCGGCGTTGCCGGCCCACAGATCGCCATGCAGCAGGCAGGGCTGCGGCCGGTAATCGAGAAAGAAGGCGCCGACGCCCTCGACGAGCCGCTCGCCCAGCGAGAGCGTCGCGCGGGGCAGCCCATTGGCCTGGGCGAGCGCCAGTTGTGGCCGCAGGCGTTCCGCGGCAAAGAAGCTCGGCCAGCTCGCGTGCGAGCGGTTCGATTGCGGCGTGCTGCCGATGAAGTTGTCACGCGGCCAGCCGAAGCGGGCTTCGGCCTCTTGCCCGCTGCACCGGTGCAATGCGGCGAGCTGCTCGCCGAGTCGCGCTCCCGCGCGGGGCGAGAGCGGCGCGAGTTCGAGATATTCCAGTTCGATCCAGGCGGTGCCGTTTTCCGTGATGCCCGTGCCGAAGACCTCGGGAACGCGTACCGTCTGCGTGGCCCGCAGCGCGGCGAGGCCATCGACCTCCGCCTCGAACATCGCCCGCCGGCTCGCGGGGCCGGTTTTCCTGAAACGCCGCTCTACGGGGGGCGGAGTCCTTGTCACGTCTGCAAAACTTGCCGCCGGTCCCGTCGTTCAGAGCGTGTCGCGCATCCGCAGGATGGCGGCTCTGACCTGTTCCGGTGCGGTGCCGCCGGGATGGTTGCGCGCGGCCAGCGAGCCGGCGACCGTGAGCACGTCGAATACGTCTTCGCCGATCAGTGGCGAGAAAGTCCGCAACTCGGCCAGCGGCAGATCGGCCAGGTCGCAGCCGCGCGCTTCGGCCGCGCGCACCGCGCGCGCGACGGCTTCGTGGGCGTCGCGGAACGGCAGGCCTTTCTTGACGAGATAGTCGGCCAGATCGGTCGCCGTTGCGAAGCCTTGCCTGAGTGCCGCGGCCATCGCCTCGGGCTTGACGCGGATGCCGGTGACCAGATCGGCGAAGATCGTCAGCGTGTCGAGCAGGGTGTCGGCGGTGTCGAACAGCGGCTCCTTGTCTTCCTGGTTGTCCTTGTTGTAGGCGAGCGGCTGGGCCTTCATCAGCGTCAAGAGGCCCATCAGGTGACCGAAGACGCGGCCGCTCTTGCCGCGGGCGAGCTCCGGCACGTCCGGGTTCTTCTTCTGCGGCATGATCGACGAGCCGGTGCAGAAGCGGTCGGCCAGATCGATGAAGCCGACGCGCGGACTCATCCAGAGGATCAGTTCTTCGGAAAAGCGCGAGACATGCACCATCGTCAGCGCGGCGGCGGCGGTAAATTCGATCGCGAAATCACGGTCGGAGACGGCGTCGAGCGAATTGGCGCATACGCCATCGAAACCGAGCTCGCGCGCGACGGATTCGCGGTCGATCGGGAAGGTCGTGCCGGCGAGCGCCGCAGCGCCCAGCGGCAGCTGGTTGGCGCGGCGGCGGCAATCGGCGAAACGCGCCCGGTCGCGGGCGAACATTTCGACGTAGGCCATCAGATGGTGGCCGAAAGTGACCGGCTGGGCCACCTGCAAGTGGGTGAAGCCGGGCAGGGGGGTCGCCGCATGCGCCTCGGCCACGTCGAGCAGCGCGCGCATCAGCGCCACCAGGCGAGTGTCGAGCATGTCGATCGTGTCGCGCAGCCAGAGACGGATGTCGGTGGCGACCTGGTCGTTGCGCGAGCGGCCGGTGTGCAGGCGCTTGCCGGCATCACCGATGAGTGCGGTGAGACGCTTCTCGATGTTCAGATGAACGTCTTCGTCATCGAGGTTCCAGACGAATTCGCCACGTTCGATCTCCGCCGCGATCTCGGCGAGGCCACGCTCGATCGCCGCCAGGTCCTCGGCTGAAATGATGCCCTGGCGTGCCAGCATCCTCGCGTGGGCGAGCGAGCCGCGGATGTCCTGCGCGGCCATGCGCCGGTCGAAGAAGACCGAGGCGGTGTAACGTTTCACGAGGTCGGCGACGGGCTCGGAGAAGCGGCCCGACCAGACCTTGGCAGGGCTGGCGTCGGCAGGGCGATCTGACATAATGATGCGGAACAAATATTTGCGAAGCCATGAGTATACCCTCGCCTTCCGCTGCCATCGGCGTGCCCGATTTCCGCAATCAGGGCATCTGGCTGCGTCTGCTGCTGGCGGGAAACGGCCTGCTGCTGCTCGTGACCCTGGCGCGCAACCGCGAGCTGGCGCGCCTGCCCGCGGAGATTCTCGAAAACGCCGCCCTTGCCGAGCCGGCCTTGCTGCTCGTGCTGGTGGGGCTGTTTCCGTTCTCCCGATGGCTCAGGCGCCAGCGTCCGGCGCTGGCGTCCGCGTGGGTCGTGGCCTGGGCGGCGGCGGCCTTCGCCATGATCGACGGGCTGTTGGCCGCGGCCTTCGACGGCGCACCCGGCTGGCGCGCGCCGCTCGCGGGCGGTTTGGGCGCCGCGCTGCTGCTGGCCTGGTTTAGCCTGCGCGCCCAGGCCCAGGCACCGGCGCTCGCCGAAGCGCGACTGGCGGCGCTCAACGCCAGGATCCGGCCGCATTTCCTGTTCAACAGCCTGAATGCGATCCTCGGCGTGCTGCGCGACGATCCGCGCCGCGCGGAAAGCGCCCTCGAAGAGCTGGCCGATCTGTTCCGCGTACTGCTGCGCGACAATCGCGAGCTGGTGCCGCTGTCGGAAGAAATCGCGCTGGCGCGCAAGTATCTGGCGATCGAAAAGCTGCGTCTCGGTGAGCGCCTGCAAGTGTGCTGGGAAATGGCCGATTGCCCCCCCGAAATCCTCGCGCCGCCGTTGCTGTTGCAGCCTTTGCTGGAGAACGCCGTTTATCACGGCATCGAGCCGGCCGCGGCGCCGGGCGAGATTCGCGTGCGCCTCCATGCCGGGCGCGGCAGCGTGAGCATCGAAATCGACAATCCGCTGCCGAGCCAAACGCTGCAACGTCCCGGCAATCAAATGGCGCTGGACAATCTGCGTGAGCGGCTGATGCTGTTCTACGATCTGGAAGCGCGTCTCGAAAGCGGCATCGAGGACGGACGTTATCGCGTCCGCGTGGAACTGCCGCGCCGGGAAGCCAGATGAATACGACTCCCCGCCTGCTCATCGTCGACGACGAAGCGCCGGCACGGCAGCGGCTGCGCCACTTGCTCGAGGACATCGCGCCGCAGTTTCCGCATCGCCTCGTCGGCGAAGCGGGCGATGGCCTGGCGGCGCTCGAACTGTTGGAGCACACGCCGGCGGACATCGTCCTCACCGACATCCGCATGCCGGTCCTGGACGGCATCGAGCTCGCCCGGCAGCTTTCTGGCTCGCTCCAGCCGCCGGCGATCGTGTTCGTCACGGCGTATGACGAATTCGCGCTGACCGCCTTCGATCTCGCCGCGGTCGACTACCTGCTCAAGCCGGTGCGCGCGCCGCGCCTGTTCGAAGCCCTGAAGAAGGCGCGCCGCCTGATGCCCGACGACGCCCTGTTCAGATCGCTCGCGCCGGCGGCACGCACCCGGCTGCGGGTGGTGGAACGCGGGCGGGTGCTACTCGTTCCCGTCGCCGAGATCCTCTATCTGCGCGCCGAGCAGAAATACGTCGTGGCGCGCACCGCGGCGCGCGAATATCTGCTCGAAGACACGCTTTGCCAGTTGGAGAGCGAATTCGCCCGCGACTTCGTGCGCATACACCGCAACTGCCTGGTGGCTGCCGCCGCCGTCAGCGGTGTGATGCGCGAGGCCGAGGGCGAGGGCGGCGAGCCGCACTGGTCGCTGTGCCTCAAGGGCGTTCCGGAGCGTCTGCCGGTGAGCCGCCGCCAATGGCCGCAGGTGAAACAGCGCCTCGGCTTGTGAAAGTCGGCGCTGGCGGAGCGGCACGGCGCGGCGTCAACTTGTGGCACAATGCCGCCCAAGGAGATGGCATTCCTCCCGGCGGCTTCGGTGTCCGCCGAACCGCCCGCCGTGGAACATCCGCGAAAGGCTGATGATGCCTACGCCATGCCCGGACGGGTCGCGTAGGCATCGCGCCCCTGTCCGAACACGACAGACGCGAGGACAGTACATGCTCAACTCCATTTTCGCCATCTCGCTCGGCGCCGCCTTGGGCGCGGTCATGCGCTGGTTGCTGGGCGTCAAGCTGAACAGCCTGTTTCCTGCCATCCCCCCCGGCACGATGGTCGCCAATCTCGTCGGCGGCTACATCATCGGGCTGGCCATCGCCTTCTTCGCCCAGGCGCCGAACATCGCGCCCGAGTGGCGGCTTCTGGTCGTCACGGGGTTCTGCGGCGGGCTGACCACCTTCTCGACTTTTTCCGCCGAGGTCGTCTCGCTGCTGCAGGCGGGACGCCCGGTCATGGCGCTTGGCGCCATCGCGGTTCACGTTGCCGGTTCGCTCTTGGCCACCGGGGTCGGCCTGCTGTCCTGGCAATGGCTGAAATCCACATGAGGAGAACGCAATGAACGGCTATCAGGTCACTTTCTTCACCAGCCAGGACAGGCGTCACAAAGGCAAGCCGATCGGCGACTGGCTCGTCCATCTCGCGCAGGAGATGGGATTGCGCGGCGCGACCCTGCTGACCGGCGGCGAGGGATTCGGGCACCATCGCCGCATCCATTCGGCGCATTTCTTCGAGCTCGCCGACCAGCCGATCGAGGTCGTGATGGCGGTGAGCGAGGAAGAGCTGGAGCGCTTGTTCGCACGGCTTAAGGCCGAGGGCGTGCATCTCTTCTACGTCAAGACCGCGGTCGAGTTCGGCGTGCTGGGAGAGGAAACATGACGGAAATCTGGACCCAGGCCGCTCTCTGGCTCGGTTTGGCGCTGCTCGCCTCGCTGCTGTCGATCTGGTTCCGGATCGCCACGGCGCTCTCCGAAATCGTCGTCGGCACCATAGCGCAACTGCTGATCGGCGCCGCGCTCGGCGGAGCCCTGCTGGCGGGCGATGCTTCCTGGATCAAGTTCCTCGCCGGCGCCGGGGCGATCCTGCTCACGTTCCTCGCCGGCGCGGAACTCGATCCGGCCGTGTTCCGCAAGGAGTGGAAACAGGCCACGGCGATCGGCCTGGTCAGTTTCGCCGTGCCTTTCTTCGGCTGCTTCGCCATCGCCCGCTGGGGGCTGGAGTGGACCACGGCAGCCAGCTGGCTCGCCGGCATCGCGATGTCGACGACCTCGGTGGCGGTGGTGTATGCGGTGATGCTCGAATTCGGCCTCAACACGACGAACTACGGCAAAGTGGTGCTCGCCGCCTGTTTCGTCACCGACCTGGCCACCGTCGTCGCACTCGGGCTGATCTTCTCGCCCTTCACCTGGAAGACGCTGCTTTTCCTCGGCGCCGGTGCCGTGGCATTCTTCCTTCTGCCGCGCTTCGTGCCGGGCTTCTTCAAGCGTTATGGCGGCCGGCCGTCGGAACTCGAAGCCAAGTTCCTGATGTTCGCGCTGTTCGGTCTCGGCGCGCTGGCGACCTGGGCGGACAGCGAGGCGGTGCTGCCTGCCTATCTGCTCGGCATGGTGCTGGCTGGCACCGTGGGCAAGGATCACGCGCTGATCCGGCGCCTGCGCACGCTGACCTTCGGTCTGCTCACACCCTTTTACTTCATCCGCGCCGGTTCGCTCGTTTCCTTGCCGGCGCTGGTCGCCGCGCCGGGCGCCTTCCTCGTGCTGCTGATCGGCAAGATGCTGACCAAGGTGATCGGCGTCTATCCGGTGGCGCGCGCCTACAAGGCGCCGAAGCAAGAGGGAATGTATACGACCATGCTGATGTCCACGGGCCTCACCTTCGGCACCATCTCGGCGCTGTTCGGCCTGAGCCACGGCATCGTCGATCAGGCCCAGTATTCTGCACTGGTGGCTGCCGTGATCGGCAGCGCCGTGATCCCGACCCTCATCGCCAACGCCTTCTTTTTGCCGCGGCACCTGTTGTCGCAAGGAGAGAAATCATGAAACGCATCCTGGTTGCCTACGACGGTTCCGAACCAGCCAACAAGGCCTTCGAACTCGCTCTCGATCTGGCGCGGAAATATGGTTCCGAGATCAAGGTGCTCGCGGTGGCGCGTCCGCCCGAGTTCGGCGACGAGGTGGAAACCGAAGCGGTGCTGGAGAATTCGCGCAAGCATTACCGCCAGGTGCTCAAGCCCGTCAAAGAAAGACTCGCCGCCAGCGGCCTCGTGCATGAGGTCGAGGTGGCTACCGGGCATCCCGCCGAACATATCGTCATGAGCGCGGAACAATGGCATGCCACACTGATCGTGCTCGGCCATCGCGGGCGTGCGCTGATGGGCCGCTGGCTGGTCGGCTCGGTGGCCAAGCAGGTGATGCATCACGCCCACTGTGCCGTGTTGATCGCACGCTGAACGAACCCACTCACCAGGAGACCGAAATGATCCCCACGATCGAAACCATCACCGCGCTCGAAATCCTCGACTCGCGCGGCTTTCCCACCGTGCGCGTCACCGTCGCGCTCGACGACGGCAGCGTCGGCACCGCCTCGATTCCTTCGGGCGCATCGACCGGAGAGAACGAAGCGACCGAACTGCGCGACGGCGATGCCACGCGTTATGGCGGCAAGGGAGTGCTGCAGGCCGTCGAGAACGTCACCGGCGAGATCGCCGCCGCGCTCGAAGGCATGGATGCCACCGAACAGGCGGCCATCGATCTCGCGATGATCGAGCTCGACGGTACCGAGAACAAGTCGCGCCTGGGCGCCAACGCCATTCTCGGCGTCTCGCAGGCCGTGGCGCGCGCGGCGGCGCAATCTTGCGGCCTGCCGCTCTACGCCTATCTCGGCGGCGTCGGCGCGCGGCATCTGCCGATTCCGATGATGAACGTCATCAACGGCGGCAAGCACGCCGATTCGAGCCTCGATTTCCAGGAATTCATGATCTTCCCGTTGGGCGCGCCGACCTTCGCCGAAGCGCTGCGCTATGGCTCGGAGACCTTCCAGGCGCTGAAGAAGATCCTGCATGCGAAGGGTTATGCCACCTCGGTCGGCGACGAGGGGGGCTTCGCCCCGCAACTCAAGGGCGGCAACGAGGAAGCCTGCGAGCTGATCGTCGCCGCGATCGAAAAGGCCGGCTACGTGCCGGGCCAGGACATCGCCATCTGTCTCGATCCGGCGGCCACGTCCTTCTACGAAGATGGCAAGTATCGGCTCACGCGCAGCCGGCAGGGCGACAAGACGGCCGCCGAGATGGTGGAGCTCTACCAGTCGTGGGTGAATGAATACCCCATCGTTTCCATCGAGGACGGCCACGCCGAGAACGACTGGGCAGGCTTCGCGCAAATGACGGCGGCCCTGGGTGGGTCGATCCAGATCGTCGCCGACGATCTCGTCGTCACCAACCCGAAATTCATCGCTCGCGCCATCGAGGAAAAAGCCGCCAACGCCGCGCTGATCAAGCTCAACCAGATCGGCACCGTCTCCGAAACCATCGATGCGATCCATCTGTGCCGCAAGGCCGGCTGGGGCTTCGTCATCTCGCACCGCTCCGGGGAAACCGAGGACAGCTTCATGGCCGACTTCGCCGTGGCGATGGGCGGCGGCCAGATCAAGACCGGTTCGGTGTGTCGCTCCGAACGCATCGCCAAGTACAACCGCTTGCTGGAGATCGAGGCGGAACTGGGAAGCGCCGCCCGTTTCGGCGCCTGAGCGAAGGCCGATGCCGACCTCTTGCCCGTTTTGTACCCTGGAGGGACTGATCCTGCGCAACGATCTGGCGGGCGTGCGTTTCGACCGCTACCCCGTCACGCCGGGTCATTGCCTGATCATCCCTTTCCGCCACGTCGCGGATTTCTTCGCGACGACCGAGGACGAACGCCGCGCGATGCTGGCGCTGGCAGAGGAAGCAAAGGCCCTGCTCGACCGCGAGCGTGGGCCGGCCGGCTACAACCTCGGCATCAACGTCGGGGTGGTTGCCGGCCAGACGGTGCCGCACGTCCATCTGCACCTGATCCCCCGCTATCCGGGCGACGTCGACGATCCGCGTGGTGGCGTGCGTGGCGTGATTCCGGCGCGGCAATCCTATCCATTCCCACAAGAGACGGGCCAGGAAGAAAACGATCGTGCTTGAAATCCAGATTCCGGGCTTCGGCGAACTGAAGCTCTCCCACTTGGTGCTCGACTACAACGGCACGCTCGCGCATGACGGTATCCTTCTGGCGGGACTGCGCGAGCGGCTCAGGGTGCTCGCGCCGCTGTTGGACTTGCACGTGGTGACCGCCGACACCTTCGGCCAGGCGCGCCAGCAGCTCGATGGCCTTGACTGCCAGCTGTCGATTCTCGCTGCCGGACGCCAGGCGGCGGCGAAGCTTGCCTACGTCGAACGGCTCGGCGCGGACAACTGCGTCTGCATCGGCAATGGCCGCAACGACCGGCTGATGCTCGAAGCGGCGGCGCTCGGCATCGCCGTCGTGGAGGGCGAGGGCGCGGCCTCGGCGGCGCTGATCGCGGCGGACGTGATGGCGGCCGGCATCCATGATGCGCTCGACCTGCTGGCCAATCCAAAACGGTTGATCGCCACTTTGCGCGGATGACATCGCCCATGACGACCATGGATGCCCATCCCGAGCTGAGCCGGCTGCAAGCCTGCGTGGCAGAGGCGGCGCGCCTCGAGCAGGCCGATGCCGAGGCGTGCGCGAATCTATCGCGCAAGCTGCGCGACAACGTCTTCCATCTCGTCGTCGCCGGCCAGTTCAAGCGCGGCAAGAGCAGCCTGGTCAACGCCCTGCTCGGCGCGCCCCTGCTGCCGGTCGGCGTGGTGCCGCTCACCTCGGTGATCACGGTGCTCGAATGGGGCGAGACGCCGCACGCTTCGGTGATGTTCTATTCGGGCGAAACCGTCGAGGTCGCTCCGGAGGCCATTGCCGACTATGTCACGGAACGGGGCAACCCCAAGAACGTCAAGAACGTGCGCGAGGTGACGGTGGCTTATCCGTCCGAGTGGTTGCGCGGTGGCATCCGGCTCGTCGATACCCCGGGCATCGGCTCGGTGTTCGAGCACAACACCGACGTCACCTTTCGTTATCTGCCGCAGGCCGACGCGGTGCTGTTCGTCGCTTCGGTCGACCAGCCGGTGAGCCGCGCCGAGGCCGATTTTTTGAGCGGCGTGCGCCAATATGCCGACCGCATCTTCTGCCTGCTCAACAAGGCCGACTACCTGTCGGCGGAGGAACTGGCCGAATCCGTCGCCTTTTCCACCCAAGCGGTGCGCGAGGCGCTGGGCGCCGCCGTGCCGGTATTCGCGGTGTCGGCCAGGCGGGCGCTGGAAGGCAGGACGAAGAACGATGCGGCGCTCGTCGCCGCCAGCGGTTTTCCCGCCTTCGACGCTGCCCTGCGACGTTTCCTGATCGAAGAGAAACAACAGGTCTGGCTGCGTTCCGTCCGCCGCAACTTGTCGCGCCTGCTGGCTCAGGCAAGATTGGCCACCGACATCGAGATCAAGTCGCTGTCCGAGCCGCTGGCGCAGCTCGAAGAGGCGCTGCAACGCTTCGCCGCCAAAAAACAGGAAAGCCTGCAAGCCAGATCCGATTTCGAGATCCTGCTCGAAGGCGAGGCGCGGAAACTGCTCAAGGAGCGCATCGAGCCGCAGCTGGAGGCATTCAAGCTCGAGCTGAAGGAAGAAATGACACGGCGGGTGGGAGGCTGGTTCGACGAGCTGCGCGAGCTGCCGTCGAAGCAGCTGGCGGCGGAGATCGAACGGCGCAGCGTTGCCGAGGTGCGCGGCGCCTACGATCGCTGGCGGGCCGCCACCGATGCCGAAACGGCGCACGCCTTCGACACCCTCTGCGCCCGCTTCGCCGCCAGTCTCCAGGCGACGGCCGACGAACTGCTGCGCTATTCGGCGGACCTGTTTTCGATTCCTTTCACGGCCGTCCATGCCGAGTCGCTGTGGAAATCGGATTCGCATTTCTATTACAAGTTCTGGAACGAGCCCGGCGCGCTGTATCAATTCACCGCCGGCCTGATCGCGGCGCTGCCGCGTTTCCTGGCCGAGCACCTGCTGCGCGAGCGGCTGACGCAGCAGGCCGTCGATCTCGTCGAGACCCAGGCCGGCCGTGTCCGCTACGATTTCGACGAACGGCTGAAGAAAAGCGTCATGGCGTTCCGCAGTGAGATGCTCGCGCGCATGGAAGCGACCAGCGCCGGCATCGAGCGCGCCATCGAGCAAGGCGTGATGCTGCGCCGCGGCGGCGAGGCCGAAGTGAGCGAGCGGCGGCGAGTGTTGGAGCAAACCCTGACGCGCATCGGCGAACTCGAACGGCGTTGCGCCCTCCAGGGCGAAGCCGCGGATACGGGCGCGTGATGCCGCGCGCGTCACATGAACGAAAGCCAGCTGCGCCATCTCGTCGTCTCCTTCCGCCATATCGACGAACTGCTCGGCGAGGCGGTGCGCAACCTGTCGGCGGAGGCCGACGCCTCTCCATTCGCCCGATACACGCAGGATGCTTCGCCGGTGCAGCGCAAGGTGGTCGCCGACCATGTTGCCGGCATCCGCCGCGCGATGGCGCGGATCATGGATGAAGTCGGCGCGCCGCGGCCCGCGCCGGTGAGCGGCGCCCTGTGGGCGGCGCAAAGCCAGGTCGCGGCGGCGCGGATCGCGATCGACGAGCTGCGGCCGCGGGTCATGCGCGGCTACGGCGCGCTCTCCGACGCCGATGCCGTGCGCCTCGACGGCATCGCCGCCGAGCTGGACGCGGCGCTGGAACGGCTCTTGGCCTATCTCGCGCAGGGGCCGGATGCCGATCTGCCGGCGCGGCTGCAAAGGCTCGAACAGACGCGCGACGAGGTGCCGCTGCTGCGCGAACTGGCGCGCATCGTCACGGATCACGGCCTGGTCGGCCTGCGCGGCACGCTCTCGCTGCTGCTGGAGCGGCTGGAAGGCGACGGCTTCGAGATCGGCGTGTTCGGGCGCGTCAGCTCGGGCAAGTCCTCGCTGCTCAACCGCCTGCTCGGCGCGCCGGTCTTGCCGGTCGGTGTGACGCCGGTAACGGCGGTGCCGACGCGCATCCGCCTCGGCGAACATTCGCGCGCGATGATCGAGTTCGCCCAGAGCCCGCCCCTGACCATCGGCCTGGAGCGGCTGCCCGAGTTCTCCACCGAGCAGCAGAATCCCGGCAACCGCAAGCACGTCACGCGCATCCTCGTCGAAGTGCCAGCCGGGCGGCTGCCGCCGGGCGTCACCTGGGTCGACACGCCGGGTTTGGGATCGCTGGCGACCGACGGCGCGGCGGAAACCGACGCCTACCTGCCGCGCTGCGACCTCGGCCTCGTGCTGATCGACGCCGGCGCCGTGCCGACGCCGGAGGACTTCGCGCTCGTGCAGCGCCTGCTGCGCGCCGGCGCCAGCGCGATGGTGCTGGTCAGCAAGGCCGACCTGCTCGATGCGCCCGACCGGCAACGCGTCGTCGACTATGTGCGCCAGCAGCTGGGCGCGCAGCTCGGCACGCCATTGGCGGTGTATCCGGTCAGCGTCAAGGACGCCGCGGCGTCGCTGTGCGAAGCGTGGTTCGATGAGGCCTTGCAGCCGCTCTTGCGGACGCATGGCGAACAGGCGGCCGCCGCGATGAGACGCAAGATCGGCCTGTTCCGCGAGGCGGTGGAGCGGACGCTCGAAGCCCGTCTCGGCCAGCCGGCGGCGGCGCCCCGTTACGCCGCGGCGCTCGCCGCCTTGCGCGCGGGAGACGAGCTGTGCGAAGCGGCCCGCCGCGCCGC
>JACAEF010000018.1 GCA_013388985.1 Rhodocyclaceae bacterium
CCTCACACCCGCGCGGCTCGCCGAGTGGCTGGGCGCGCAGGACCGCGGGCGCCTGCTGCGCATGGCGGTCGCGGCACGCGCGCTGCGCAAGACCGGCGCAACGCGCCGGGTGGCAGAACTCTGCCTCGAGCTCGCCACGCGATGAAACACAAGGTCAAGCGCGTCCACTTCGTCGGCATCGGCGGGGCCGGCATGAGCGGCATCGCCGAGGTGCTCGCCAACCAGGGCTTCGAGGTGAGCGGCTCCGATCTCGCCGAATCCGCGACGACGCGCCGCCTGCGCGACCTCGGCGTACGCGTGGCGATCGGCCATGCCGCCGAGAACATCGCCAATGCCGACGCGGTGGTCGTCTCGACCGCGGTGAAGGACGACAATCCGGAAGTCGTCGCCGCCCGCGCGCGCCATCTGCCGGTCGTGCCGCGCGCGCAGATGCTCGCCGAGCTGATGCGCTTGAAGCAGGGCATCGCGATCGCCGGCACGCACGGCAAGACGACGACCACCAGCCTCACCGCGAGCTGTCTGGCCGAGGCCGGTCTCGATCCGACCTTCGTCATCGGCGGCCGGCTCAATTCGGCCGGCAGCAACGCGCGGCTGGGCAGCGGAGAGTTTCTCGTCGCCGAGGCCGACGAGTCCGATGCCTCCTTCCTGTTCCTCTCGCCGGTGATCGCAGTCGTCACCAACATCGATGCCGACCACATGGACACTTACGGCCACGACTTCGGCCGGCTCAAACAGGCCTTCGTCGATTTCCTCCATCGCCTGCCGTTCTATGGTGTCGCGGTGCTGTGCATCGACGATCCGCACGTGCGCGAGATCCTGCCGCGCATAGCCAAGCAAGTGGTCACTTACGGCTTCGCCGCGGATGCCAACATCCGCGCCGAGAACGTGCGCGCGGAAGACGGCCGCATGCGCTTCGACTGCGTGCGCAGCAACGGCACGCTCTCGCGGCTCGCGGTGACGCTCAACCTGCCGGGTGAGCACAACGTGAGGAACGCCCTGGCCGCGATCGCCGTCGCCACCGAAGTCGGCTGTGGCGACACGGCCATCCTGAAGGCGCTCGCCGAATTCACCGGCGTCGGGCGGCGTTTCCAGCGCTACGGCGAGGTGAATCTCCCGGCAGGCGGCCACTTCACGCTGATCGACGACTATGGCCATCACCCGACCGAAATGGCGGCCACGCTCGCCGCCGCACGCGGCGCGTTTCCCGGCCGGCGCATCGTCGTGGCCTTCCAGCCGCACCGCTACACGCGCACGCGCGACTGCTTCGAGGATTTCGTCCGCGTGCTGTCGAATGCCGACGCGGTGCTGCTCACCGAGGTCTATGCGGCCGGCGAGGCGCCGATCGTCGCCGCCGACGGCCGCACGCTGGCGCGCGCCCTGCGTGTTGCCGGCAAGGTCGAGCCGGTGTTCGTCGAGAACATCGCCGATCTGCCGCAGGCGATCCTGGATACCGCGCGCGATGGCGATGTCGTCATCACGCTGGGCGCCGGCTCGATCGGCGCCGTCCCCGCCAAGCTGGTGGCTCGATGATGGACATCCGCGCCGAAGAACCGATGGCGAAGCATGTCACCTGGCGTGCCGGCGGCCCGGTCGCCAAGGCCTGCTTTCCAAGCGGTCTCGACGATCTGGCGCACTTCATGGCCGGGTTGCGCCTTGATGAGCCGCTGTTGATGGTGGGCCTGGGCTCGAACCTCCTGATCCGCGATGGCGGCTTCGACGGCACGGCGATCTTCACCCATGGGGCGCTGAAGACGCTGCGCCTGGAAGGAGACGGCGCGCTCTACGCCGAAGCCGGCGTCGCATCGCCCAAGCTGGCCCGTTTTGCCGCCAATCACGGCTTCGCCGGCGCCGAATTCCTCGCCGGGATTCCCGGCACGATCGGCGGCGCGCTGGCGATGAACGCCGGCTGCTACGGCAGCGAGATCTGGCAGTTCGTCGAACGCGTATTGATGTTGAACCGGCGGGGAGAGCCGATCGAGCGCACGCCGGCCGATTTCGCCATCGGCTACCGCCATTGCGGCTTGAAGCAGGCGAGCGACGAGATCTTCGTCGCCGCCTGGCTGCGCTTCCCCGCCGGCGACCCGGCGGCCGCGCGCGAGAAGATCCGCGCGCTGCTCGCCCGCCGCGTCGCAACACAACCCTTGCAACTGCCGAATGCCGGCTCGGTGTTCAGGAATCCGCCCAATGACCACGCCGCGCGGCTGATCGAAGCCGCCGGGCTCAAGGGAGCGGAATGCGGCGGCGCGAGGGTGTCCGAAAAGCATGCGAATTTCATCGTTAATCCCGGGGGCGTGGCCAGCGCATCCGCGATAGAAAGCTTAATCGGGCGAATTCAGGCCGAAGTGTTGGAAAAGTTCGGAGTGGCATTGGTGCGCGAGGTGCGCATTCTCGGAGCAGGACGCTGATGGCAGCCAAGTTTGGCAAGGTAGCGGTGTTGATGGGTGGCGATTCCGCCGAGCGCAAGATTTCATTGATCTCGGGCAAGGCGGTGCTCGATGCGCTCGTCGCCGCCGGCGTCGATGCCTATGCCTTCGATCCGGCCGAGCAGCCGGTGTGGGCGCTCGCCGAACGGCGTCCGGAACGCGCCTTCATCGTCCTGCACGGCGGCAGCGGCGAAGACGGCACGGTGCAGGCCGCGCTCGACCTGATGAAGATCCCCTACACCGGCAGCGGCGTGCTCGCCTCGGCGCTGGCGATGGACAAGCGGCGCACATCCCTGCTCTGGCGCTCGAGCGGCCTGCCGGTGCCGCACTCGCGCCTCGTCGCCGCCGCCTCCGAGGGCCCGGAAGTCGTCGCGGAACTCGGTCTGCCGCTGATCATAAAGCCGGTGCGCGAAGGCTCGTCACTGGGCGTGACGAAGGTGCAGCGCGTCGAGGAGTTCGCCGCCGCGTTCGCCGCCGCGCACATGCTGCCGGGTGGCCGCAAGGAAGAGGTGATGGCCGAGGAGTTCGTCGCCGGCACCGAACTCACCGCCGCCGTGCTGGGCCGCCGGGTGTTGCCGCTGGTGCGGATCGAAGCCCCGGAATGCCGTTACGATTACCAGAACAAGTATTTCACCGACGTCGTCCGCTATCACTGCCCGTCGGGCCTCGATGCCGCCAAGGAAGCGGAGATCGGCCGCACGGTGCTGGCGGCGTTCGACGTGCTCGGCTGCCGCGGCTGGGGACGCGCCGATCTGATCCTGCGTGCCGACGGCAGCTACGCGCTGCTCGAAATGAACACCGCGCCCGGCATGACCGGCCACTCGCTGGTGCCGATGGCGGCCAGGGCCGCCGGCATCGATTTCACCGCCCTCGTCCTGAGCATCCTCGCGGAGGCCCGTCATGGCCAGGGCTGATCTGAAAAACACCGCAGCGATGAACAGGGCAGCCGAGGGCAGGGTTTCCCTGCCCGCAGGCGGCACGTGCCGAAGGCACGAACCGGGACGCGCTAGCCACGAAGTCGCCCGTAATAACGAGCGCCGGCTTGCCGGCGCGAGCTGTAAAGAACCCCCCGCGAGGGGGGCGAAGGGGGGCGGGTCTTTATGGCATCAGCCGGCGCTGCTCGATCTGCTGGCCGACGTGCTGTTCGCGTTCGGCATCGTCGGCCTAGCTTGGGCGGCGCTGATCGCCCTGCAGCGCCTGCCGCTGTTTCCGCTGCGCGAAGTGGTGCTCACCACGGTCCCGCAGCACGTCTCCGCGGCGCAGCTGGCCCACGCGGCGCGCACCGCGGTGAGCGGCAATTTCTTCACCGTCGATCTCGATACGGTGCGGAGCAGCATCGAGGCGCTGCCCTGGGTGCGCAGGGCCTTCGTGCGCCGGCAATGGCCGGATGGTCTGGCGGTGACGCTCGAAGAGCACGAGGCGGTGGCGCAGTGGCGTCACCTGAACGGCGAAGCGGCGCTGGTCGACCGGCATGGCGAGGTGTTCGATGCCGAGCTGCCGGAAGAGGCGCCCGCCTTGCCAGTGCTGAGCGGCCCGCCGGAGGCGGCAGGTGAGCTTCTCGCCCGCCTCGCCAGCTTCGATGAGCAACTCGCGCCGCTGGGCCGGCATGTCGCCGCACTCTCGCTCTCGCCGCGCCGCGCCTGGCGTCTGAAGCTCGACGACGGTGTCGCGATCGAGCTCGGACGCGACGAGGAACGCCTTGCGCTCGCGGAACGCCTGGCACGTTTCGTCGCGTACTACCCGGGCATCAAGGCGCGCTTCGGCGCTTTCCGGAGCGCCGATATGCGCTATCCCAACGGTTTCGCGCTCACCGGCGTCGAACGCGCGGTGCGGGCGCAGCAAGCAGCAACGGCAGGACGGAAGTCATGAGCAAGGACAAGAATCGCGACCTGATCGTCGGCCTGGACATCGGCACCTCGAAGATCGTCGCCATCGTCGCCGAAGTAAACGCCGAGGGACAGCTCGCCGTCCTCGGCCTCGGCACGCAGGACACCCAGGAGTCGCGCGGCCTCAGAAAGGGCGTCGTCGTCAATATCGAGGCGACCGTGAGCAGCATCTCCAAGGCGATCGCCGAGGCGCAGATGGTCGCCGGCTGCAAGATCAAGGAGGTATATACCGGCATCGCCGGCAGCCACATCAAGAGCAAGGATTCCAACGGCATGGCCGTGGTGAAGGATCGCGAGGTCACGCAGTACGACATCGCGCGTGCGATCGAAGCAGCGAATGCCACGCCGATCTCGGCCGACGACCAGATCCTGCACACGCTGGTGCAGGAATTCATCGTCGACGGCCAGGACGGCGTCAAGGATCCGATCGGCATGGATGCGCGCCGCCTCGAGGTGAAAGTGCATCTGGTCACCGGCGCCGTCACCGCGGTGCAAAACATCGTCAAATGCGTGCGCCGCTGTGGGCTGGAGGTGGTCGATCTGGTGCTGCAGCCGCTCGCCTCGGGCAATGCCGTACTCAGCGACGACGAGAAGGACGTCGGCGTCTGTCTGGTCGATATCGGCGGCGGTACCACCGATGTCGCCATCTTCAGCCAGGGAGCGATCCGCCACACCGCGGTGATCCCGATCGCCGGCGACCAGATCACCAACGACATCGCGATCGCGCTGCGCACTTCGACCCAGGATGCCGAGGAGATCAAGCTGCGCTACGGCGTGGCGCTCTCCCAGCTCGCCGATCCCGAAGAGATGCTCGAAGTGCCGGGTGTCGGCGACCGCCCGGCGACCACGCTGTCGCGCGCGACGCTGGCGGGCTTCATCCAGCCGCGCGTCGAGGAAATATTCCAGAAGGTGCAGGAGGAACTGATCAAGAGCGGCTACGCGCGCCTGCTGCGCGCCGGCGTCGTGCTCACCGGCGGCAGCGCGCAGATGCCCGGCATGGCCGAGCTCGGCGAGGAGATCTTCCACAACACGGTGAAGGTCGGCGTGCCGAACTACAACGGTCCGCTCGCCGATTTCGTCAGGAATCCGCGCTATGCCACGGCGATGGGTCTGCTGCAGGAAGGCTTGGCGCAACGGCAACGCGGCGGCAAGGAGCCGCCCTTGAGTCTCGGGCAGGTGTTCGGGCGCATGCGCGCCTGGTTTGCCCGCAATCTGTGAGTTTTCAGCAACGCATTGGCAACGACAGGAGAGGCGAAATGTTCGAAATCATCGATCGGGATGCAAACGACACCATCATCAAGGTGATCGGCGTCGGCGGCGCCGGCGGCAACGCCGTCGAGCACATGATCCGCGAGGGCGTCGGCGGCGTCGAATTCATCTGTGTAAATACCGACGCGCAGGCACTGAAAGCTTCCTCGGCGGGCGTCAAGCTGCAGCTGGGGCCGGGCCTGGGCGCCGGTGGCAAGCCGGAGCGTGCCCGCACGCACGCGCAGGCGGACCGCGAGAAGATCGCCGATCTGCTGCGCGGCGCGCACATGTGCTTCATCACCGCCGGCATGGGGGGCGGCACCGGCACCGGCGCGGCGCCGGTGATCGCCGAGGTGGCGCGCGAGCTGGGCATTCTCACCGTCGCGGTGGTCACCAAGCCCTTCGGTTTCGAAGGCCGCCGCGGCAGGGTGGCCGACGAGGGCATCGCCGAACTGTCGCAGTACGTCGATTCGCTGATCGTCATCCTCAACGAGAAGCTGATGGAAGTGCTCGGCGAGGACGTCAGCATGCTCGAAGCCTTCAAGGCCGCCGACAACGTGCTGAAGAACGCCGTCGGTGGCATCTCGGAGATCATCAACGTGCCGGGCCTGGTCAATGTCGATTTCGAGGACGTGCGCACGGTGATGGGCGAGATGGGCAAGGCGATGATGGGTTCGGCGACCGCGGCCGGCGTCGATCGCGCCCGGCTGGCCGCCGAGGCCGCGGTGGCGAGCCCTCTGCTCGAAGGCATCGAGCTCTCGGGCGCGAAGGGCGTGCTGGTCAATATCACCGCCAGCAGCTCGCTCGGCCTCAAGGAGTATCAGGAGGTGATGGCCACCATCCACAACTACACGGCGCCGGAAGCCACGGTGATCTGCGGCGCGGTGTTCGACGACGCGATGGAAGACCAGCTGCGCGTCACGGTGGTCGCCACCGGTCTGGGCTCGAAAGTCGCGCGCAAGCCGGAGATCGTCTACCGCGAGGGTCGCGGCCAGCGCACCGGCACCTACGACCTGCCGCCCGCGCCGGCGATGATCGAGCCGGCCGGCGGGGTGCTGAACATCGCGGGCAGCAACGCGCCCGCCGGCAGTCTCGACGACTTCTTCACGCCGAACCCGCGCGGCAATCGCGACAGCCGCGCGCGCGACATGGCCGACGTGGGACTCTCCAACATCGACATCCCCGCCTTCTTGCGCAAGCAGGCGGACTGAGTCGCTTCGCACGAAGAGCGCCCGGGGGTTTCGCCTCCCCCCGGGCGTTTTTCATTGCTGCGCCAGCGCGTTGGCGAGGCGCAGGTAATCCGCGACCGAGAGGGTTTCGGCGCGCGCGGTCGGCGCGATGCCCTGCGCGGTGAGCAGCGCTTCGCCGCCGAAGTCCTGCAGGGTGTTGCGCAGCATCTTGCGCCGCTGTGAGAATGCCGTCGCCACCAGGCGGCCGAACAGGGCTTCATCGCGTGCCGTCTCGCCAGCGCCGAGTTTTTTCGGGATCAGGCGCACGATGGCCGAATCGACCTTCGGCGGCGGGTCGAACGCACCCGGCGGCACGACGAACAGCCGCTCCATCCGGAAGCGGTATTGCAGCATCACCGACAGCCTGCCGTAGTCGGCCGAGCCGGGCAGCGCGACCATGCGGTCGACGACCTCCTTTTGCAGCATGAAATGCATTTCGGCGACCTGGTCGGCAAAGCGGGCGAGATGGAACAAGAGCGGCGTCGAGATGTTGTAGGGCAGGTTGCCGACGATCTTCAGCGGCCCCGCCCCCTTGAGCGCGCCGAAGTCGAACCGCAGCGCATCGCCTTCGTGGATCGTCAGGCGCTCGGGCGGGAAGCGCGTTTGCAAATGCGCGATCAGATCGCGGTCGATCTCGACGACGTGCAGGTGGTCGAGCTTTTCCAAGAGCGGCCCGGTGAGCGCCCCCAGACCCGGCCCGATCTCGATCACGGTGTCGCCGGGACGGGGCGCGATCGCCGCGACGATCTTGCGGACGACGCCCGGCGAGACGAGGAAGTTCTGGCCGAAGCGCTTCCTCGGCTGATGATCTTTCATGCGGCTTTGCGGCGGGCCATCTGGATGGCCGCATCGACCGCCGCGAACAGGCTGGTGGGCGAGGCTTTGCCGGTGCCGGAAAGCTCCAGCGCCGTGCCGTGATCGACCGAGGTGCGGATGATCGGCAGGCCGAGCGTGACGTTGATGCCCTCGTCGAAGGCGGCGTACTTGAGCACCGCCAGTCCCTGGTCGTGATACATCGCCAGCTGCGCATCGGAGCCCTTCAGCACGTTGCGCGTAAACAGCGTGTCGGCCGGCAGCGGGCCGATCAGTTCCATCCCCTCGCCGCGCAGCCGTTCGAGCACCGGGCTGATCACCTCGATCTCCTCGCGCCCCAGATGGCCACCTTCGCCAGCGTGCGGATTGAGACCCGCGACGAGGATGCGCGGCCGCCCGATGCCGAATTTGGCGACGAGATCGGCATGCAGGATGCGGAGCGTGGCTTCCAGCTCGTCCTGCGTGATCGCGGCAGGCACGTCCTTCAACGGCAGATGCGTGGTCGCCAGCGCGACGCGAAGGCCGCCGCCGGCAAGCATCATCACGACGCGCGGCGTGCCGGTCTTCGCCGCGAGGTATTCGGTGTGCCCGGTGAAGGGGATGCCGGCATCGTTGATCACGCCCTTATGCACCGGCGCGGTGACCAGCGCGGCGAACTCGCCCGACTGGCAGCCTGCCACGGCCGCATCGAGCAGATCGAGCACATAGTGCGCGTTGGCCGGGTCGAGCCGTCCCGCCAGCGCCGATTTTTTGAGGGGGACATGGCGGATGTCGAGCGCGCCGATCTCACGCCCCAGCTGCCGGGCGCGTTCTTCGAACAGCCCGCGATCGCCGAGCACGACGAGGTGCGCGTCAAACGCCCGGTCGGCCAGCGCCAGGCAGATGTCCGGCCCGATGCCGGCGGGTTCTCCGGAGGTGACCGCGATTACGGGAAGATCAGCGTTCTTCAAGCCGGTATTCGACATGGGCACGGTCGCGCAGTTGCCGAAGCCAGTCCTCGTAGGCTTCGTCGGATTTGCGCTCGCGCAAGACCTGGCGCGCCATGATGCGCTTGCGCTCATCGCCCGCCGCGGCATTCTTGCGTTCGAGCACCTGGATCAGATGCCAGCCGAACGGCGATTGCACGGGCTGGCTGACTTCGCCGACCTTCAGCGCATCCATCGCGCGCTCGAATTCCGGCACCGTGTCGCCCGGATAGAGCCAGCCCAGATCGCCGCCCTTCGCCGCCGAGAGATCATTGGAATACAGCCGCGCCAGCTCGGCGAAGTCGGCGCCGTGGTCGAGGCGTTCCTTGAGTCCGACCAGCTTGTGGCGCGCCTCGTCGGAGGAGGTGAGCTCATTGACCTTGATCAGGATGTGGCGCGCATGGGTCTGCCGGATCAGGCCGTCGCCGATGCTGCCGCCTTTGCGCTCGATCAGCTTGACGATATGAAAACCCGCCGGGCTCCTCAGGATGCCGCTGACCTCGCCGGGTTGCAGCTTGGCGACCGCTTCGGCATATAGCGTCGGCAAGCGGTCGACGGGACGCGGTTCGAGAATCCCGCCGGCGAGCGCATCGGGCGCTTCGGAGTAGCTCGCCGCCACCTGGCCGAAATCCTGGCCGGCCTTGATGCGGGCGAGCGCTTCCTCGGCGCGGTTGCGCAATTGCGCGAGACGCGCCGCATCGATCTGCTCGGGCACGCGGATGATGATGTGGCCGAGGGTGACGAGCGCGCTCTGGTTGGCCTGTTCGGGCTGGGCGAGGTAATTGTCGATCTCGCCGTCCGAGACGACGATGCGGCTGTCGACCTCGCGTTCGCGCAGCCGGGCGATGATCATCTCGTTGCGGATGTCCTCGCGGAAGCGCTGCCAGTCGATGCCGTCCCTTTCGAGCGCGGCGCGGAACTCGGCGAGCGACAGGCGGTTGTTCTCGGCGATGCGGCGCAACGCGGCATCGAGCTCGCCCTCGGCGATGCGTAAGCCCGTTTCCTTGGCGAACTGCAGCTGCAGTCGATCGACGATCAGGCGATCGAGAATCTGCTTTTCGAGCACTTCCGGCGGCGGCAAGGGCGTGCCGCGCTCGCGCAGCTGGCGCGTCACGGCATTCAGGCGGTCGCGCAGTTCGTTGAGGGTGATCGCCTCGTCATTGACGACGGCGACGACACGGTCGATGGCGATCGGCTGGCGCGGCTGGGCGACGGCCAGCACGGGCAGCAGCACGAGCAAGGCTAGGAAGGAAGCGAGTCTCATGGTCTGGCGTCAGTTTTCGGCGAACACCGGATCCGCGGTCGGCTGGTTGATCACACCGTAACCCGGGATACTGCGGCGCAGGAGTTGCAGCGGATTCGATCCGATGCGCGAGAAATCGTTCAGTTCGAGCTGGAGGAAGAGCGCCGTCGTCGGCTGGTCGGCGATCGTCGCCAGGCGCTGCACGACGAAGCGCCCGACCCAGCAGCCGGCATCGTATTCGAGGCCGCCGATGGTTTCGATGACGCGCTTCTCCTTGGTCGAATAGTTGTAGCGCCCGACGCCGTGCCAGCCGCCGAACAGCGGCCATTGCGCCGAGACGTCGATCTGGCCGAGCAGATCGCGGGTATAACGGTAGGCGACGTTGAGCACCTTGCCCGCCTCGGGGCGGTAACGCCCGCCCAGGCTCATGCGCTCGGTACGGCCATCGCGCGGATTGTATTGCCAGCCGATGTCGGCATAGGTGCGTGGCCAGACCCGGCCGGCGAGCGTGGCGAGGATGTCGGCGGCGCGGTCGGTGCGCGCGGTTTCTCCCGGCAGCGTCACGGACTGGTCGGTGAAATAGTGGCGCGTGCCGACCGTGGCGCGCAACAGGTCGGCGCCGCTGGCGGGATCGATCAGCCGCGAGGTGACCGCCAGCGTCAGCTCGTTGGCATCGCCGATGCGGTCGCCGCCGGCATAGCGGTTTTCCGAGAACATCTGGGCGAAATTGAAATCGGCGATACCGGTATCGAACACGGGGATCTGACTCTGGTCGCGCTTGGGCACGAACAGATAGTAGGCGCGCGGTTCGAGCGTCTGCAGCAGCGTCTTGCCGAACCAGTCGACGTTGCGCTCCAGGACGGCATTGCCATCGAGGCTGAAGATCGGCAGCGCGCGGTTCTGGCTGGTCGGCACGGTGCTCCAGGCGGCCGCCGCCGGACGGTCGAGGCCGGCGAGTTCGTAGTGGGTGACATGCACGCCGAGCTTCGGCGTCAGCGACAGCGCCGCGGTCGCGAGCGGCAGCGACAGCTGCGGATAGACGATGGTGCGCTTGCCGATCAGATTGGTCGGATGGTCGAAATTCACATACTCGGCATTGAGGTTGAACGCCAGGCCGTAAGGCAGGTCGTAACGGAAAGCACTGGCGGTGAGCTGGGGCAGCCGCTGATAGGGTTTCGCAAGGTTCTGCAGGGTCTGGAAGCCCTGGAAATTGAGCGAAGCGGCATACCACGGACCGGCATAGTTCACGATCCCCTGGCGCAGCAGGTTACCCTGGGAGACCTGCGCGACCCGCGTCGACAGGTCGCTGAAGTAATTGTCGTCGGAAACGCCGTTCAGATTGAGCGACGCGGAAAAACCATGGCCGAGCGTCTGGGTATGCAAAAGCGCATAGCCGTAACGATCGCGGTCGGCCAGCCGGTCGCCCGGCAGATACTCGATGCGCACCTGGCCCTTGTCGGGCATGCCCGCCTGGGTGCGATTCGCCTCGGTGTCGAGCAGATAGCGGAACTCGCCGTTCAACTGCACGCCACGGCGCGTCATCAGCCGCGGTGTGAGCGTCGCATCCATGTTGGGCGCGATGTTCCAGTACCACGGCGCGGTCACTTCGAAACCGCTCTTGCTGGTCGAGCCGACCGTCGGCGGCAAAAAGCCGCTCTTTCGCTGATTGTTCAGCGAAAAGTCCATCCACGGCAGATAGAGCAGCGGCACGTCCTTGAAGCGCACCGTCGCATGGCGGCCGCTGCCTTCCTCGCGCGTGTAGTCGAGGTCCAGCTCATCGACATAGATTTCCCAGTCGCGCTTGCCCGGCGCGCAGGTGCTGAAGGTGGCCGCGGAAAGGCGATACTGGTCCTTGCCGCGGAATTCGAGCTGCGCCGCGCTGCCGCTGCCGGTGATCGGCGGGCGCTGGAGCATGCGGCCCGTCTGCACCACGACGTGGCCGCCTTCGTCCATCGCCGGCAGCCCCAGCAGGGTGAGCGCCGGTTCCGGCACGGGCGGCCGCTGATGACGGATCGTGTATTCCGGTTTCTCGAATTCGCCCGTGCTCTCTTCGAGGCGCATGCGCAACCGCGGTCCGGTCATCGTCGTCTCGGGAGAAGCGAGCCGCACGTTGCCGGTGGCCTCGACCTCGTCTTCCTGCTGCCGATAGACGATGCGGTCGGCGCGCAGCGTGTCGCTACCGCGAGTGACCAGCACATTGCCTTCCGCCACCACTTCCTGCTCGTTGACGCCTTCGATCCGGTCGGCGGTGACGGTGGTCGGCGCGGAAGCCTTGTCGGTACGGGCGAACGGCGTGGTCGGCAGGCGCGGCGCCGACCCGGCTGGGGTGGCTGGGGCGCCCGCCGGCTCAGCCGGCCCGGTCTCGCGGGAGGAAGCGGACGCCTCGGACGCGGCTTGCGAGGGCACAGGAGCAGCGGGCTTCGCGGCAGCCGGAGCGATGGCGGCGGGTGTGGTAGGAGCCGTCGCAGCCGGTGCGGCTGGTAGCGGCGGTGCCGGACTCGCCGCGGGCTTGGCAGGCGCCCCGCCCAGCAGCGCCGGATCGACGCGCAACGGCGGCAGGCCGACGGCCGCCCATGCCGGTGCATCGACGAGCGCAAGCGCCAGCCCGCCCATGACCCAGCCGGCCCGAATGAACGCCCGCCCCCCTTCGCCCCCCTCGCGGGGGGTTCTTTCGTGCTCGCTACGCTCGAAAATGAGGGCGCCTATCGTGGTCAGCATTTCGCGGATTGCGCCTTCGGCGCGTGCCGCGTTTGCTCGGGAC
>JACAEF010000014.1 GCA_013388985.1 Rhodocyclaceae bacterium
CCCTTCACCCCCTCGCGGGGGTTCTTACCTGCTCGCTGCGCTCGAATATGAGGGGCGGCAACCAATTCGCCCGCAGCGGTTTGCGCCTTGCGGCGCGTGCCGCGTTTGCTCGGGGACGGTCCTTCGCAAACGCTGCCGTATCCAAAACTGTTACTGCTTCTGCACCGGCGCAGCGGCTTCCTTCGCCGGCTTCGCCTGCTTTTTCGACGGCGCCAGCACCATGATCAGCTGGCGGCCTTCCATTTTCGGAAACTGCTCCACCACGGCCCGGTCGGCAAGTTCGGTGCGAATGCGTTCCAGCATCCGCATGCCGATTTCCTGGTGAGCCATCTCCCGGCCGCGAAAGCGCAGCGTGATCTTCGCCTTGTCGCCTTCGCCGAGAAATTTGACCACGTTGCGCATCTTGATCTGGTAGTCGTTCTCGTCCGTGCCGGGACGGAACTTGATTTCCTTGACCTCGACGATCTTCTGTTTCTTCTTGGCCTCCGCGGCGCGCTTCGCTTCCTGATACTTGAACTTGCCGAAATCCATCAGACGGCAGACCGGCGGAGTGGCCATCGGCGCGATCTCGACCAGATCGACGCCGGCCTCTTCCGCCAATTGCAGCGCCTGACGAACGGACATGATGCCAAGCTGCTCACCGTCGGCCCCGATCAAGCGTATCTCGGGGGCTGTGATTTCTTCGTTGACGCGCTGCGTCTTTTCCTGGGCGATGGTGCAAGTCTCCTAAAAAATCCGAAAATCAGGCCGCCCGGCCTTTGCTGCGGATCTCCCGCTGCAGACGCTCTATCAACTGATCGGGGGACATCTGCCCGAGATCCTGATTGCCTCGAGCACGCAAGGCGACCAACCCGGCGGCCTTTTCCTTGTCGCCGACGACGACGAGATAAGGCCGCTTCAACAAGCTGTGTTCGCGGATTTTATAGTTGATTTTTTCGCCGCGCAAATCGCAATCGACGCGCAAACCCGCACTACGCAGCTTTTGCGCCACATCGGCCGCGTAATCCGCCTGCCCTTCCGAGATGTTCATCACCACTGCCTGCACCGGCGAGAGCCACAGCGGCAGCGCACCGGCATGATGCTCGATGAGAATGCCGGCGAAGCGCTCCAGCGAGCCGAACAGCGCGCGATGCAGCATCACCGGGCGGCGGTGCGTGTTGTCGGCCGCCACATAGTGGATGTCGAAGCGCTCCGGCAGGTTCATGTCGACCTGCAAGGTGCCGCACTGCCAGTCGCGGCCGATCGCGTCGCGCAGCACGAATTCGAGTTTCGGGCCGTAGAACGCGCCTTCGCCCGGGAACAGCTCGTAACTCATACCCATGTGCTCGAGCGCGTTCGCCAGCGCCGTCTCGAGTTTGTCCCAGGTCTCGTCCGAGCCGATACGCTTCTCGGGCCGGGTCGAGAGCTTGATGCGTACCTCGGTGAAACCGAAGTCCTTGTAGATGTCGAGGATCAGCGCGACCACGTCCTTGCACTCTTGCTCCATCTGCTCTTCGGTGCAGAAGATGTGCGCGTCGTCCTGGGTGAAATGGCGCACGCGCAGCAGGCCGTGCAGCGCGCCGGAAGGCTCGTAGCGATGCACCTTGCCGAATTCGGCCATGCGCAGCGGCAGATCGCGGTAGCTCTTCACACCCTGCTTGAAGAGCAGCATGCCGCCCGGGCAGTTCATCGGCTTCAACGCAAACACGCGCTCGTCCTCGGTCTGCGTCGTGAACATGTGCTCGCGGTAGTTGAACCAGTGGCCGGAGATTTCCCACAGGCTGCGATCCATCACGTCCGGCGTATTCACCTCGACATAGCCGGCGGCTTCCTGGCGCGCGCGCATGTAGCCGATCAAATCCTGGAACAGCCGCCAGCCATGCGGATGCCAGAACACCGCGCCGGGCGCCTCTTCCTGAAAGTGGAACAGGTCGAGCATTGCCCCGAGCTTGCGGTGGTCGCGCTTCTCGGCTTCTTCGAGCATCGTCAAATAGGCGTCGAGTTCCTGCCTGGTCGCCCAGGCGGTGCCATAGACGCGCTGCAGCTGTTCGTTCTTCGCGTCGCCGCGCCAGTAGGCGCCGGCCACCTTCATCAGCTTGAAGTGCTTCAGTTTGCCGGTCGAGGGGACGTGCGGGCCGCGGCACAGATCGACGAAATCGCCCTCGCGGTAGAGCGACACTTCCTCGCCGGCGGGAATCGCGGCGATCAGTTCCGCCTTGTAGTGCTCACCGATCGACTTGAAGAAGGCGATCGCCTCGTCACGCGGCCAGACTTCGCGCGTCACGGGCAGGTCCTTCTTGGCGAGTTCCACCATGCGCTTTTCGATCGCGGCGAGATCCTCGGGCGTCAGCGGCCGGCAGGCGAAGTCGTAATAGAAGCCGTTTTCGATCACCGGCCCGATCGTCACCTGCGCTTCGGGGATCAGCTCCTTGAGCGCATAGGCGAGCAGATGGGCGGTCGAGTGGCGGATGATCTCGAGGCCTTCCGGGTCCTTGTCGGTGATGATGGCAAGCTTCCCATCCTGCTCGATGCGATACGAGGTATCGACCAGCTTGCCGTCGACCTTGCCTGCCAGCGCGGCCTTGGCGAGTCCCGCGCCGATCGAGGCCGCCACTTCGGCCACGGTGGGCGGCTGCGCATAGCTGCGTTGCGAACCGTCGGGAAGGGTGATGACCGGCATGTCTTGGCTCCAGAAACGAGAAAGGGTGCCGGATCGCTCAGGCACCCCCTCGGATGTTCGTTGGCGGAGTGGACGGGACTCGAACCCGCGACCCCCGGCGTGACAGGCCGGTATTCTAACCGACTGAACTACCACTCCGCGTCGGTTTCTCGGTGAATCGAGACGCGCATTCTAACAAAATCTGCCATTTCGCCAAGCGCTTTTTCAAATTTTGAAAAATCGGCTCTGGCGGAGCGGCACACCGCCCGCGCTTCCGGCCTCAAACCTTCGCCGGCCGCTTGGCCAGCTTGCGCTGCAAGGTGCGCCGGTGCATCTTCAGGGCGCGCGCAGTGGCGGAGATGTTGCCGTCGTGCTCGTGCAGGACGCGCTGGATGTGTTCCCACTCGAGCCGGCTGACGGAGAGCGGATCGCTGGGGACTTCGACGGACGGGACTGGCTTGTCCTGTCCCGTTTCGAATGCCGCGATGAGCGCCTCGACCTCGACGGGCTTGGCGAAGTACTGGACGGCGCCGAGCTTGACGGCCTCCACCGCCGTGGCGATGCTGGCATAACCGGTCAATACGACGATGCGGCAGTGCGGCGCCAGATCGAGCAGCGGCCGGATCAGCTGCAGGCCCGAACTGCTGCCGAGGTTGAGGTCCAGCACCACGGCATCGGGCGGCGTCCGACGCGCGAGGTCGAGGGCCGATGCGGCATCCGTCGCGCTGACGGCTTCATAACCGCGGCGTTTCAAGGCGCGCGCCAAGACGGCATTGAAGGTCGTGTCATCATCGATGACCAACACCGATTCACTCATGCAGATTCTCCCAAAGGCAGTTCGACGGTCGCCACCCCTCCGTCGCGATTTTCCAGCCGGAGCCGGCCGCCGCGCCGCTCGACGGCGGCACGCGTCAGCCACAGGCCGATGCCGCTGCCCTCCGCCACCGGGGGTAGCGGTTCGGCACCGCAGCGGCGCAACACTTCGGGCGGGAAACCCGGGCCGCGATCGTGCACGGCGATGGTCAGCGTCTTGCCGTTCCAGCCGAGCAGCACGCGGATCTGCTGCGGCGCGATCTTCGCGGCATTGTTGAGCAGGTTGGTGATCGCCTGTTCGATCGCCGCCTCGGGGATCAGCCGTGGCGGGGTGCCCGGGCTGGTGATCTCCAGCGCGCAGCTCGCGTTCGGCCACAGCGTACGCCAGCGGGCGAGCAGGTTTTCCAGCCAGACGTTCGCCGCTTGCAGCTGTCCGGCGCGCTCGATGCCGGCCTTTTGCGTCAGCCCGCCGACGATCTCCTTGCAGATGCCGATCTGCCGGCGCAGGAGTTCGAGATCGGCATGCGCATCCTCGGGCAAACGCGGGTCGTTCGCCAACTCGCCGGCCAACACGTTCATCGTCGCCAAGGGGGTTCCCAGCTCGTGGGCGGCGCCGGCGGCCAGCTGGCCGAGTGCGACGACCTGCGCATCGCGCAGCGCATCCTCGCGTGCGGCGGCCAGCTCGATGTCGCGTTCGCGCAGGGTCTGGGTCATGCGCGTGACGAACCAGGCGAGCAGCAGCACCGAGACGACGAAGGTCAGCCACATGCCGGTGAGATGCAGGCGCGTCGCGCGGGCGACGTCGGCCACCGGCAGCGGCAGCGAATAGAGCATCAGCAGCGAATAGATGCCGATCGAAAGCAGAGCGAGGCCGGCCACCCACCGCGCCGGCAGCGAGAACGCCGAGACGGCCACCGGCAGCAACAGGAGCGAGATGAGCGGATTGGTCGCGCCACCGGTCAGATAGAGCAGCACACCCATCGCGACGAGGTCCACCGCGAGCTGTCCGGCGAGATCGACGGGGCGGAATTCCTCGTTGCCCCCCCAGACCTGGATGACCAGGTTGAACACGGCCAGCAGGGCGAGCAAGGACAAGAGCGGTGCCAGCGGCAGGGCGATGTCGAGCAGGGTCGGCCCGGCGAGGGTGGCCAGCGTCAGGGCGCCGATCAGCCACCAGCGCAAGAGTGCCAGCCGGCGGCGGATCGTCGCGAGGCGTGGGATGTCATGATCCTGCATGGGCGAATTATCCGCCAGGATGAAGGGCGGCTCGTGAATCATGGGTGCGACATTCCGCCGCAGAGAATTAGCCACCCCCCCTTCACCCCCCTCGCGGGGGGTTCTTACCTGCTCGCCTCGCGACACGAGGCTCGAACATGAGAGTGTCAGCAAATACGCGTGCAGCGGTTTGCGCCTTACGGCGCGTGCCGCGTTTGCTCGGGGCGGCCCTTCGCAAACGCTGCTCTGTTTTTCCCCTCGATCAACCGTCCGTGAGACGCAGACCGGTCTTCTTCAGGATGCGGCTGGAAAACAGCACGTCGCGGCCGCGGCAGTCCGAACCGAGCACGGCGGCGATCCGCTCCACCTGTTCCAGCGCGGCCTCGCGGCTCCTGGCATGCACCATCGCGAACAGGTTGTAAGGCCACTCCGGCAGGCGGCGCGGCCGCCGGTAGCAGTGGCTGACGAACGGCAGCGCGCCAACCGCCATTCCGAGCGCGTCGACCCGGGCGTCATCGACATCCCAGACCGTCATGCCGTTGAAGCGGTAGCCGAGCGCATAGTGGTTCGGCACCGCGCCGATGCGGCGGACCACCCCGCTGGCGAGCATCGCCGCCAGCCGCGCCTGCACTTCGGCGGCCGGTATCCCGAGCCGATCGGCCAGCGCCTGCCAAGGGCGCGGCACCAGCGGCAGACCGGCCTGCGTGGCGACGATCAGGCGGCGGTCGATCTCATCCGGCATCGAGCTTGAGCTCCACGAAATATTCGCGCTCCTTCGGGAAGGCGAACACGGTGAGACCGGTGGCGGCTTCGATCTTCTCGATCGCCGCAGCGATGCCGGCCGACGTCTCGGTGGCGAGCACGAACCACATGTTGAACGCATGCTCGCGGCGGTAATTGTGCGCCACCTCGGGCAGCGCATTGACCAGCGCGGCGACCTCCTCGAAGCGATCTTCCGGCACCTTGAGTGCCGCGAGCACGAACGCGCCGCCGAGCTTCTCGATCTGATAGAGCGGGCCGAAGCGCGTGAGCACCCTGCGCTCGAGCAGCGCGCGCAACCGCTCGATGATCTCCCCTTCGCTCAGCCCCAAAGATTCGCCCACCGCGCGGAAAGGTTCGTCGCAGAGCGGGAATCCGCCCTGCAGGGCGTTGATCAGCGCCCGGTCCGCGGCATCGAGAGCGAGATCATCCGGCGGCGGCCGCATCGAAATACCTCGCGCCACACTGCTTGAAGCGGCGCCGGCTGAACAGCGCCTGCGCGGGGTAGCCGGCGATCGTGCGCAGGCGCTGGACCACTTCTTCGACCTCGGCCCGCGAGCGGCCATGCACCATGCAGTAGAGATTGGCGGACCACTCGGGGAGATGGCGCGCACGCCGGTAGCACAGCGTCACCTCGGGCTCGCGCGCGAGACGCCGGCCGATCCCGGCGACCTCAGCATCGGGAACGTCGAAGACTACCATCGCATTGGCCCGGAAACCGAGTTCGTGATGGCGCACGACGACACCGAAGCGCTTGATGCAGCCCTCGTCGAGCCATTCGCGCAGCCGCGCCAGCAGGGCGGCCTCCTCGATTCCGGCACTGGCGGCCAGGCATGCATAAGGACGGGAGACCAGCGGCAGTCCCGGCTGCAGCGCGGCGATCAGCCGGCGGTCGGTCGCCGAGGTTTCGCGCGGCAGGCAGGAGCGTGTCGGCGGCGCGGACTTCTTGCCGCCGTGCAGCAGGTCGAAGCCCAGATCGATGTGATATTCCTCGATCAGCGGCAGGGCGATGGGCTGCAGACCCGTCTCGTCACGAATCTCGGCCAGCAGCGCGTCGAGCGCCGAGGCATCGGCCGCGGTGGCGACGAACCAGAGGTTGTAGCGGTGCTCGCGCTCGTAGTTGTGGTTCACGCCGGCATGGGCGTTGATGAGCGCGGCGACGGTGTCGAGCCGCTCGGGCGGCACGGCCAGCGCGGCGAGCGTGCTCTCGCCCACGCTGCGCGGCGCGAACACCGCACCGATGCGGCTGATCGCGCCGGTCTCCTGAAGACGGCGCAGGGTGGCGAGCACCGTCGCTTCGTCGCTGTCGAGCTGCCGCGCCAACGTGGCGAAGGGCGCCGGATCGAGCGGGAAATCGTGCTGGAACTCGTTGAGCAGGCGGAATTCGAGCTGTTCGCGGGGCAGCGGCGGCGCGTTCATTTCAGAATCCCGTCCTTGCCGCGCGGCTGGTGAAGAAGATCCCCGAGGGACTCTTCGCCGGCAGCTCGGCCAGTCGCGCGTAGCGTTGCGTATCGAGGACGATGACGCGATGATCGTCGCGCGCCGAGAGCCACACCTCGCCGCCGCGCGGGGTGAACTCCATGTGCAGGATCGCCTTGCCGGGTTGCAGGGTTTCCACCACCTTGCCGGACAGGGTGTCGATCACCTGCACCCAGCCGTTGTCCGGATGAGCGAAATTCACCCACACCTGGCGGCCATCGGGACGCGCCATGACGAACACCGGCTGACTCTTCACCGGGATGCGCGCGACCTCGCGCCAGTCGCGCCGGTCGACGACCAGCACCTCGTGTCTGCCGATCGCCGGCAGATAGACATGCTCGCCCGCGACCGCCCAGCCGCGCAGGTGAGGCATCTTGAACACCGGCAGCTTTTCCTCGCCTTTGCCATAGTTTTCGAGAATCTTGCGCACGCCCAGCTCGGGCCGCCAGGTGTCGAGCAGTGCGACGCCATCCTCGCCGAACAGGCCGGCGAGGTAGTAACGGCCGTCCGGTGTCACCAGGCCGTCATACGGCTGCTGCCCGGCCGGAAATTTCTGCGTGTGCGGATGGCGCGGATCGGTGAGATCGGTGAGCCAGATCTCACCTTTCTCGAACAGCGCATAGGCGAACTTCTGCCCGGGCAGATCGGCCAGGCCGACGACCTTCGCACCTGCCGGCACCTCCGAGAGCAGTTCGAGGGTTTCGGCATCGAAGACCTTGATGCCGCCCGGCTCGTAATTCTGCGCGACGACGAGGCGGCCATCCTGCGAGATCGCGCCGCCGATGCTGTTGCCGGCCTGGATCACGCGCTTGACGATGCGCTGAGTAAGCAGATCGACCTTGGTCAGGCCGCCATCACGACCGAAGACATAGGCGTAGCGGCCATCGCGGCCGAAGACCACCGAGGCATGCGAGAGATCGCCCAGCCCCTCGACCGCGCCGAGCGCACGCTTTGCCGTGGTGTCGACCACGACGACACGGCCGCTGGCGCGCTCGACGATGAGCCCGAGATCGCAGGTGCCGCGCACCTCGGCCGGCGGCGTCTGCGCGCAGGCGGTCAGGAGCGCAAAGCATAGCGCCAGCCACACGCGCCTCATGGCTGCGGCTCCTCGGGAAAGCCGGCGAGCAGACGTTCGGCGATCCAGTGCGCCTGCGCCTCGCTGAGCAGCGATTTCCACGGCGGCATCGCCGTGCCTTGCTTGCCATGAAGGATGATGACGGCGAGCGCTTCCGGCGACTGCCCGGCCAGCGCCTCGCGCGTGAGCGGTTTGCCCAGGCCACCCTTCAATGTCATGCCATGGCAGGCGCCGCAATCCTGGCGCACCAGCCGGATCAGCTCCGGCGCCGTGAGCTCGGCAGCCCCCACTCCGCTCCAAGCGGGCAGCGACAGGATGAAGAGCATGGCGAGCTTCGTGCAGACACGCATTGCGGCCCCTATTGCTGGCCACCGAGATAGACCGCGACGGCATGCATTTCCAGCTCGGTCAGCTTGCTGGCGATGCTGTGCATCACCGCGTTGTCGTTGGTGCGCTCGCGCTTGCCGAAATCTTTCAGCTGCGTGACCAGATAGTTCGGGTGCTGGCCAGCCAGGCGCGGCAGCAGCTGCGTGCCGTGCCCTTTCTCGCCATGACAGGAGGCGCAGGCGGCGACACCCGAATACGGATTGCCCTTCAGGAACACATAGCGCCCCACTGCCGCGAGGTCGGCATCGAGGATGCGCCGCACGGCGGGCGGACGTGAGCTGAACCAGGCGGCCAGCTCGCGGATCGTCTCGTCCGAGAGATCCTTGGCCATTTCGTTCATCGTCTCGCTCTTGCGCCGCCCGTCGCGGAAATCGCCCAGTTGCTTGACGAGGTAGTCGGGGTGCTGGGCGGCGAGCCGCGGATAGATCGCACTCGCGCTCTCGCCTTCGACCCCATGACAAAGGGCACAGCGCGTCTCGAGCACTTGGCGCGTCGCCGGCGAGAGTTTCGCCAGCGACATGCCGGTCTGCGCATTGCTGGCGCCGGCTGCCCCCAAGACAGCGGCGAGAAAGAAACGATAAGCGGTCCTCATGGTCATCGGCGGAGAGTTGGCGCTGAAACGAGCGAAGCCGACGAATCGGCGCTGGCGGACCGGCACGGTCCGCCAGCTGGCATGTTACTGCTTCATCACTTTCAAGTCGCCGTCGGCGTCGATTCCCAGCTTGTAGCCGAACGAGACATGATGGTAGCGGCCATAGGTATGGTCGTCATGAATCGCAAAACCGAAGTTGTAGCTCTTGCCCGGCTCGAGGTTGATGTCGCCCTCGTTGTTCGGGGAAAGTTTGCGCGTGAAGGTCACCGTCCAGGTATCGCCCTTCTTTTCGCCCTTCGCTTCGACGAGTCCCTTGCCGCCTTCCATCACCCGCTTGTCGGCGATATAGCCGTCGCGCCCCTTGTTGGGCTTGCTCTGCCACTGGATCAGGTCGTAGAACACGCCGTTGGCCAGCGAGCCGTCCTTGACGTATTTGGTCTTGTCACCTTTCACGCCGGGCATCGTGCGCACGTCGTTGTGGCAGCTCGACCAGCAGCCCCCGAGGTTCGCGAGCTCGACCTTGCCGGCTTCGAGCATGAAGGCCAGCTTGACTTCGTTGTCGGGGTCCATTTTCGGCCCGCCACCGGGGGGCTGTTTCCAGGTGAAGCGCAGATAGAGATTGGTGCCGTCGTGCGTAGCCTCGACCTTGACAGGAATGCTGCCGACCTTGCCCTTGATCGGCTCCGGCTCGATTTTCTGGCCGGTTACTATGCGCTGACCGAGATCGGCGGCTTCCTTCTCATGGCAGTTGACGCAGGTTTCACCCTGCTTCATGCCGCGCGCGCCGCTGTGATCGACCCCCTTGCGGATCCACTCGATCGGCGAGACGCCGGGATAGACCACGGTGATGGTGCGCGAAGCGGCCTTGCTCCAGTCGGGCGTGGCATAGGCAGCGCCTGCGGTGATGAGTCCGGTGCCGGCGAGCAGCGCTGCGGTCAGGATGCGAATCGAAAACATGGCGATATCTCCTCGTCGATGGATGGGCACTGTCACACGTCGTCGTCTTCGTCACCCTTCATGCCTTTCGGCTTCTGGTGCGCGATGCCCTTGTGACAGTCGATGCAGGTCTTGTTGGTCTTCTTGCCGATCTCGTGCTGCTTCTTGCTGCGATCCTTCTGCGCGTCGAAGGACATGCCTTCGAACGTATGGCAATTGCGGCATTCGCGCGAATCGCTCGCCTTCATGCGCGCCCATTCGTGCTCGGCCAGCGTCAAGCGCTTGGCTTCGAATTTTTCCGGCGTGTCGATCGTGCCGGTAATCTTGCCCCACACCTCGCCGGAGGCCTGGATCTTGCGGATCAGCTTGTGCGTCCAGTCTTTCGGCACATGGCAGTCGGAACAGATCGCCCGCACGCCAGTGCGGTTCGAATAATGGATGGTCTTCTTGTATTCCTGATATACCGTGTCGCGCATCTCGTGACAGCCGATGCAGAATTCGAGCGTGTTGGTGGCCTCCATCGCGGTATTGAAGCCGCCCCAGAACAGGATGCCCAGCACGAAAAAGGTGGAGACGATCGCGAGAACCGAATATTTGGCGGACGGCCGTCTCAGCCGTTGCCAGAGGCTCGCCTTGTCTTGCGGTTGCATTGCACTCCCCATGGTGCATTTTCCCCCTGAATGCAGGCGGTAACGGCAGCGCCGTTACCGCCCCGTGACGACATCAGTAGATGTCGTGCTGCGTGTTATAGACGTTGAACTTGCCGGTCGGCGTGATCATCTTCGGATCGGTGATCACCTTCTTGACCTTCAGCGTCTTGTCGTCATAGACGACGATCGCGGATTGGTCTGTCTTGCCGCCCCACAGCGAGATCCACACTTCGGCGCCATCCGCGCTGTATTCCGGATGGACGGCGCGGCGGATCGCCTTGGTCTCCGGCAGGCCGGAATCCTTGGCGACGTTGAGCACCACCGGCGGCTTCGACAGATCCTTGATGTCATAGACGGCGACCGATTCGGCGATCTCGCGCTCGGGGTTCTGCGGCGCATCGGCCCACAGGTGCGTCGACTTCGGATGCGTCTTGACGAACAGGTTGCCGGAGCCGATGTGCTTGACTTCCTGCACCACCTTCCAGGCATTACCCTTGTATTGCGGATACTTCGGGTTCGGCGTGCCGATCAGCGTCAGCACGTCGGCGCCGAGGTGACCGGTGGTCCATACCGGGCCGAACTGTGGATGCACGAAGTTGGCGCCGCGGCCGGGATGCGGGATCTTCTTGACGTCGATCAGCGCCGCGAGCTTGCCCTCCTTGGTGTCGACCGCGGCGATCTTGTTCGAGGCGTTGGCGGCGACGAGGAAGTAACGCTGCGTCATGTCCCAGCCGCCATCGTGCAGGAATTTCGCCGCTTCGATCGTCGTCGTCTTCAGGTTCTTGATGTCGCTGTAATCGACCAGCAGGATCTGTCCCGTTTCCTTGACGTTGATCACCCATTCGGGCTTGATCTGCGACGAGACGATCGAGGCGACGCGCGGCTCGGGGTGATATTCGCCATCGACGGTCATGCCGCGGGTGCTGACGATCTTCAGCGGCTTGAGCGTCTCGCCTTCCATGATCACATACTGCGGCGGCCAGTAGGAGCCGGCGACGGCATACTTGTCCTCGAAGCCCTTGAACTTGGAGGTGTCGACCGAGCGCGCGTCGAAGCCGACCTTGACCTCGGCGACCACGCCCGGTTTTTCCATCCACAGATCGATCAGCGACAGACGGCCGTCACGGCCGATCACATACACATAGCGGCCGGAAGCCGACAGACGCGAGATGTGCACGGCATAGCCGGTCTTGACGATGCTGCGGATCTCCTTCGTGTCGCCATCGATCAGTGCCACTTCACCGGTGTCACGCAAGGTGACCGAGAACATGTTCTTCAGATTGAAGTTGTTCATCTGCTTCTTCGGCCGCTGATCGACCGGCACGATCAGCTTCCAGGAATCCATCGTTTCCTTGAGGCTGTACTCGGGTGGCACATCCGGCGTGGTCTGGATGTACTTCGCCATCAACTTGATTTCATCCTTGGTGAGGATGTCGTCGAAGTTCACCATGCCGCCTTCGGTGCCATAGGAAATGATCTTCTCGAGACGCTCCTGGCCGAGCTTGAGTGTGCCGCCTTCCTGCGTGCTGCCGTCCGGCAGTTTCTTGGTCCAATGCGGTTCGAGGTTCTTGCCCGTCGCCCCCTTGCGCAACACGCCATGACAGCCGGCACAGCGCTCGAAATAGATCTTCTTGGCCTGGGCCTTTTCCTCCGCCGTCAAGGTGGGTGCGCCCTCCTGCGCACGCGCCTGGCCGAAGGCGGCAGACATGGCGACCGGCAACACTGCAAACGCGAAATACTTCAGCTTCTTCATTTCCTGCCCTCCCGGGAATGATGAAAAAAATGTTCGGCACAACCGAGCCGCTAGCTTCCTACCACACTCATTTCACTACCTTGACAAGGGTCAATTTTCCCGTCGCTTGGCTCAATGCGACGTGCCTTCGGACCGGGTGATCTTGTTGAACAGGTTGTATTTGCCGACCGGCTTGTCCATCGGAATGCGCTTCACTTCCTTGAAGGTCTGCGCATCGAAGACGATGATCGCGCCGCCCTCGCCCTTGCGCTCCCAGAGACTGGCCAGCGCGTATTTGCCGTGGCGGTCGAACTCGATGTGTGCGAGCGTCTTGCCCGGATCGGTCCTCACCTCGGCGACGATCTCGAGCTTCTGCTTGTCGATGATTTGCAGCGTGTCCTTGCCCTGGCGGTCCATCATCGAATCGGTCCAGGCATAGGGGGTGTTTTCGTGGCTACGCATGAAGAAGCCGGGGCCGCGCGTGGGAATGGTCTTCAGCGTTTTCCAGTCCTGCATGTCGATCACCGAGACCAGGCCGTTTTTCAGGTTGGGCGAAGCCATCACGTGGCGGCCATTCCAGTCCCAGGTGATGCCCGAGCCGAGGTGCGGCATACCCGGCAGGTCGAGGTCGGCGATCTTCCTGCGCGCATCGAGACTGACCACCTGACCCTTGCCGGCAGTGCGCGAGGCGCCCATCAATTCCGAATAGTCCTGGGTGAAGAAGAAATCGTCGAGCGGCTCGGTAAGAAAGGTGCGGCGCGGATTGAGGAAGCCGGGGATGAACGCCCCTTCCTTGTATTGGAAGTCGTGGATGTGGCCTGCCGGGATGTCCTCGGCCGCTGGGTCGTAGCTGATTTCCCAGACTTCGGGAATGTCCTTGAGCGCGGCGACGAAGCTCCTGCGCGGTGTGGCGTCATAGACCGCCGAAACGCGCGAGCTTTCCTTGCCCGCCTTGTCCTTGACCTCGTGCACCCTGAGCACGTTCAGGTCGGCATCCAGCAGCACCAGCGTGTGCGGCAGGTAGTTCGCCACCGCGACATACTTGCCGTCGCCGGAGACGGCGACGTTGCGGGTGTTGATGCCGGCACGGATTTCCATGACGGTTTCGAGGTTCCACAGGTCGAATTTGGCTATCCAGCCGTCGCGCGAGGCGAAGAAGACGTAGCGGCCATCCGGCGTGAACTTCGGCCCGCCGTGCAGCGCATAACGCGTCGGCACGCGCGCGATCGGTTCCAGCCGGTCACCGTCGAGCACCGTGACGTGATGGTCGCCGGTTTCGACGACGATGAACAGGTTCATCATGTCCACGCCCTTGAAGGCGGCGGCGGGACGATCCGGCAGGCCGCTGAAATGGACGATGCGCGAAGCGCGCATCTGCGCCTCGCTCCATTGCGGCGCCGGGACTACCGGCGTGTAGATCCATTCGACCAGTGCGGCGATCTCTTCCTTCGCGAGCTTGTCGGCGAAGCCCTGCATCTGCGTCGCCTCGCGGCCCACGGTGATGGTCTTCACCGCCTCGGGCTTGCGCAGGCGCGCAAGGCTCTCCGGCAGCAGCGCCGGCCCGGTGAGGCCGAGACGATCCGGACCGTGACAGGAGGCGCAATGTTCCTGGTAGATCGCTTGCGGGGAGGCCGCCAAACTCGGCGCTGACAGGGCGGCACCGAGGAGCGCAACGCCGAACATGATGAGGCACTTGCTCATGGAAGGATTTCCTCGTCGGTCAGATAGCATGCTGGATCTTCGGCCCAGGGATCGCCGGTGAGCTGCTGCGCGCGCACGCGCGTGTTGCCGTTGCAGATCGCCAGGTAGGTGCAGCGCGCGCAGCGGCCCTTGACCGGCCGCGGGCGCTGCTTCAGACCTGCCATCAGAGGGTCGGAAACGTCCTGCCAGATTTCGCCGAACGGCCGCTCGCGCACGTTGCCGAGCGTGTGGTGCCACCACATCGTATCGGGATGGACATTGCCGAGATTGTCGATGTTGGCGACATTGACGCCCGAGGCGTTGCCGCCCCATTGCTTGAGTTTTGCCTCGATGTGCGCGGCCCGCTCCGGAAAGCGGCGCCGTACCCAATGGAGCAGATAGACGCCGTCGGCATCGTTGTTGCCGCTAGTGAATTCCTTTCGCAGCCCCCGTTCCTGATGGCGCCAGCAGGTGTCGAACAGGAGGTCCATCGCCTGCCGCGTCATCCGCTGCTGCGCGTCATCCTTACGGTTCTTGTTGCCGCGCCCGGCGTAATTGAGGTGCGAGAAGTAGAAGCGGTCGATGCCTTCGTCCTCGACCAGTTGCAGCAGGCCGGGCAGGTCGGCGAAGTTGTCCTGCGTGAGCGTGAAGCGCACGCCGATCTTGAGTCCGGCATCGCGACACAGGCGGATCGCGGCCAGCGATTTGTCGAACGCGCCAGCCATGCGCCGGAAACGGTCATGGGTCTCGTTCAGGCCGTCGAGGCTGATGCCGACATAGTCGAAGCCGATCGGCACGATCTGCTCCATCATCTTTCCGTCGATCAGCGTGCCGTTCGAGGACAGTGCGGTGAAGAAGCCGAGCGCCTTGGCGCGCCGGGCGATGGCGAAGAAGTCGGACCGCAGAAGCGGTTCGCCGCCGGAGAGGATCAGCGCCGGCACGCCGAAGGCCTTGAGATCGTCGAGGACGCGGAAGACCTCGGCGGTCGATAGCTCGCCGGCGAAGTCCTTGTCGGCGGAGATCGAATAGCAATGCTTGCAGGTCAGGTTGCAGCGCCGGATCAGGTTCCATATCACCACCGGGCCGGGCGGCTGACGGACCGGACCGAGCGGGGTCGGCGCGGCGATTTCCTGCATGAACTGGGAGATGCGGAACATGCGCCTATTGGAGCACGAACCGCGCCGGTCGGACGTTGATGGCGATCAACTGATCGCGCAGTCGCCTTATTTCAGGCCCAGCCAGTAGGCGATCAGGATGACCGCCAGCGTCACCAAAAGCCAGCCGACCACGATGCCGCGCCACAGCAGCCTGACGCGGCGCAGACCCATGAAATCCTGGATGATCATCCAGCCCTTGATCGCGGCGATGACGAGGATGGCGCTCACGGCCAGCGGCCCGGTGTAGCCGGTCTTGCCGATCAGCCAGGTGAGCACGGTCGCGACCAGCAGCGCGACCCAGAGCATGTTCAACAAATGGGTATTCATCGCATCACATAGACGAGCGGGAAGAGCACGATCCAGACCAGATCGACCATGTGCCAGTAGGAAGCACCAGTTTCCATGCCGTGATGGTCGTGGGCGGAATAGCCGCCCCGGCGGGTCTTGTTCCAGACGAACAGCAGGATCACCATGCCCAGCACGACGTGCAGCGCGTGGAACATGGTGAGGGAGATGTAGAAGGTGTAGAAGAGGTTGGTGTCGAGGCCGACGCCGGCGGAAAACTTCGCGCCATATTCGAAATATTTGACGATCAGAAAGCCGACGCCGCTGCCGATCGCCATCAGCAGCCAGTTCGCGCTGGCGCGGACATGGTTCGCCTTGACCGCCGCCACCGCGCGTGCCACACCCCAGCTGCCGCTGATCAGGAGCAGCGTGTTGATCATGCCGGCGGTGCTGTCGAGCGTTTTCTGCATCTCGTTGAACAGTTCGAGATGCCTCAAGCGCGTAAAGGCGTAAGCGGCGAACAGCGCGAAGAAGGCCGCGAGTTCGGCGAGGATGAACACCCAGATCGCGAGATCGCCGGGTGGATAGGGACGCGGGGCGTGCCCGCGATGCTGGGCATTCATGACATGCAAGGAAACGGGGGGAAACGGGGAACGGAAAGGCGGCGCTGGCGGACCGGCACCGACTTTCCGCGAATCATCGTCAGGCGGCTTTTTCCTCGCCCGGGATGAAGAAGCTCCAGATGTAGACCAGCAGGCCGATCAGGAAGATCACGCCGGTCCATTCGCGCATCCAGTAGAACAGGCTGACCTGCTCCTGGGCGACCATGAAAGGCAGCGGATTGTCCGAGACGCGTTGCAGCCAGACCTGCAGGATGCCGGCAGCGGTGAGGAACAGCGTGATGAAGACGATCGACACCGTCATCAGCCAGAAGCCCCACATCTCGGCGACCTGCGATTTGTTGCTGTTCGCGGCGCGGCCACGCAGGATCGGCATCGCATAGCTGATCAATGCGAGGTTCACCATCACATAGGCGCCGTAGAAGGCCATATGGCCGTGCGCGGCGGTGATCTGCGTGCCGTGCGTGTAGTAGTTCACCGGCGAGAGGGTGTGCAGGAAGCCCCACACGCCCGCGCCGAGGAAGGCCATCACGCCAGTGCCGAGCACCCACAGGGTCGCCGCCTTGTTCGGATGCTCGCGGCGGCGCTTGTTCACCATGTTGAAGGCGAACAGGGTCATGGCGAAGAACGGGATCGGTTCGAGCGCCGAGAAGATCGAGCCGATCAGCTGCCAGTATTCCGGCGTGCCGATCCAGTAGTAGTGGTGGCCGGTGCCGAGGATGCCGGTGACCAAGGTCAGCGTGATGATCACATACAGCCACTTCTCGATCACCTCACGGTCGACGCCCGTCACCTTGATCAGCACGAAGGCGAGGATCGAGCCGAGGACCAGTTCCCAGACGCCTTCCACCCACAGATGCACGACCCACCACCAGTAGAACTTGTCGCGCACGACGTTGTGCGGGTTGACGAACGAGAACAGGAACAGCACGGCCAGTCCCCACAGGCCGATCAGCAGCACCGTGTTGATCGCGGTCTTGCGGCCCTTGAGCACCGTCAGCGTGACGTTGAACAGGAAGGCGAGCGCGACGACGACGATGCCGAGCTTGGTGATTGTCGGCTGTTCGAGGAACTCGCGACCCATCGTCGGCAGCAGGTCATTCCCGGTCATCGCGGCCAGCCGCGCGTAGGGCACGGTGAGATAGCCGACGACGGTGAGGCCCGCGGCGACGAGGAAGATCCAGAACATCGCCAGCGCCAGTTTCGGGCTCACCAGCTCGGTCTCGGCTTCTTCCGGGATCAGGTAGTAGGTCGCCCCCATGAAGCCCATCAACAGCCAGACGATCAGTGCGTTGGTATGCACCATGCGCGCGACGTTGAAGGGAATGTAGGGGAACAGGAAATCGCCCCAGACATACTGCAGGCCCATGATCAGGCCGAACAGGATCTGCGCGACGAACAGCGCGATGGCCGCGACGAAATACGGCTTCGCGACGGCTTGGGATTTATATTGCATGAACAATCTCCTCGGGTCGGTTGCCGGTCAGCCCTGGATGTTGGGCGGCCACTTGGCGGAATTGATCTCGGACACGTACTTCAGGAACGCGGCGATCTCGTCGAGCTGCTGGTCCGTGAAGTTGAACTGCGGCATGCTGCGCCGCCCCGGAACGCCTTCCGGCGGACGGCTCTTGATGAACGCCTTGACCGCTTCCTCGCTGCCGAGGCGCTTGACGACATTGCCCAGCTCCGGCGCGAAATAGGCGCCCTCGCCCAGCAGCGTGTGACAGCCGATGCAGTTGTTGGTCTCCCAGATCTTCTTGCCGGCGACGACCTTCGCATCCGCCAGCATTTCGCGCCTGTCGCGCGACGGGATGCTCTGTTCGGTCTGATAGGTCAACGCCAGGAACACCAGCAGGAAGAACAGCGTCCCGCCATAGAAGATGTTCCGGGCTGTCGAGGTAGTGAATGCTTCGCTCATATGGGCCCCCTTGTGATTTGACGCCACCAACCGTGGCGGCGTCACTTTAGGGGGGCGGAAAGCGAAGTTCCTTGACGCGGGTCAAGTTAGAGTTCGTGCCGTTCCGCCAGCGCCGAGTTTCACAACTTCGCTTCGACCCAGCCTTTGACGCTCGCCAATGCCGCCGGCAGATTCTCGGGCTGCGTGCCGCCGGCCTGCGCCATGTCGGGCCGGCCGCCGCCCTTGCCACCGACCTGCTGAGCAACGGCATTGACGAGTTCGCCGGCCTTGAGTTTGGCCGTCAGATCGTTCGTGACCCCCGCGATCAGGCTCACCTTGCCGTCGGTGACGCTCGCCAGCACGATGGCCGCGGATTTGAGCTTGTCCTTCAGCTTGTCCATCGTCTCGCGTAAGACGGGCACATCGGCGCCTTCGAGCGTCGCGGCGAGCACCCTTATCACCAGCCCATTTGCGCCCTTGACCTCGACGGCCTGAGCGGCCAGATCGTCGCCTTGCGCGGCGGCGAGCTTGGCCTTGAGTCTCGCCAGCTCTTTCTCCAGCGTGCGCGCATGCTCGACGGTCTGCGCGACTTTCTGCACCACTTCCTGTGGCTGCGCCTTCACCGCCGCCATGACTTCGGCAAGCGTCGCCTGCTGCGCCTCGACCCAGCCGAGCGCGACGTCGCCGCACACCGCCTCGACGCGGCGGATGCCGGCCGCGACACCGCCCTCGCTGACGATCTTGAACAGGCCGATGTCGCCGGTGCGCGCGACATGTGTGCCGCCGCACAGCTCCTTCGACGAGCCGATGGTGAGCACGCGCACTTCGTCGCCGTATTTCTCGCCGAAGAGCATCATCGCGCCGGTCTTCTGCGCCTCGAGAAGCGGCATCACCCGCGCCTCGGTGGGCGTATTGGCGAGGATCTCGGCATTGACGAGGGCTTCCACCCTGCGGATTTCCTCGGCGCTCAGCGGCGCATTGTGTGCGAAGTCGAAACGCGTCTTCTCGGCATCGACCAATGATCCCTTCTGCTGCACATGAGAGCCGAGCACCTCGCGCAGCGCCTTGTGCATCAGATGGGTGGCCGAGTGGTGGCGCATCGTGCGGGCCCGCGCCTGGATGTCGACCTTCGCCGTGACACTGTTGCCGACGCTGAGCTTGCCGGTCTTGACGATGCCATGATGGCCGAAGACGCTGGCCTGGATCTTCTGCGTATCCTCGACGGCGAAGATGCCATGCACCGACATGAGCACGCCGCGATCACCCACCTGGCCGCCGGACTCGGCATAGAACGGCGTCTCATCGAGCACCACCACGCCCTGTTCGCCCTCATCGAGCTCATTGACCGGCGAGCCCTCCTTGTAGAGCGCGAGGATGTTGCCCTTCGCTTCGAGCGTTTCGTAGCCGCGGAAGTTCGTCGCCGGGCCTTCGTAGTCGAGCAGGGTGGCCATCCTGAACTTGCCGGCCGCGCGCGCCTGCGCCTTCTGCTGCGCCATCGCCGCGTCGAAGGCGGCGGCATCGACCGTCACGCCATGCTCGCGGCAGATGTCGGCGGTGAGATCGAGCGGGAAGCCGTAGGTGTCGTGCAGCTTGAAAGCGGTCACGCCGTCGAACACCTTCGCGCCGGCCTGGGACATCCGCGCCAGCTCGGTTTCGACGATCGCCATGCCGTGCTCGATCGTGGCGAAGAAGCGTTCCTCTTCGAGCTTGAGCATTTCCATCACCCGGGCCTGTGCCTCGATGAGCTCGGGATAGGCCGCGCCCATCTCGGCGACCAGATCCGGCACCAGGCGATGGAAGAAGGGCGCGCGCGCGCCGAGCTTCCAGCCGTGGCGGATCGCGCGGCGGATGATGCGCCGCAGGACGAAACCGCGGCCTTCGTTGCCGGGAATCACGCCGTCGGCGAGCAGGAAGGCCGAGGCACGGATGTGGTCGGCGAGCACGCGCAATGACGGCTGGTCGAGGTTCGCCTGCCCCGTCTCGCGCGCGGCGGCTTTGACCAGCGCCTGCATCAGGTCGATCTCGTAGTTGCTATGCACCCCCTGCAGCACCGCGGCGATGCGTTCCAGGCCCATGCCGGTATCGACCGAGGGCTTGGGCAGCGGGTGCATCACGCCCTGCTCGTCGCGGTTGAACTGCATGAAGACGAGGTTCCAGATTTCGATGTAACGGTCGCCATCTTCGTCGGGCGAACCCGGCGGGCCGCCGGGAATCCCGGGGCCGTGGTCAAAGAAGATCTCGGTGCACGGGCCGCAGGGGCCGGTGTCACCCATCATCCAGAAGTTGTCGGACATGTAGCGTCCGCCTTTGTTGTCGCCGATGCGCACCGTACGCTCGACCGGCACGCCCACCTCCTTGGTCCAGATGTCATAGGCCTCGTCGTCCTCGGCGTAGACGGTGACCCACAGCTTCTCGGCCGGCAGTTTGTAGACCTCGGTGAGCAGCTCCCAGGCATACTTGATCGCGTCGCGCTTGAAATAATCCCCGAAGCTGAAGTTGCCGAGCATCTCGAAGAAGGTGTGATGACGCGCGGTGTAGCCGACGTTCTCCAGATCGTTGTGCTTGCCGCCGGCGCGCACGCATTTCTGCGCGGTCGTCGCGCGCGTGTAGGGGCGCTTGTCGAAGCCGAGGAAGACGTCCTTGAACTGGTTCATCCCGGCGTTGGTGAATAGCAGCGTCGGATCGTCGAACGGCACCAGCGACGACGAGGGCACGATGGCGTGGCCCTTGGATTCGAAGAACTTGAGGAACTTCTCGCGGATTTCTGCGCTTTTCATGGGATTGCCCGGAAGTGCTTGACGAAGCGATGGATTCTACGCGAAGGCATCGATCATCCGTTCGGGACGGTCGGTGAAGATCGCCGCCGCGCCGAGCGCGAACAACCGCTCGGCCAGTGCCGTCTCATCCACCGTCCAGGCCGCCCAGGCAATGCCGGCGGCATCGAGCTGCCGGGCGGCTGCCTCATCGACCCGACGCGCATCGAGATGCACCGCCACGGCACCGAGGCGCTGCATGCGCTGTTGCCAGTCGTCGGGCAGGACGTCGCACAGCAGCGCGAAGGCGGCCTGGGGCAGTTCGTGCCGTGCCGCCAGCGCCGACTTTTCGGAAAACGAGGACACGACGCCGTTGCCATGCCAGTTGCGCGCGAGCCAGCGGCCGACGACCGTCCCCGTCTCGACCTCGTGCCCCGCCGCCGGTTTCAGCTCGACGTTCGCCCACAGGCCGAGGCGCTCGCACATGCCGATCGCCTCGCCGAGGGTCGGCACGCGCGGATCGCAGGCGCGGATCTGCTCGAAGGTCTTTGCGGCGACGAAGCCGCGGCAGCGCGTGGTGCGGTCGAGCGTCTCGTCGTGCATCAGGATCGGCACGCCATCGGCGGTGAGCATCACGTCGAACTCGACCGCCCGGCAGCCGGCCTGTTTCGCCGCCAGCAGGCCGGCGAGGGAGTTCTCCATCGCCAGGTCGCCGCCGCAGCGGTGAGCGATGATGCGGGGATAATGCATCAATTCTTCGCCGTGGGCGGAGCCGCCAAGAGCGGCGCTGCACGCGCGACGGCGCTATCGAGCGCGGCCTTCGGCGGTTTCTGGTTGCCCCAGACGAACTCGACTTCCTCGTCGAGGATGGCGCGGATGCGGCTCCTGCCGAAGCCGTTCTTGGTGCGCGCCGCATCGCGCTTGGGCATCGACAGGCGCGCCTCGGCCTCGGCGAGGATCGCCGGATCGACGCCGGATTCGCGCAATGCCTGCACGGCCGCCGGCGTCATCGGCAAAAAGCCGGTGGCGCGCACCCAGTCGCGCTGCACGTCGGGGCGCATCAGGAAGGCAATGAAGCGGGCGATGACTTCCTGTTCCGGTTTCTTGTCCGCCGCCAGCACCCACAGCGCCGCGCCGTCGGGCAGCACCTGCTTGGGCCGCGCGCCATAGACATCGTCGTAATAGGGCAGCGCGGCCACCCCCAAAGGGAATCCGGGCTGCTGCCGCGTCAGCCGCGCATACAGCGACGACTCGCCGGTGAGCATCGCGCACTCGCCGCTGGCGAAACGCTCATCGCCCTCCCGCCCCGGACCGGAATAGCTGAAATAGCGGCTCTTCTGCCAGCTCGTCAGCAGCGCCATGTGCTTGACATTGACCATGTTGTTGATCGCCAGGCGCTCCTGCTTGCCGTCTTTGACCACCAGCGGCTCGCCGTGCTGCGCGGCGACGTTCTCGACATGCACCCAGGAAAAGCGCGAGCTGGTGAGCGGGCACTTCCAGCCGGCCTCGCGCAGCTTGCCGGCCACCTCCTGCACCTCCCACCAGGTCTTGGGCGCCACCTCGGGGTCCAGCCCCGCCTGGCGGAATGCCGCCTTGTTGTAGAACAGCACCGGCAGCGACAACGCGAGCGGCAGGGCCTGCATCCGGCCGGCCAGGTCATCGACGGTATCGAACACCTGCGGATAGAACGCCTTGGTATCGAAGGCCTGCCTGCCGACGGCCATCACTTGATGCAGCGGCCGAAAGCGCGGCCGGGTGCCGAACATGGCCGGCGCGTCATCCTGGTCGAACAACGCCAGCTGCGGCAGCCGGGCGTGATCGGCCGCCCCCTGCGCATCTTCGAGCACGATGCGCCCGGCGCCCGTCTTCAGCTTCGCCTCCGCGTCATTGAAGCGCACCACCAGCGTGGCGAAGGCGTCGAGCGCCGGGCCGGACAAGGCATGGCGTAGCACGATTTCCTGGGGAACGACCGGCGCCGTCCGCGCGGCGACGGGCTTCGTCTTGGGGGCCGCATGGAGCAGCCAGGGCGTGGCCAGCACGATGCCGGCCGCCAGATGGGCGAGGATTCGTTTCATGGTCCGTGTTGCGACGATGACAAAGCGCGAAGTGTAACGCGACGGAAGCCGCACCTTTCCTCCGTCTATTCCGCCGACAGGACGCGGGCGGTTTTGCCGTAAACTGGCTTTGCCATGGCCATTTCTTCCCGCAACCTCGCGCTCGCCCTGTCGTGCGGCCTGCTGCTCGCCGCCTGCGAGCAGCTCGGCTTTCCCGATCCCGCGAAGGTGGAAGCCGCGCGCGAGGCCGAAGGCAAGGCGATCGGCGGCGCCTGCCGGCACAGCGGCCGGGCGCTCGAAGACTGCTACAGGCTCAATCCGAAGGCTTCCAAGGCGGCGATCTACGCCGGCTGGCGCGACATGGACGCCTACATGCGCGAGAACAACATCGCCATCGTGCCGAGCGGCTCCACTGCGGCCAGACCGCCCGCCGAGGAAAAGCCCGCGGCGGACGAGTCCCCCGCACAGGCGAAGGCCCACCCCGCCGGATGATCTGCCGTAGAATCGTGGTGCGTCCCGCCGGTTGGACCCGCCTCATCCTCGCATCGTCGCCCTGCCTGAGCCGGCGCAGTCATCTGACGATCTGGCGCGCGACCTCAACCGGAGCCTCGATTTGAAATTCAGCGACCTCGGGCTGGCACCCGAAATCTTGCGAGCCGTGCAGGATGCCGGCTATCTCGAACCCACGCCGATCCAGGCGCAGGCGATCCCCGCCGTGCTCGCCGGCCACGACGTGATGGGCGGCGCGCAGACCGGCACCGGCAAGACCGCCAGCTTCACGCTGCCGCTCCTGCACAAGCTCGCGCGCCACGCCAATACCAGCCCCTCCCCCGCCCGTCACCCGGTGCGCGCGCTGATCCTCACGCCGACGCGCGAACTGGCGATGCAGGTCGAGGAATCGGTGAAGACTTACGGCAAGTATCTGCCGCTGCGTTCGGTGTGCATCTACGGCGGCGTCGACATGAAAGCGCAGGTCAATGCGCTCAAGGAAGGGCGCGAGATCGTCGTCGCCACGCCGGGGCGGCTGCTCGACCTCGTGGGCCAGAAGGCCGTCGACCTGCGCACGGTGCAGATCCTCGTCCTCGACGAGGCCGACCGCATGCTCGACATGGGCTTCATCCCGGACATCAAGCGCATCATCAACATGATCCCGGGCTCGCGGCAGACGCTGCTATTCTCCGCGACCTTCTCCGACGAGATCCGCAAGCTCTCCGCGCAGTTCCTGAAGGACCCGCTGACGGTCGAGGTCGCGCGCCGCAACACG
>JACAEF010000127.1 GCA_013388985.1 Rhodocyclaceae bacterium
GGCATGCCGTCGCCTTCCCCGACATCGCCTTCGACGTCCGCCTCTTCGAGATCACCCCGGAGATCGTCCTGGACCGCGACGACGTCCCGAGCCTGCGGCGGTGGACGGAGGCGGCCCTGCGGCACTGGGCCGACCAGGACCGCCACCGGCCTCCCGGCCCCGAGGGGATCGAGATCCTCACCTCCCTGCTGGCGCTGGAGTTCGAGATCCGGCCGCTCCTGACCCACCGGATCGGCCGCCACGAGCGGGAGCTCGCCCAGCTCACGCTCGACCAGTTCCGGGTCCTGGACGGCCTGGCGCGGGTCCGGCGGGCCCTCATCGCCGGCTGCGCGGGGGCCGGCAAGACGATGCTCGCCCTCGAGAAGACCCGGCGGCTGGCCGAGCAGGGTTACCGCCCCCTCTACGTCTGCTTCAACAAGCTCCTCCGGGGGTTCTCGGCCGACTTCCTCAAGGCATGGCCCGGCGCCACGGTGGACAATTTCCACGGCCTCTGCCAGAAGTGGGCCCGCCGGGCCGGCCTGCGCGTGGAGGAGCGGGACGAGCGGGACTACTGGGAGCGGTCCCTCCCCGAGGCCCTCCGCGCCGCCGCCCGGCGGATCCCCGACCGCTTCGACGCCGTCGTCGTGGACGAGGGACAGGACTTCAAGCCCGGCTGGTGGGGGCCGCTCCAGGCGGTCCTCAAGGACGGTCCCCGGGGGATCCTCTACGTCTTCTACGACGACAGCCAGAACCTCTACTCCGGCGAGCTGCGCTTTCCCCCCGTGGACGGGCGCTACGACCTGCCGGAGAACTGCCGGAATCTGCGCCGGATCCACGACCTGGTGGTGCGGTTCTACCGCTCCGACCGGCAGATCTACTCCCGGGCCTCGCCGGGGGAGGCCCCCGAGATCGCCGTCTACCGCGCGACACCCGAGCTCCTGGACGCGGTGGAGCGGGCGGTCGTGCGCCTCACGCGGGACCACGGCGTCTCCCCGCGGCAGATGGCGGTCCTCACCGGCCACGGCAAGGAGAAGAGCGCCGTCTGGAGGGCCCGGCGGTTCGGGGGATTCGCCCTCACCGACCAGCCCGAGCCCGGGGAGGGGGAGATCTTCTGGTCCACCGTCCACGCCTTCAAGGGCCTGGAACGGCCCGTGGTGGTCCTGGCCGAGATCGAGCCCCTCAGCCACGCGGAGCTGGACACCCTCCTCTACGTCGGGTGCTCGCGGGCCTGCATTCATCTGGTGGTCATCGCCTCCGAGGCCGCCGCCCGCCTCGCCGGCCTGGAGGAGGGCGGGGGGAGGCCCCGGCGGACGCCCGGCCCCGGCTGACGCCTACTGCAGCCGCCGCCTCAACCCGTCCAGGATGTGCGTGACGAGGGGGGAGCGGGCCCGGGTGGGGATGCGTTCGGTCCGGCCGGCGCCCTCCGGAGAGCGCCAGGCCGCGGGGACCCACGGGGGGCCGCCGCCCTCGGCCC
>JACAEF010000043.1 GCA_013388985.1 Rhodocyclaceae bacterium
GGTTTCCGACATCGGCGACGTGATCCTCGTCGGCGGCATGACGCGCATGCCCAAGGTGCAGGAGAAGGTCAAGGAGTTCTTCGGCAAGGAGCCGCGGAAGGACGTCAACCCCGACGAAGCCGTCGCCATCGGCGCGGCGATCCAGGGCGGCGTGCTGCAGGGCGAGGTGAAGGACGTGCTGCTGCTCGACGTCACGCCGCTGTCCCTGGGCATCGAAACCCTGGGCGGCGTGATGACGAAGCTCATCCCGAAGAACACCACGATCCCGACCAAGGCCAGCCAGATCTTCTCGACCGCCGACGACAACCAGTCGGCCGTGACCATCCACGTGCTGCAGGGCGAGCGCGAGATGGCCGCCGGCAACAAGAGCCTCGGCCAGTTCAATCTCACCGACATCCCGCCGGCGCCGCGCGGCGTGCCGCAGATCGAGGTGACCTTCGACATCGACGCCAACGGCATCCTGCACGTCTCGGCCAAGGACAAGGGCACCGGCAAGGAAGCCAAGATCACCATCAAGGCGAACTCCGGCCTGACCGAGGAAGAGATCCAGCGCATGGTCAAGGATGCCGAGGCCCATGCCGAGGAAGACCGCAAGGCGCACGAGCTCGTCGAGGCGCGCAACCAGTGCGACGCGATGGTGCACTCGGTGAAGAAGATGCTCGCCGAGCATGGCGACAAGCTCGATGCCGGCGAAAAGGCGAAGATCGAGGAAGCGCTGAAGGCCGCCGAGGAAGCGATCAAGGGCAACGACAAGGCCGCGATCGAAGCCAAGGCCCAGGCGCTCGCCGCGGCCTCGCAGAAACTGGGCGAGAAGATCTACGCCCAGCAGGCGGGCGGCGCGGCCGGTGCTCAGCCCGGTGCGGCCGGCAGCGGCGAAAGCAAGAAAGACGACGCCGACGTGGTGGATGCCGAATTCACCGAAGTCAAAGACAAGAAATGAAATAGAGCTTGATGCGAGGCCGGGGAAGCGACGAGCTTCCCCGCCGCATTTACTGATCCCTGATCCCTGATCCCTGATTCCTGTCCCCTGGCGATGGCCAAACGCGACTATTACGAAGTCCTCGGCGTCAATCGCGACGCTTCCGAAGAAGACATCAAGAAAGCCTATCGCCGGCTGGCGATGAAGCACCATCCGGACCGCAATCCGGACAATCCGAAGGCCGAGGAGCTCTTCAAGGAGGCGAAGGAGGCCTACGAAATCCTCTCCGACCCCAGCAAGCGCCAAGCCTATGACCAATTCGGCCATGCCGGCGTCGATCCGCAGGCGGGTATGGGCGGCGGCTTCGGTGGCATGGGCGGCTTCGCCGACGCCTTCTCCGACATCTTCGGCGACATCTTCGGCGGCGGCCGCGGCCGCTCGAACGTCTATCGCGGCGCCGACCTGCGTTACAACCTTGAGATCACGCTCGAAGAGGCCGCGCGCGGCACCGAGACGCGCATCCGCATCCCGACCATGGTCGAATGCGAAGCCTGCCACGGCAGCGGTGCCCGCAAAGGCAGCGAGCCGAAGATCTGCCCGACTTGCGGGGGGCACGGCCAGGTGCGCATCCAGCAGGGCTTCTTCTCGATCCAGCAAACCTGTCCCAAGTGCCACGGCAGCGGACGCTACATCCCGGACCCCTGCCCCAGCTGCCACGGCGCCGGCCGCGTCAAGCAGCAGAAGACCCTCTCGGTCAAGATTCCCGCCGGGGTCGACGAGGGCGACCGCATCCGCCTCTCCGGCGAAGGCGAGCCGGGCGTGAATGGCGGGCCGCCGGGTGATCTCTACGTGCAGATCCATCTGAAGGCCCATGCCGTCTTCCAGCGTGACCGGGACGATCTGCACTGCGAGATGCCGATCAGCTTCGCCACCGCCGCCTTAGGCGGCGAGATCGAGATTCCCACCCTCGACGGTGTCGCCAAGCTGAAGATCCCCGCCGAGACGCAGACGGGCAAGGTGTTCCGCCTGCGCGGCAAGGGCATCAAGGGCGTGCGCTCGCATGCCCCGGGCGATCTGCTCTGCCATGTCGTCGTCGAAACGCCGGTCAATCTCACCGAGCGCCAGAAGGAACTGCTGCGCGAATTCGACGAGCTCAGCCGGGGCAACGCCGCCACCCACAACCCCAAGGCGCAGGGGTGGATGGACAAGGTCAGGGAATTCTTCGGCGGATGATCGCCGGATGACCGTTTCTCTCGACCTGCCGGCCGCGCCGAAGGCCGGCCAGCGCATCATTCTGCCCCCTCTCGCTGGTTCCGCCGACGCTCTGGCGCTCGCGCAGCTGGCCACGCCGGGCCGTCTGCTCGTCGCGATCGCCGCGAGTCCGCTCGAAGCGCAGCGGCTCGCCGAGGAAATCGGCTGGTTCGCGCCGAAGCTGCGCACGCATCTCTTGCCCGACTGGGAAACCCTGCCTTATGACCATTTCTCGCCGCATCAGGACCTCGTCTCCGAGCGGCTGGCGACCCTGTTCGCCGTTTCTCAGGGTCAGTGCGACGTGCTGATCGCCGCCGCCTCCACCGCCGCGACGCGGCTGGCGCCACCGGGTTTTCTCGCCGCCCACACCTTTTTCATGAAAAAAGGCGATCGGCTCGACATCGAACGCTTCCGCGCGCAGATGACGCTGGCCGGCTACCAGCATGTCACGCAGGTCGTCGCCCCCGGCGAATACAGCCTCCGCGGCGGGCTCGTCGACCTGTTTCCGATGGGCTCGGCGCTCCCTTACCGCATCGAGCTGTTCGACGACGAGATCGAAACGCTGCGCTGCTTCGACGTCGACAGCCAGAGGAGCCTCTATCCGGTGCCGGAGATCCGCCTGCTGCCGGCACGCGAGTTCCCGACCACCGAAGCGGGGCGGACGACATTCCGCCAGCGCTTCCGCGAAACCTTCGAGGGAGATGCCTCGCGCATCGCGCTCTACAAGGATGTCTCGAACGGCGTGTTCCCCGCCGGCATCGAGTATTACCTGCCGCTCTTTTTCAATGAGACGGCGACGCTGTTCGATTACCTGCCGGCCGACGCCACGCTCGTGCTGCATGGCGATGTGCCCGCCACGCTCGCGGAGTTCTGGGCCGAGCTGCAATCGCGCCACAAGATGCTGGGCGGCGACCGCTCGCGGCCGATCCTGCCGCCGCAGATGCTGTTCCTGCGTGACGAGGAGTTTTTCGTCCGCGCAAACGCCTTCGGCCAATACACGCTGAAAGTCGGCGCTGACGAGACGGCACAGTCCCTGCCGAACCTTGCCGTCGATCGCAAGGCCGACGATCCGCTCGCCCTCTTGCGCGGCTTTCTCGAAAGCTATCCCGGCCGGGTGCTGCTGCTGGCCGAATCGCCAGGCCGGCGCGAGACGCTCCACGAATACCTCGCCGAGCACGGTCTCGCTGCCGAAACCGTCTCCGACTTCGCCGCCTTCCTCGCTGGCGAAGCGCGGCTTGCGCTGGCCCACGCGCCCGTCTCGGGCGGTTTCCGGCTCGCCGACTTCGCCCTCGTCACCGAGAACGAGCTCTACGCCGCCACGGCCCGGCCGCGCCACAGGCGCTCGGATACGCGCCGCGCCAATCTCGAAGGCTGGCTGCGCGACCTCTCCGAGCTCAAGATCGGCGACCCGGTCGTGCATGAAAACCACGGCATCGGCCGCTATCTCGGCCTCGTGCGCATGGATCTGGGCCAGGGCGAGGAAGAATTCCTCCAGCTCGAATACGCCAACGAAGCGAAGCTCTACGTCCCGGTCGCCCAGCTCGAAGTGATCTCGCGCTACAGCGGCGTCGATCCGGAAGCGGTCGAACTCCACACGCTCGGCTCCGGCCAGTGGGAAAAGGCGAAGAAGAAGGCCGCCCTCCAGGTGCCCGACACCGCCGCGGAACTGCTGCACCTGTATGCCCAGCGCGCCGCGCGGAAGGGCCACGAGTTCAAGTTCAAGACCCACGACCTCGAAGCCTTCGCCGCCGGCTTCGGCTTCGAGGAGACGCCGGACCAGCTCGCCGCGATCGGCGCGGTCATCACCGACATGGTCTCCGGCAAGCCGATGGACCGCCTGGTCTGCGGCGACGTCGGCTTTGGCAAGACCGAAGTCGCGTTGCGCGCCGCCTTCGTCGCGGTCGCCGACGGCAAGCAGGTCGCGGTGCTGTGTCCGACGACGCTGCTGGCCGAGCAGCATTACCAGACCTTCGCCGACCGCTTCGCCGACTGGCCGGTCAAGGTCGCCGAGCTCTCGCGCTTCAAGTCGAAGCAGGAGCAGGCCGAAGCGGTGCAGCAACTCGCCGCGGGCAAAATCGACATCCTGATCGGCACGCACCGATTGTTGCAGCCGGATGTGAAATTTGCCCGCCTCGGTCTCGTGATCATCGACGAGGAGCATCGCTTCGGCGTGCGGCAGAAAGAAGCGCTGAAGGCGCTGCGCGCCGAAGTCGATGTGCTGACGCTGACCGCGACGCCGATCCCGCGCACGCTGGGCCTCTCGCTCGAAGGTCTGCGCGACATTTCGGTGATCGCCACACCGCCGCAAAAGCGGCTGGCGATCAAGACCTTCGTGCACAAATGGTCCAACGGCCTGGTACGCGAAGCCTGCCTGCGAGAATTCAAGCGTGGCGGCCAAGTCTATGTCTTGCATAACGAAGTCGAGACCATCGAGAATATGCGCGACCGGCTGCAGAAATTGCTGCCGGAGGCACGCATCGTCGTCGGCCACGGCCAGCTGCCGGAACGGGAACTCGAACGCGTGATGCGCGAATTCACGCAGCAGAAGCACAACCTGCTGCTGTGCTCGACGATTATCGAAACCGGCATCGACAATCCGCACGCCAATACCATCATCATCCATCGCGCCGACCGGTTCGGTCTCGCCCAGCTCCATCAATTGCGCGGCCGGGTCGGGCGCAGCCACCATCAGGCCTATGCCTATCTGCTCACCGACGAGCACGCCAAGCCCACCGCCCAGGCACAGCGCCGGCTCGAAGCGATCCAGGCGATGGAGGAACTCGGCTCGGGCTTCTTCCTCGCGATGCACGATCTGGAGATCCGCGGCGCCGGCGAAGTGCTCGGCGAAGCGCAGTCGGGCGAAATCCACGAAGTCGGCTTCGCGCTCTACACCAACATGCTCAACACTGCGGTGCGCGCTTTGAAGGAAGGCAAGCCGGTTCCCGACCTCACCCAGCCGCTGGCCGTCACCACCGAGATCAACCTGCGCTGCCCCGCCTTGCTGCCGAACGACTACTGCCCAGACGTCAACGAGCGCCTGACGCTCTACAAGCGGCTCGCCAACTGCGCGGCGGAAGACGAACTGCGCGCGATGCAGGAGGAGCTGATCGACCGCTACGGCGAACTGCCGCTGCAGGCGCAGGCGCTGATCGAAACCCACCGCCTGCGCATCCTGGGCAAGCCGTTAGGTCTCGCCAAGCTCGAAGCCGGAGACAAGGCCGTCCAATTGCAGTTCGTCAAGAATCCGCCAATCGATCCTGCCCGGATCATCCAGCTGATTCAGACCGACCGCGCCTTCAAGCTGGCGGGCCCGGAAAAGCTCGTCTGGCATAAAGCCACCTCGACGCTCAAGGAACGGGTCGGCGCCGTCAAGGAGCTGCTCGCGCGGCTCTCTTTCCGCTGCGAAGGATAGAATTGAAGTTTTCTACTCTCAGCCGACCATGCAGCCCACCGAAAACCTCAACATCGAAACCTTCGAGCCGATGCCGACGCCCGCGGAAATCCACGGCCGCGTGCCGATCACCGAGGCGGCGGAAAAATCGGTGCTGGCGGGACGGCACACGATCGAAGCGATCCTCGACCGCCGCGACCCGCGCCTGTTCGTCGTCGTCGGCCCCTGCTCGATCCACGATCCGATCGCCGGGCTCGACTACGCACGGCGCCTGAAGGCGCTGGCCGACGAAATCGCCGACACCCTGGTGCTGGTGATGCGCGTCTATTTCGAGAAGCCGCGCACCGCCACCGGCTGGAAGGGTTTCATCAACGATCCACGCATGGACGACAGCTTCCACATCGAGGAAGGCATCTACAAGGCGCGCGAGTTCCTGCTCGCCGTCAACGAGCTGGGGCTGCCGGCCGGCACCGAGGCGCTCGACCCGATCACGCCGCAATACCTCGGCGACCTGGTGAGCTGGACGGCGATCGGCGCGCGCACCTCGGAATCGCAGACGCACCGCGAGATGGCCTCGGGCCTGTCGACGCCGGTGGGCTTCAAGAACGGCACCGACGGCTCGGTCGACACCGCGGTGAACGCGATCCTCTCCGCCTCGAAGCCGCACAGCTTTCTCGGCATCAACATGGAAGGACGCACCAGCGTCGTGCGCACGCGCGGCAACCGTTACGGCCACCTCGTGCTGCGCGGCGGCGGCGGCCGGCCGAACTACGATTCGGTCTCGGTGGCGATCGCCGAGCAGGCGCTCGCCAAGGCAGGGCTACCGCAAAACATCGTCATCGACTGCTCGCACGCCAACAGCTACAAGGACCCCAACCGCCAGCCGCTGGTGATGCACGACGTGGTCAACCAGATCCGCCTGGGCAACCGCTCGATCGTCGGCCTGATGATCGAAAGCTTTCTCGAAGCCGGTAACCAGCCGATTCCCGAGGATCTCGCGCAGCTCAAATACGGCTGTTCGGTCACCGATGCCTGCGTCGACTGGCCGACCACCGAAGCCATGCTGCGCGAGGCCTACGACATCCTGCGCGGGCCGCTGGCGGGCCGCACGATCCGGAAGGCGGCCTGATGGCGACGCTGATCAAGCCCCTGCGCGGGCTGTGCCCAGCCCCCGGCCGCGCTCGTGACGTCGCCGCGCCGCCCTACGACGTCCTCTCCTCTGATGAAGCGCGCCGCCGTGCTGCGGGCCATCCCTGGTCGTTCCTGCACATTTCGAAGCCGGAAATCGACCTGCCGGCCGACATCGACCCCTACGATCCGGCCGTGTATGCCAAGGCGGCGGAGAACCTGCAGCGCATGGTCAATGCCGGCGTGCTGCTGCGCGACGCGACGCCCTGCTACTACGCCTACCGGCTGACGATGCGCACCGAGCAGGGAGAGCACGAGCAGACCGGGCTGGTTGCCATCGCCTCGGTCGCCGCTTACGAGGCGAACCGCATCCGCAAGCACGAATTCACGCGGCCCGACAAGGAAGACGACCGCGTGCGGCAGATCGAGGCGACCAACGCCCAGACCGGCCCGGTGCTGCTCGCCTATCCTGCCGCGCCGGAGGCCGACCGGCTGATCGCCGCGCTGGCGCAGGGCGAGCCCGCCGCCGACGTCACCGTCGAGGAACCCACCCACTCGGTGCGGCACCAGATCTGGCGCTGCGACGATGCCGCGCGGCTCGATGCCATCACGCGCTGTTTCGACGGCATGGCGGCGCTCTACATCGCCGACGGCCATCACCGCTCGGCCGCGGCCGCCCGCGTCGCCGCCGCGCGGCGCATCCCCGGCCGCGAGCGCTCTTCCGACTATTTCCTCAGCGTCATCTTCCCGCACCGGCAGATGCAGATCCTCGACTACAACCGCGTCGTCAAGGATCTGAACGGGCTCACCGAGGACGAATTCCTCGCCCGCCTCGGCGAGAAATTCCTCGTCGCGCGAAGCCGCGAGGCGGTGCGGCCGTCCAGCCCGGGCGAATTCGGCCTCTATCTGCCCCAGCGCTGGTACCGTCTCAACATCGACCCCAGGCTGTTTTCCAGCGACCCGGTCGCCGGGCTCGACGTCTCGCTGCTCTCCGATCACGTGCTGGGGCCCATCCTCGGCATCACCGATCTGCGGCGCGACAAGCGCATCGATTTCGTTGGCGGCATCCGCGGTCTTGCGGAACTGGAACGGCGCGTCGATGCGGGAGAAATGGCCGCCGCGTTCGCGCTCTTCCCGACACGCATGGACCAGCTGATGGCCGTCGCGGACAGCGGCCAGGTGATGCCGCCCAAGTCCACCTGGTTCGAGCCCAAGCTCGCCGACGGGCTCGTCTCTCACGTGCTCGACTGAAAACGACGAAGCCCGGCGGCGCCGGGCTTCGTCGATGTCATCGCCAGATCAAAGCACCTTCAGCGCCGCGTCATAATCCGGCTCCTGCGCGATTTCCGGCACCAGCTGGCTGTGCAGCACGCGGTCGTTCTCGTCGAGCACGACCACCGCGCGCGCGGTGAGGCCCAACAGCGGGCCCTCGGCCATCTTCACGCCCCAGGCCGCCATGAACTCGGGATGACGGAAGGTCGACAGATGCACGACGTTCTTCAGCCCTTCGGTGGCGCAGAAGCGGCCGGCGGCGAACGGCAGGTCGGCGGAGATCACCAGCACCACGGCGTTTTTCAGGCCGGCGGCCTTCTCGTTGAACTTGCGCGTCGAGGTGGCGCAGGTCGGCGTGTCGAGGCTCGGCACGATGTTCAAAATCTTGCGCTTGCCGGCGAAGTTCGCCAGCGTCACGTCGGCGAGTTCGCCGTTGGTCAAGGTCAGCGCGGGCGCCGGACTGCCGACCGGCGGCAGCGTGCCTTCGACCTTGAAGGGATTGCCTTGCAGAGTGACGGTGGTCATCGGGTTTCTCCTGTCGTGGGTAGATATCGATCGAGGCGCGGCAGCACGGCCCGCGCGTTTCTTGTGGTCGCCTGCGCGATTTCCGCGAGAGGCAACTGGCGCAATTGTGCCAGCGTTTGCGCGATCGGCAACAGGTCGGCCGGAGTATTGCGGCCGCCGTTCTTCCAGACCGGCGGAATGTCTGGCGCGTCGGTCTCCAGCACGATCGCGTCGAGCGGCAGGGTGGCCGCCAGTTCGCGGATGCGCTTCGAGCCGGGGAAGGTCATCGCGCCGCCGAAGCCGAGCTTGAAACCGAGGCGGATGAATTCCTCGGCCTGCTGGCGGCTGCCGTTGAAGGCATGGGCGATGCCACCGGCCACGCGTGTTTCGCGCAGGCATTTGAGGATCGGATCGATCGCGCGGCGCACGTGCAGCAGCACCGGCAGCCCGAATTCGCGCGCGATCTTCAGCTGCTCGACGAAATAGAACGCCTGCCGCGCGTCGTCGCGCGGTTCGACATGACGGTCCAGCCCGATCTCGCCGACGGCGACGGCCGGCTCGCGCCGCAGCGTGTCGCGCAACGCATCGAGGTCCTCGGGATGGGCCCGATCGACATACATCGGATGGATGCCATAGGCCGGCGCGCAGCCGGGATAGGCACGGCAAACGCTCGCCACGGCGCCGAAATTCGCCCGTTCGACGGCGGGGACGACGAACGCAATGACGGGTGCCGTCCCACCAGCGCCGACTTCATTGTTGGCCCCCCACGCTCGCAAACCCGGCTCGCTGCCCCCCACAGGGGGGGCGTCGGCTTGGGACGGCCCGGCGCCGACTTCATTGGCCCCCCACGCTCGCAAACCCGGCTCGCTGCCCCCCACAGGGGGGACGTCGGCTTGGGACGGCCCGGCGCCGACTTTTGCCGCCGCAAAGACCGCATCGCGGTCGGCATCGAACTCCGCCGCGTCGAGATGGCAGTGGGTGTCGATCAGGCCGTCATGCAACTTCGTCGATCCAGGCCTGCTGGATGGCTTCGAGCTTCTTCTCGCCGCAGTGGCGCTCGTCCTCCTCGAAGCCGGGCAGCTCCATCACCCAGCGCATCAGATCGACGAAGTTGAGCTTCGTCGGATCGACGTCGGGATGACGCTCGGCGAGCGCGATGGCGATGTCGAGGCTATCGGTCCATTTCATTTGCGTCCGCCTCCTTCCTTGACCATGTTGATCGTGTATTTCGGAATCTCCACCACCAGCGGCGTCTCCGCCACCATCGCCTGGCAGGACAGCCGCGAGGTCGGCGTCAGCCCCCAGGCCTTGTCGAGCATGTCCTCTTCGAGCTCGTCCGGCGGCTCCAGGGATTCATAGCCTTCACGCACGATCACGTGACAGGTCGTGCAGGCGCAGGACATCTCGCAGGCGTGCTCGATCTCGATCTCGTTGGCCAAGAGCGCCTCGCAGATCGAGGTGCCCGGTGCGGCTTCGATGACCGCGCCGGCGGGGCAGAGTTCTTCATGCGGCAGGACGACGATTTGGGTCATAGTTGTTCCATCTCTTCGATTTTCTTGCCGGCCAGCGCGCGCTGCACGCCCTGGTTCATGCGCCGCGCGGCGAAGTCTTCGGTGGCCTTCGACAGCGCGTCCATCGCCGCGTCGATCGCGCGCCGATCGTCGCCGACCAGCACGCTCTGCAATCTCGTCAGGCAGTTGTCGATGTGCGCGCGCTCGGCATCGGTGAGCAGATGGGCATCCTCCCTGAGCGCAGACTGCACCGCCTCGACGAGCCGCTGCGCCTCGACCTGGGCCTCGCGCAGCGCGCGGCGGAAGGCGTCATCGGCGGCGTGATTGATGCTGTCCTTGAGCATCGCGGCGATCTCGTCGTCGGAGAGGCCATAGGAAGGCTTGACCTCGATGTGCGACTCGACGCCGGTGGTCTGCTCGCGCGCCGTCACCGACAACAGTCCGTCGGCATCGACCTGGAAGGTGACGCGGATGCGCGCCGCGCCGGCCACCATCGGTGGAATGCCGCGCAGCTCGAAGCGCGCCAGGCTGCGGCAGTCGGATACCAGTTCGCGCTCGCCCTGCACGACATGCAGCGCCATCGCCGTCTGGCCATCCTTGAAGGTCGTGAAGTCCTGGGCGCGCGCGACCGGGATGGTCGAATTGCGCGGAATGATCTTCTCGACCAGCCCACCCATCGTCTCCAGGCCGAGCGAGAGCGGGATGACGTCGAGCAGCAGCCAGTCGTCGCCGGCGGCGCGGTTGCCGGCCAGGAGGTTCGCCTGCGTCGCCGCGCCCAGCGCGACCACCTTGTCCGGGTCGAGATTGTTGAGCGGCTCGCAGCCGAAGAAATCCTCGACCGCCTTCTGGATCTGCGGCATGCGCGTCGCGCCGCCGACCATCACCACGCCCTTCACGTCATCGACGGACAAGCCGGCATCGCGCAAGGCCTTCTTCGTCGGCCCGAGCGTCTTTTGCACCAGCGTGCGCGTGATCTCGGTGAAGGTTTGCGAGGTCAGCCTGAGATCGACGAATTCGCCGGTCGACAGCCGCGCGCTGATCGGCGCCTCGCCATTGAGCGTCAGGAACTCCTTGGCCTCGCGCGCGCGCATCAAGAGCAGGCGCGCATCCTCGTGCGACAGCGGCGAAAGCTTCGCCTGCTCGATGATCCAGCAGAACACGCGGTGATCGAAATCGTCGCCGCCCAGCGCCGAATCTCCGCCGGTGGCGAGCACTTGGAAGACGCCCTTGGAGAGCTTGAGGATCGAGATGTCGAAGGTGCCGCCGCCCAGGTCATACACTGCATAGATGCCTTCGGAACCGTTGTCGAGCCCGTAGGCGATCGCCGCCGCCGTCGGCTCGTTCAAGAGGCGCAAGACGTTGAGGCCGGCGAGCCGCGCGGCATCCTTGGTCGCCTGGCGCTGCGCGTCGTCGAAGTAGGCCGGCACGGTGATCACCGCGCCGGTGAGCTGGCCGCCGAGCGAGAGTTCGGCGCGCTCGCGCAGCACGCGCAGGATCTCGGCCGAGACCTCGACCGGGCTCTTGACCCCCTGTGCGGTGCGCAGCTTCACCATGCCCTCGCCCTCGACGAAATCGTAGGGCATGCTCTCGATGTGCTCGATGTCCTTGAGACCACGTCCCATGAAGCGCTTCACCGAGACGATCGTGTTCTTCGGGTCAGAAGCCTGATGCGCCTGCGCCTCATAGCCGACCTCGACCTTGCCGTCGGCAGCATAGCGGACGATGGAGGGCAAGAGCGGCCGCCCCAGCGCGTCGTTCAACACGACCGCCATGCCGCTCCGGACGGTGGCGACGAGGGAATTGGTGGTGCCGAGGTCGATGCCGACCGCCAGCCGGTGTTCATGCGGCGCGGCCGACTGGCCGGGCTCGGAGATTTGCAGCAGTGCCATTTCGTTGTGGTGGGTGAATGAGCTTCAGGTTTCCAAAACCTCGAGGGCGTCGCCGATTTCCTGCAGCAGCTTTTCCTGGAACATCAGCTGGCGGACCAGCTCGCCGGCGCGCTGATGCTCGCCGGCCTCCAGCGCCGCCTGCAAGGCCGTGTATTCGTCGCGGATCGTCCGCTTGAGCTGCCGGTGGCGCGCATCGAGCGCGTCGATGTCGCCGCTTTCCTTCGCCTCCGCCACCGCCTCGCGCAGTTCCATCTGCTCCATCAGGAATTCGACCGGCATCGCGGTGTTCGTTTCCAGGCGCACATCATGGCCGGCCAGCTCGAGCAGATAACGCGCCCGCCTGAGCGGGTCCTTGAGCGTCTGGTAGGCCTCATTGACGCGCGACGCCCATTGCATCGCCCGGCGTTTCTCGGCATCGGACAGATGGGCATAGCGGTCGGGATGCACCTCGCCCTGCAACTCGCGATAGCGCGCCTCCAGACGCGCGATGTCGAACGCCTGACTGCGCGGCAGGCCGAACAGCGCGAAATGATCCTGACCCGGATCGAACGGCACAGTCATTTGACGTTGAAGCTCTCGCCGCAGCCGCACTGATCCTTGACGTTCGGGTTGTTGAACTTGAAGCCCTCGTTCAACCCTTCCTTCGCGAAGTCGAGCTCGGTGCCGTCGAGGTAGGGCAGGCTCCGCGGATCGACCAGCACCTTGAGGCCATGACTCTCGAAGATGATGTCCTCGGGTTCGGCCACGTCGGCGAACTCGAGCTTGTAGGCCATGCCGGAACAGCCGGAAGTCTTCACGCCGAGACGGATGCCGATGCCCTTGCCGCGCTTGGCGAGGAACTTGGCGACATGCTGGGCGGCGGTTTCGCTCAAGGTGATCGCCATCGCCTCACTCTCCGTGCTTCTTCTTGTAGTCGGCCACGGCCGCCTTGATCGCATCCTCGGCGAGGATCGAGCAGTGGATCTTCACCGGCGGCAAGGCCAGCTCTTCGGCGATCTGGGTATTCTTGATCTCGAGTGCCTGTTCGAGCGTCTTGCCCTTCACCCATTCGGTGACCAGCGAGGAGGAAGCGATCGCCGAGCCGCAACCGTAGGTCTTGAACTTGGCATCCTCGATGATGCCGTCCTTGTTGACCTTGATCTGCAGCTTCATCACGTCGCCACAGGCCGGCGCGCCGACCATGCCGGTGGCCACACCTTCCTCGTCCTTCGGGAAGGAGCCGACGTTGCGGGGATTTTCGTAGTGGTCGAGGACTTTTTCGCTGTATGCCATGTTGGTTCTCCAGAATCAGTGTGCAGCCCACTGCACGGTGTTGAGATCGATGCCTTCCAGATGCATCTCCCACAGCGGCGAGAGCTCGCGCAACTTGCCGATTTTTTCGTGCAGCAATTTGATCGTGAAATCGATTTCCTCCTCGGTGGTGAAGCGGCCGAGGGTGAAGCGGATCGAGCTGTGCGCCAGCTCGTCGGAACGGCCGAGCGCGCGCAGCACGTAGGAAGGCTCCAATGATGCCGAGGTGCAGGCCGAGCCGCTGGAGACCGCGATGTCCTTGACCGCCATGATCAGCGATTCGCCTTCGACGAAGTTGAAACTGACGTTCAGGTTGTGCGGCACGCGGCTCTCCATGTCGCCGTTGATGTAGGTCTCCTCGATCTCCATGATGCCCTTGAGCAGCCGGTCGCGCAGCATGCGGATGCGTTCGTTTTCCGTCGCCATCTCCTCGCGCGCGATGCGGAAGGCTTCGCCCATGCCGACGATCTGATGCGTCGGCAAGGTGCCGGAGCGCAGGCCCCGCTCGTGGCCGCCGCCGTGCATCTGCGCTTCCAGCCGCACGCGGGGCTTTCTGCGCACGTAGAGCGCGCCGATGCCCTTCGGCCCATAGGTCTTGTGCGCCGAGAACGACATCAAATCGACCTTGAGCTTGGCAAGGTCGATCGGCATCTTGCCGGTGGCCTGCGCCGCATCGACATGGAAGATCGTGCCGTTGGCGCGGGCGATCTCGCCCAGTTCGGCGATCGGCTGGATCACGCCGATCTCGTTGTTGACCGCCATCACCGACGCGACCACGGTGTCCTTGCGCAATGCCTGCTTGAACTGTTCGAGAGTGATCAGGCCGTTTTCCTGCGGCTGCAGGTAGGTGGCCTCGAAGCCCTGGCGTTCGAGCTCCTTGACGGTGTCGAGCACCGCCTTGTGCTCGGTGGCGACGGTGACGATGTGCTTGCCTTTCGTCTCGGCATAGAAGTGCGCCGCGCCCTTCAGCGCGAGGTTGTTCGACTCGGTCGCGCCCGAGGTCCAGATGATTTCCTTCGGGTCGCAATTGACCAGCGCCGCCACCTGCTCGCGCGCCTCCTCGACGGCCTTCTCGGCTTCCCAGCCGAAGGCATGCGAACGCGAAGCGGGGTTACCGAACTTTTCGGTGAGAAAGGGAATCATCTTTTCCGCGACGCGCGGATCGACCGGGGTGGTCGCCGAATAATCGAGGTAAATGGGCAGTTTCAGCATGTCAGTGAGCTCCGGTTCAAACGGCCACGTGCGCCTGCACGGTGGCCAGGGACTGCAGTTGGGATACGGTGGCGGCCAGCGTGCGCAGGAAAGCCGCGACGTCGTCCGCCGTGTTCTGCCGGCCGAGGCTGACGCGCACGGCGCCGCGCGCGATGCCGGGCGAAATACCCATCGCCAGCAGCACATGCGAGGGCTCCGGATTCGCCGAGGAACAGGCGGCACCGCTGGCGACCGCGAAGCCGGCGCGGTCGAGCCGGGCGACCAGCGTTTCGCCATCGAGGCCGGGCAGCGAGAAATACACGGTGTTGGGCAGGCGTTCCGCGCCGGCGGCGAAGATCGTCGCGCCCTGGGCGATGAGCCCGGCTTCGAGCTTCGCGCGCAGCGCGGCGATGCGCTGGCTCGCGGCCGCGAGGTCGGCGACGGCTTCCTCGCAGGCCACGCCGAAGCCGACGATGGCCGCCACGTTTTCGGTGCCTGACCGCAGACCTCGCTCGTGTCCGCCGCCGTCGATCAGCGGCGCGAGTTCGACGCGCTTGTCGACGATCAGGGCGCCAGCGCCCTTCGGCCCGCCGATCTTGTGCGCGGAAAGGCTCAGCGCATGCACGCCGGCAGCGTTGAGCGCACGGAAATCGAGCGGCAGCTTGCCCAGCGCCTGCACCGCGTCGGTATGGAACCAGGCGCCGACCTTCGCCTGAGCAGCAGCCTGCGCCAACGACGCGATCGGCTGGATCGCGCCGGTTTCGTTGTTCGCCAGCATGATCGAGATCAGCGCCGGGCGCTCGTCGTCCAGCGCGGCCTGAAAGTCGGCGCTGACGATACGGCACTGGCCATCGACTGCGATCTCGCGCACCCGCCAGCCGAGCCTGCGCAGGGCCCTGGCCGGCTCGCGCACGCAGGGATGCTCGATCGCCGAAATGGCGATGGTGCCGGCCGGCAGATACGCCGCCGCGCCCTTGACGAACAGATTGTTGGCTTCCGAGCCGCCGCTGGTGAAGATCACTTCGGTCGGGTGCGCGCCGACCGCGCAGGCCACGCGCTGCCTGGCCTCGTCGAGTGCGCGCCGCGCCGCGCGGCCGTATTCGTGGCGGCTGGAGGCATTGCCATGCCGCTCACGGAAATAGGGCAGCATCGCCTCCAGCACGGTCGGGGAGACCGGCGTGGTAGCGTTGTGATCGAGATAGAGCGGCGCGAACATTTCTGGCAAAGAATCAGGCGGTGGCGAGCGGCGCGACGCGTCTTCCGGCAGCGGGCTTGCTGAGCCTGACGGGCCGCAAATCTTCGGCGCAGCCCGATCCTCTTTGCTGCCGCACCAGATCGTCGAGGCTCACCGAGCTCAGATACTCGTGCATGCGCGCATTCAGGCTCATCCACAGATCGTGCGTCATGCACGGATGGTCGTCGTGGCAGTTGCCCTTGCCGCCGCAGCTGGTCGCATCGAGCGGCTCATCGACGGCGCTGATGATGTCGGCCACCGACACGGCCGCGAGCGGCTTGGCCAGAGTGTAACCGCCGCCCGGTCCGCGCGTGCTCACCACCAGATGGTTGCGGCGCAGCTTGCCGAACAGCTGCTCGAGATAGGACAGGGAGATCTTCTGGCGTTCGGCGATGCCCGCCAGAGTCACGGGGCCGGCGTGCTGGCGCAGGGCCACGTCGATCATCGCCGTCACGGCAAAACGTCCTTTGGTCGTCAGTCTCATGGGAATACCTCGTCAGGATCGCTCGTTCGAAAAATCAGTCATATCGACCGATGGCGGAAAGATATAGTTCCCGATTAAATTAGTCAAGTATTTCAATCGACGATTTTCGACAAACGGTTCGGATCGAACTTGTCGGCCGTGGCCACATCGTCTTCCAGCGAGACGCCCGCCCGCTGGATCGACTTCAGCAGCGCCTCGATGCGGCGGTCGGTTTCGACCGCGTGGTCGAGCAGGCCGTGTATCGCCAGCGAGATCGGATCGTCCTCGTTGCGCGTCACCGCGTAGGCGGAAAAGCCCAGATTCTCGGCCTTTTCCTGACGCGCCTGCGCCATGCCCGGTTCGATGATGCGCGCCGGGATGCCGACGGCCGTGGCGCCGGCCGGCACCTCGCGCACCACGACGGCATTCGAGCCGATCTTCGCCCCTTCGCCGATCGTGATGGGGCCGAGCACCTTCGCGCCGGCGCCGATCACTACGCCGCGCAGCAAGGTGGGATGGCGCTTGCCCTTGTTCCACGAGGTGCCGCCCAGCGTCACGCCGTGATAGAGCGTGCAGTCGTCGCCGATCTCCGCGGTCTCGCCGATGACGACGCCCATGCCGTGGTCGATGAAGACGCGCCGGCCGATCGTCGCGCCGGGATGGATTTCGATGCCGGTGAGAAAGCGCGTGAAATGCGACAAGAGCCGCGCCAGCCAGCGCAGGCCATGCCCCCACAGCCAATGCGCCAGCCGATGCAGCAAGATGGCGTGGAAACCCGGATAGCAGGTCAGCACTTCCCAGGTCGAACGGGCAGCGGGATCGCGTTCGAAAACGCAGGCAATGTCTTCGCGCAGGCGGGCAAACATGGAATCCGGGAAGCCTTAAAAATTTTGGGGGAATTCTAGAATTCCCGATCACACCGGTCAACTAAAGTTCATTGATGGGAATATCAAGATCATTCACGATGGCGTTTGCCGGTCGGCTGCCGGAACGAGGCCAGCAGGCCTCGCAGAATATTGACTTCCTCCTTCTCCAGCCCGGCACGCGCGAACAGCCGGCGCAGGCGCAGCATCAGGCGCCCCGGCCTTTCCGGATCTAGAAAGCCGCTTTCCACCGCCGCGCTTTCCAATTGTGTGATGAGGCCCTCGATCTCCTCGTGGGTCGCCGGCGTGCCGGGCGAGGCGAAAGTCGGCGCTGGCGGGACGGCACCCCTCGACGCTTCGATCGCCAGCCGCAACTCGTAGCAAAGCACCTGCACCGCGGCGGCGAGATTGAGTGAAGCGTATTGCGGATTGGCGGGGATCATCGCCCAGCGGTTGCAGAAGGCGAGCTCCTCGTTCGACAGCCCGGTGGTTTCGTTGCCGAATACCAGCGCCACCTCGGCCTGAGCGGCGGCAAGCCGTGCCAGTTCGGCAGCGCCGTCGCGCGCCCAGCAGGGTGCGGTGGCCAGATCGCGCCGGCGCGAAGTCAGCGCCAGCGCCAGCGTAACACCCTCGAGCGCCTCGGGCAGCGTATCGACCACCAGCGCCGCCGCCAGCACGTCGCCCGCGCCGGAAGCCATCGCCTCGGCCTGTGGGTCCGGGAATATTTTCGGCGCGACGAGCACGAGGCGGCCAAAGCCCATCGTCTTCATCGCGCGTGCCGCCGCGCCGATGTTGCCGGGATGGCTGGGACGCGCCAGCACGATGCGCACCCGTCCGAATGCATCCGGCGCCGTAGAGGCCGAAGGATTAGAATTCACGTATTTACTTCCAGCAAGCCCCAAGCCATGCATCCGATGCTCAACACGGCCGTCAAGGCCGCCCGCCGCGCCGGCCACATCATCGGCCGCGCCAGTCTCGACCTGGGTCAGATCCGGGTCGGCGTCAAGCAGCAGAACGATTTCGTCACCGAGGTGGATCGCGCCGCCGAGGCCGCGATCATCGAAATCCTGCGCGAAGTCTATCCGAGCCACGCGATCCTCGCCGAGGAATCCGGCCACAGCGACCATCCCGCCGATGCCGAATACCAGTGGATCATCGACCCGCTCGACGGCACCACCAACTTCATCCACGGCTTTCCGCAATACGCGGTGTCGATCGCGCTGGCGCACCGGGGCGTGCTGACGCACGCGGTGGTCTTCGACCCGAACCGCAACGAGCTGTTTACCGCCAGCAAAGGCGCCGGCGCCTTCCTCAACGACAAGCGCATCCGCGTCAGCCGCTGCGCGAAACTCGACGAGGCGCTGCTCGGCACCGGCTTTCCTTACCGCATGTTCGACCACGTCGATCCCTATCTGGCGATCTTCAAGGAAATGACGCGCCGCAGCGCCGGCATCCGCCGCCCGGGCTCCGCCTCGCTCGATCTCGCCTGGCTCGCCGCCGGACGCATCGACGGCTTCTGGGAATTCGGCCTCTCGCCGTGGGACATGGCCGCCGGCGCCCTGCTCGTCCTCGAAGCCGGCGGGCTGGTCAGCGATCTGGCCGGCGAAGGCAACTACCTGAAGACCGGCAACATCGTCGGCGGCACGCCCAAGGTCTTCAACCAGCTTTTGATGGCCATCCAGCCGCATCGCACCGCCGCCCTGCAAGCCTGACGATATGCGTTGACACGGCGGATTCTGTTGGTAGAATGCGCGGCTCGTTGCGGGAGTAGCTCAGTTGGTAGAGCGCAACCTTGCCAAGGTTGAGGTCGCGAGTTCGAGACTCGTCTCCCGCTCCAGATTTCCGGGGAAAGCGCGCGCTTTCCCCTTTTCGATTCAGCCTGGTGTATCGTTGCAGGCCACGGCGCGGTAGCAAAGCGGTTATGCACCGGATTGCAAATCCGAGTAGGTCGGTTCGACTCCGGCCCGCGCCTCCAAATACTCCGCTGAATAACTCCCCTTTCTTCCCCGTCTATTTCCCGGCTTCCAGCGCCTTCTCCACCAGCCGCACCCAGTAGCGGATGCCGGTGGCGATGATCCCGTCGTTGAAATCGTAGCGCGGGCTGTGCAGCATGCAGCCGCCCTCGCCGGGCCCGTTGCCGAGCCAGACATAGCAGCCCGGCACGACGCGCGCGAGATAGGCGAAATCCTCCGCGCCCATGCTCGGCTTCAGATGCGTGAGCACCTGCTCGCCGCCGACCACCTGGCGCGCCACCTCGCGGCAGATGAAGCTCGGCTCCGCGGCGTTGATCGTCGGCGGGTAGCCGCGCTCGTATTTGAGCTCGATGCGCACGCGATGCGTCGTCTCGATGCCGGTGCAGATGCGCGCCAGCCCCGCTTCGAGCACGTCCTGCAGCTCGGGCCGGAAGCAGCGCACCGTGCCGCCCAGCACCGCCTGCTCGGGCAGGATGTTGTCGGCATGGCCGGCCTGGAAGCGCGTGACGCTGACCACGGCGGCGTCGAGCGGATCGATGCTGCGGCTGACCAGCGACTGCACCGCCTGCACGAGTTCCGCTCCGGCGAGGATCGCGTCGGTGCCCTGGTGCGGCATCGCGGCATGCGCGCCGCGGGCGTTGATGACGATCTCGAAGCGGTCGGCGCCCGCCATCACCGGTCCTTCGATCACCGCGAGGCTGCCGGCCGGCAGGCCCGGCCAGTTGTGCAGGCCGAACACCATCTGCATCGGGAAGCGCTCGAACAGTCCCTCCTCGACCATCGCCCGGCCGCCGCCTTCGTGCTCCTCGGCCGGCTGGAAGATGAAATAAACCGTGCCGGAAGCGTTCAGACGCCCGCCATCGCGCAGACGCACCAGCGCCTCGGCGGCACCGAGCAGCATCGCCGTATGGCCGTCGTGGCCGCAGGCGTGCATGCGTCCTTCGTGACGCGAACGATGCGGGAAGGTGTTGAGCTCGGGCAGCGGCAGGGCATCCATGTCGGCGCGCAGGCCGATCGCGGATGGACCATCGCCCAGCTTCAGACGAGCCACCACGCCGGTCTTGGCGATGCCCTCGAAGACTTCGAGGCCGAGCCTTTTGAGCTGCGCCGCCACCACCCCGGCGGTGCGCGTCTCCTCGAAGGCGAGCTCGGGATGGGCGTGCAGGTCACGGCGCAGCGTGGCGATGCGCGACGAGAGTTCGGGCAGAAAATCCAGGTTCATGATCGGGTCCTCACGATGGGGGAACACTCTATCACCTACAATCGGCGCATGAGCACCACCATACTCACCCTCCAGTCATTGCGCGCCCTCGAAGCAGCCCATGCCGCCGCGACGCCTTCCCTGATGGAACGCGCAGGCAGATGCGCCGCGCAGCATGCGCTGGCGATGCTCTCCGGCCGCGCTCTGGTGCTCGCCGGGCCCGGGAACAACGGCGGCGATGCCTTCGTCGTCGCCCGCCGCCTGAAAGAAGCCGGGCATGCGCCCACGGTGCTGTTCGCCGCAGACCCGGACAGACTGCCCGCGGACGCGCGCGCCGCGCATGCCGCCTGGCTGGCCTGCGGCGGCCAGTGCCTGGCCGATTACCCCGAGGGCCGTTTCGGGCTGATCGTCGATGGCCTGTTCGGCATCGGTCTTACCCGACCGATCGAGGGACTGTATGCCCACTGGATCGAGCGCGCCAACGCCAGCGGGACGCCGATCCTCGCGCTCGACGCACCGAGCGGCCTGAACGCGCTGACCGGGCAGGTCACCGGCCCAGCGGTCCGTGCCACCCGCACCGTCACCTTCATCGCCCTGAAGCCTGGGCTGCTCACCGGCGACGGGCCGGATCATTGCGGCACGCTCGAAGTCTGCGATCTCGGGCTCGACGTAGGCGAGGGTGATGGCCACATCGTCACGCCGGAACTGTTCCGCCACTGTCTCAAGCCCCGGCCGCGCAACAGCCACAAGGGCAACTTCGGCAACGTCGCGATCCTCGGCGGCGCGCCGGGCATGGCCGGCGCGGCGCTGCTCGCCGGCCGCGCCGCGCTGCGTCTGGGCGCCGGGCGCGTCTATCTCGGCATGCTGGAAACACTCGCCGTCGATGTCGCGCAACCGGAGCTGATGCTGCGCGCGCCGGTAGAAGCGCTCAAACAGGCCAGCGTCGTCGCCCTCGGCCCCGGTCTCGGTCAGTCGCTGCAGGCCGGCGAGCTGCTCGAGCGGGCGCTCGCCATGGAACTCCCACGCATCGTCGATGCCGACGGCCTCAACCTGCTGGCGCAGGCGCCGCAGTTGCAGCGCCAGGGTGCCGTCCCACCAGCGCCGATTTCCGCGCGTGTCGTCCCACGCGCACCTCTCATCCTGACGCCGCATCCCGCCGAAGCCGCGCGGCTGCTGGGCTGCCTGCCCGGCGCGATCCAGGCCGACCGGGTCGCGGCGGCACTGGCGCTGGCTTGCCGCTTCAATGCCTACGTCGCGCTGAAGGGCTGCGGCACCGTCGTCGCCGCGCCCGACGGCCGCTGGTTCATCAACACGAGCGGCAACCCGGGGCTCTCCAGCGCCGGCACGGGTGATGTGCTGACCGGCATGGCAGCCGCCCTGCTCGCCCAGCACTGGCCGCCGCTCGAAGCCTTGCTCGCCGCGGTGCATCTGCACGGCGCGGCGGCGGAGGCCTGCGTCGCCGAAGGCCGGGGCCCGGTCGGTCTCACCGCCGGCGAGCTGATCGACGCCGCGCGGCACACCCTCAATCGCTGGATCGCCGAACTTGCACGCTGAATACCACCCCCTGCGCGGCATGCTGTTGATGCTCGCAGCAGTACTCTGCTTCGCGCTGCTCGACGCCACCGCCAAGCACCTGTCGCAGACCTACCCGGTGCCGATGCTGGTCTGGGCGCGCTACACGCTGCACTGCCTGCTGATGGTGGTGTTCCTCGCCCCCACCCTGCGCTGGAAGCTGGTGCAGACGAAACGCCCACTGATGCAGGTGATCCGCGCGCTGATGCTGGTCGGCACCACCGGCTTCGCGATGGCGGCCTTCCGCCACCTGCCGCTGGCGGAAACCACCGCGCTGATCTTCGTCACGCCGTTGATCGTCGCCCTGCTCGCCGGCCCTTTCCTCGGTGAGAAGCTGCGGCCGCTGCACTGGGGCGCGAGCCTGTTCGGTTTCGCCGGTGCGCTCTTGATCGCGCGGCCGGGCGGCGCGCTCAATCTCACCGGCATCCTGCTGGTGCTCGGCGCAGCGCTGTGCTACAGCATCTACCAGATCCAGACCCGCCTGCTCTCGCCGACCGAGAACACGCTGACCCTGCTGTTCTACACCGCCTTGGTCGGCACGCTGAGCATGACGCTGGCCGCGCCGCTCTATTGGGGCGGCCCGCTGCCCGATTGGCGCGACGGCCTGATGATCGCCGCCCTCGGCATCTTCGGCGGCACCGGCCATTTCCTGCTCACCAAAGCCTTCCGCCTCGCGCCGGCCACCTTCCTCTCGCCCTTCCTCTACGCCCAGCTGATCTGGGCCACGCTGCTCGGCTGGCTGGTCTTCGATCACTGGCCCGACGGCGCCACGCTCGCCGGCATGACGATCATCGCCGCGGCCAGCATCACGCTGGCGCTGACGCAGCGACGCTAGAATCCCCGCATGAAAAAGCGCAACCCCACCCTGGCCGAGGCGATCGAGCAAAACGTCCGCGCCGCGCTGGCCGAGGACATCGGCAGCGGCGACCTCACCGCACGGCTCGCGCCCGCGCACCACACGGCGCGCGGCATCGTCATCACCCGCGAAGCCGCGATCCTCTGCGGCACCGACTGGTTCGACGCCTGCCTGCGCCATCTCGACCCGGCCACGCAGATCACCTGGCTGGCGCGCGATGGCGAGCGCATCGAGGCCGGCCAGGTGCTGTGCGAGCTGCAGGCCGACACCCGCGCCCTGCTCACCGCCGAGCGCAGCGCGCTCAACTTCCTGCAGCTGCTCTCCGGCACCGCGACCACCACGCGGCGCTATGTCGATGCCGTCGCCGGCACGCGCGCCAAGATCGTCGATACGCGCAAGACCCTGCCCGGCCTGCGCCTGGCGCAGAAATACGCCGTCGCCTGCGGCGGCGGCACGAACCACCGCCTCGGCCTCTATGACGGCATCCTGATCAAGGAAAACCACATCATCGCCGCCGGCGGCGTCACCGCCGCCTACCGGCAGGCGCAGCGGCTGGCGCCGCCCGATGTCTTCATCCAGATCGAGGTCGAGACGCTCGAACAGCTCGCCGAAGCGCTCGACGCCGGCGCGACAATGATCCTGCTCGACAACATGGACCTGCATCAGATGCGCCAGGCCGTCGGCCTCACCGCCGGCCGCGCCCAGCTCGAAGCCTCCGGCGGCGTGCGGCTGGAAACCGTGCGCGCAATCGCCGAGACCGGCATCGACCGCATCTCGATCGGCAGCCTGACCAAGGACGTGCGGGCGATCGACCTGTCGCTGCGGCACAGCGAAGGCTGACTCTCTGCTAGAATTCGCAGCCCTGCTGCAAAACAGCCGGAGCCAAAGCGTGTTCGCGGCAGTTGAGCAGAAACGGAGAGGTGGATGAGTGGTTTAAGTCGCACGCCTGGAAAGCGTGTTCAGGGTAATACCCTGACGGGGGTTCGAATCCCCCCCTCTCCGCCAGCAATCCCCAGGGTTCAGCAGCGCCCGTAATTGTCTTCGAGGCGCACGATATCGTCTTCGCCGACGTAATCGCCCGCCTGCACCTCGATCATCACGCAGTCGATCCTGCCCGGGTTGGAAAGCCGATGCGGCGTGCCGGAAGGGATGTAGGTCGATTCGTCGGTGCGCACGAAGATTTCCCGCTCGCCATTGACCACGCGCGCCATGCCGGAAATCACCACCCAGTGCTCGCTGCGATGATGGTGCATTTGCAGCGAGAGGCTCGCGCCGGGCTTGACGACGATGCGCTTGATCTTGAAGCGCGGCCCTTCTTCGAGCACCGTGTAGCTGCCCCACGGACGATGCACGGTGCGGTGATGCCGCACACTGTCGTGCGAAGCGAGCTTGAGCTGCTGCACGACGGCCTTCACATCCTGGGCGCGGCTACGGTCCGCGACCAGCAGGGCATCCGCGGTATCGACGATCAGCAGGTTGTCGACGCCCACCGCCGCGACGACGCGGTCTTCACCCTGCACATAGCAGTTCCCGGCATCGACCAGCACCGCCTCGCCAGCGACCCGGTTGCCCTGCCCATCGGGCGGCGTCAGCTCGGCCAGCGCGTTCCACGAGCCGATGTCGCTCCAGTCGAAGGCAGCCGGCACGACGGCGACCCGGTCGGACTTTTCCATCACCGCATAGTCGATCGAGACATCCGGCGCCTGCTTGAAGGATTCCGCCGCCAGCACCGGCGGCTGCTTGGCGAAATCGGTGGCCGCCAGCGTCGCCTCGACGGCGGCCAGCAGCTCCGGCGCATGGGCGCGCAGCGCGTCGAGCATCGCACCGGCGGCGAAGCAGAACATCCCGGCGTTCCAGGTGAAGTTGCCGGCGGCGAGATAGGCCTGCGCCTTGTCCAGGCTTGGTTTCTCGATGAAGCGCGCGACCTTGAAGCCTGCATCCAGCGGCGCGCCCGCCTCGATGTAGCCGAAACCGGTCTCCGGCGCGAGCGGACGGATGCCGAAAGTCACCAGCCAGCCCGCCGCGGCGAGCCGACGCGCCGCCTCGACCGCCTTGGCGAAGGAAGCCTGATCGTTGATCAGGTGGTCGGCCGGCAGCACCAGCAGTTGCGCATCCTTCCCATGACGCGCGGCGACATGCAGGGCGGCGGCGGCGATGGCCGGCGCGGTGTTGCGGCCGAAGGGCTCGAGCAGGTAGTCGAGCGGCGGCAGTCCGTCCGTCGCGCCATACTCGTCGCGGGTCAGAAAGAAATGATCGCGGTTCGTGACCGTCAGCACGGCGGTCACGCCCGGTAAGGCGACGGCGCGCCTGAGCGTCTTTTGCAGCAGGCTTTCGCCGTCGGGCAGCTTGATGAAAGGCTTGGGCAATGCCTCGCGGGAAACCGGCCACAGGCGCGTGCCGGCGCCGCCGGACAATATGACGGGTATGAATGCGCTCATGCGCGCAATCTAGCACAAGCCGTCGGTTTCTTCGCGGTCGGACGAGGAAGGGCGCAGCGTGAGCAGGCGCAGGACGAAAGGCAGCATAGGCAGCACGAGCCAGCCCAGCGCCAGCACCCAGACGAGCGGCGCATGGATGACCTTCCACAACAGAAGCAGGAGGGCAGCCACCACCAGCACCACCAGCACACCGGTGATCAGCGCGGCATCCTGCTGTCCGCCCATCGTCTTGCCCATATCACCCTCTGCCATCCGCATGAAGCCAACATAGCAAAAAACTAAGCCTAAAGTTATAGAAATTATACAGGGCGTTCATACCCTGTTTCTATCGTTTCCACGGCAATGAAAAACTCGGCGCTGGCGGTACGGCATGGTGTCAGGACGCTCACGGAACGATCTGGCGCAGCCGCAGGGCCAGCAGGCCGGCCCATTCATGCATCGCATACCAGCTGGCGAAGGCAGCCGAATGGCTGGGCAGGTATTCGAGGAAAGCGGGCTCGGGCAGGTCGTTGCCTTGCCGGGAGAGAAAGCCGAGCGGTGCGGGGATCACCTCGATGCCGTTGCCCGCCTGGGCGAACTCGGCCAGCGCGCGGCGCATGTGCGCCGCATGCGTCACCAGCACGATGCGGTGGATGCCGGCCCGGGCGAGGATCGGCACGGTATGGGCGGCGTTGTCCTGGGTATCGAGCGAGCCGCCTTCGAGCCAGCGCGGCGTGACGCCGAAATCCTTTTGCAGCGCATCCGCCATCGGCCCGATCTCGCCGCTCAACAGCACCGGCAGCCGGCTCGCACGCGCCAGACGCGCGCCATAGCGCAGGCGTTCGAGCGCCAGCCGGTTGGGCGCCGAACCGCCGCCGTATTCCGGCATGTGTCGATAGGCGCCCGCGCCGAGGATCACGATCGCCTCGGCGCGCGCCAGATCACGTTCCTGCAGCACCGGCACGTCTTCGAGCGGGACGACGAGCAGATTCACGAACGCCGGCGTGCTCAGCAGCCAGGCGAGCAGCAAGCCGCCCCAGGCCAGCGCCCGCCCAAGACGCGGCCGCCACCGCAGCAGCAGCAAGCCCAGCAGGATGCACAGCAGCAAGCCGCCCGGCGGCAGGATCAGCGCCGAGAGGAATTTTTTCAGCAGAAAACTGGTCGGCAAAGACTCCATTTGCATGACCGGGGTGAATCGGTGCATTATCCCGCAATACACGCAGCGGGGAGACGGGCATGAAAACATCATATACGAAAATCGGCGCTGGTGACACGGCACCCCTGGGCGGGCTTTCGCTGCGCCTGCGACGCACCCTCGCCTTGCTCGCCCTGGGCGCCGCGAGCATGGCCTGCCTTGCGGAGGATCTGCCCGGCGCACCGCAGTATCTCGGCGAAGTGCGCCGCGATGCCAGCGGCAGGCTCGTCGTCGTCCCCGCGCCGACCACCGCCGACACGGCCTCCCCGCCTGCCGGCAAGGTCCTCAAGGTCGGCCCGCACCAGGACATCCGCCTCATCGCCACCGCCGCCAAGCTCGCCAAAGACGGCGACACGATCGAGATCGAGGCCGGCGACTATCCGGGCGACGTCGCCGTCTGGAAGCAGAACGACCTGACGATCCGCGGCGTCGGCGGCCGGCCGCGTCTCGTCGCCGCCGGTGCCAGCGCCGAAGGCAAGGGCATCTGGGTAGTCCGCGGCGGCCGCATCACGGTCGAGAACCTCGAATTTTCCGGCGCGCGCGTGCCGGACAGAAACGGCGCCGGCATCCGCTTCGAGAAGGGGCATCTGATCGTGCGCAACTGCCGCTTCACCGACAACGAGAACGGCATCCTCACCGGCGGCGGCAACCTCGATCTCGAAATCGAGAACAGCGAATTCGGCGACAACGGCGCCGGCGACGGCTACAGCCACAACCTCTACGTCGGCGCGATCCGCAAACTGACGGTGACCGGCAGCTATTTCCATCACGCCCGAGCCGGCCACTTATTGAAAAGCCGCGCCGCGGAGAGCTTCATCCTCTACAACCGCCTCACCGACGAGGCCGGCGGCCGCGCGAGCTACGAGCTCGAATTCCCCAATGGCGGGCTGGCCTATGTGATCGGCAACATCATCGAACAGAGCCCGACCACGGAAAACCCGAACATCATCGCCTACGGCACCGAGGGCTACAAGCATCCGAAGAACGAGCTCTACCTGGTCAACAACACGCTGCACGACGAGCGGCCGCAAGGCGGGGTTTTCCTTGTCGCCAAACCCGGCTTCCAGGTCGTCAAGGCCTACAACAATCTGCTGATCGGCCAGCGGCCGCTGAACAGCGGCGGCATCGACGGCGAATTCATCAACAACCCGAACGTCGACTGGGCGCCCTTCGTGCTGCCGCAGCGCCACGACTACCGCATCAAGCGCGATAGCCCCTTGCAGCGCACCTGGCGCGACCCCGGCAGCGCCAACGGCTTCAGCCTCGCGCCGACACGGGAATACGTGCATCCCGCCGCGACGCGGCCGCTGACCGGCACGCCCACCCTGCCCGGCGCGAAACAAACGCTACAACCGGACCACTGAAAGTCGGCGCTGGCAAGACGGCACGACTGACGACAGACGATCGACACGGGCGACGCGGGCGGGCGGCGATTTGAGAGCGGGCGTCGGCAGCCGTAGGCGAAGGGCGCGGATGAGGCGATCGCTTGTTCGAGCGCAGCGAGTTGTGATCGCCCCGCGCCTGAGCCGAACGGATGCCCCGCCCGCGAACCATGAGCCGATTCGCCCGCGTCGCCCGCGCACCAGACCGGCATCGGCTTTGGGTCAGCCGACGAGGATCTCGGCCACCGGCGGATGACTGAGGAAGGCCTGCGGGCTCGCGCTCGCGCCATAGGCGCCGGACTGGAAGACGACGACGAGATCGCCCGGCTCGGCCGGCGCCAATTCCATGCGGTCGGCCAAGAGATCGAGCGGCGTGCAAAGCGGCCCGACCACCGAGGCGATCTCCCTCGCCGTCGCGTCCATCTTGTTGCCGATCGCGACCGGATAGTTCTTGCGGATCACCTGGCCGAAATTGCCCGAGGCGGCCAGATGATGATTCAGGCCGCCGTCGCAGACGAGGAACACTTGCCCGCGCGAGACCTTGCGGTCGAGCACGCGCGTCACATAGACACCCGCCTCGCCGACGAGGTAACGCCCGAGTTCGATCACCAGCTCGGCCTGTGGCAGCGCGGTCTTCGCCCGCTCGGCAAGTTGAGCGAGATTGGCCCCGATCGGCGCGATATCGAGCCTCGTCTCGCCCGCAAAATACGGGATGCCGAAGCCGCCGCCGAGGTTGAGTACCTTGACCGGCGCCGGCGCGTCCTGCGCCAGTCTGAGCGCGAGCTCGAAAGATTTTTGCTGCGCCTCGACGATCGCCTCGGGCTTCAGATTCTGCGAGCCGGCGAACAGATGAAAGCCCTCGAACGCCAAGCCCGCTTTCCCGATCTCCGCCAGCGCCTGGGGCACGGCCTCGGCGTCGATGCCGAATTGCTTCGGCCCGCCGCCCATCTTCATGCCCGAGGCTTTCAGTTCGAAATCGGGATTGACGCGCACCGCCACCCTGGCCGGCAGGCCGAGCTGCTGTGAAATGCCCGCCAAGAGGCCGATCTCGCGGAAAGATTCGAGATTGACGAGGATGCCGGCCGCCACCGCCGCAGAGAGTTCCGCCTCGCGCTTGCCCGGCCCGGCGAAGCTGATCTCCGCGGGCTCCGCCCCGGCATCGAGCGCGACCTTCAATTCGCCCGCCGACGCGACATCGATGCCATCGACCCGCCCAGCCATGTGCGCGACGAGCGCCGGCATCGGATTCGCCTTCATCGCGTAATGCAGCTTCACGGCCGCCGGCAAGGCCTGCCGCAATTCGGCCACGCGCTTTGAGAGCAGGCCGCGGTCGTAGGCGTAGAACGGCGTGCCGACGCGGGCCGCGAGTCGCGAGACGGGCTCACCGCCGATCATGAGCTCGTCGCCCGCGACGGCGAACTGGCTCATCGGCGCATGCACGGGCGAGGTCTTATCCATGGCGTTCGCTCCATTCGGTGGAGAGCGTCTTGCGGTCGATCTTGCCGTTCGGGTTGCGCGGCAGCGGCCCCGGCCGCACGTCGATGCCCGCCGGCACCATGTAGGCCGGCATGCGCGCACGGCACTCGGCCAGCAGCATCTCGACATCGAGCGCGCCGCCGGCCGGCGGCGTGGCGATCACCTGGATCGCCTGGCCGAGCGCCGGATGCTCGACGCCAAAGGCGACGCACTCGCCGACGAGCTTCGTCGCGTAGAGGATCTCCTCGACCTCGGTGGGGCTCACGCGATACCCGGAGGTCTTGATCATTTCGTCGCGGCGGCCGACGAAGTAGAGGAAGCCCTGCTCGTCCATCTTCACCGTGTCGCCCGAGAACACCGCCAGCTCGGGGATCACCAGCCCCGCCTCTCTGCCCGGAAGGGGTTTGTAACGCTCGGCCGTCTTCTCGGGATCGTTCCAGTAGCCCATGCCGACCAGCGCGCCGCGATGGACGAGTTCGCCCGGCTCGTTCGGCGCGCAGGGCGTGCCATCCTCGCGCAGCACGAGGATCTCGGCATTCGGGATCGCCTTGCCGATCGAGTCGGGCCGCCGGTCGACCTCCTCGGGCGGCAGGTAGGTCGAGCGAAACGCCTCGGTGAGGCCATACATGAGAAACGGCTTGGTCTTCGGCAGCCGCGCGCGCAGCGCGGCGAGCGTCTCGCGCGGCATGCGCCCGCCGGTGTTGGCGAAGTAACGTAAATGTTCGGTGATCGTCGCCGGCCAGTCGAGCTGCGAAAGCTGGATGTAGAGCGGCGGCACGGCAGTCAGCCCCGTGACCTTTTCCTTTTCAAGTGCCTTGATCACATCGCGCGGCAACAGATAGTTGAGCAGCACGACGCGCGCACCGGCATGGAAGGCCGTGGTGAGCTGCGAGAAGCCGGCGTCGAAAGAGAGCGGCAGCGCGGCGAGCAGCGTGTCGCCGGCATGGTTCTCCAGATAGGAGGCGACGCTCTTCGCGCCGGCCACCATGTTGCGGTGGGAGAGCACCACGCCCTTGGGCTTGCCGGTGCTTCCCGAGGTGTAGAGGATCGCCACCATGTCGGTGTCGATCACGCGATGACCCGCTCGCGCGGGCGCGGCGAGCAGCTCGCTCCAGCGCAGCATGTTCAGGCCGCCGATTTCCGGTAGCGGCTGGCTGCCGTCGAGCACGACGAGGTGGCGCAGGTCGTGGCATTGCGTCAGCACAGGCTGAAGCAGCGCGGCGCGCTCGGGCGAGGTGACCAGCACCCGCACGTTGCAATCCCTGAGGATGTAGCCGACCTGCTCGGGTTTGAGCAGCGGGTTGAGCGGCACGAACACGCCGCCGGCGGCCGGCGCGCCGAAGCTACTGATCACCGTCTCGAAGCGTTTTTCGAGATAGATGCCGACACGCTCGCCGCGCGCCAGACCCAGCGCCATCAGGCCATTGGCGAAAGCGGTCACCGCCGCCTGCAAATCGCCGTAGGAAAGCGACAGCTTGCCGTAGGTGAGCGCGACCGCCTCGGGCGCGCGCTCGGCGGAAAGCGTGATCAACTGGGGCAGAAGGTAGGAATCGCGCATGATGGACCACGACTACGATGACATCAGAAAGTATCGCACACCTCGATGGCCTATAATCCGCGCCGTTTCATCCCGCCACCGGAGCCACGCGTGAACACCCAACAAGAAGTCCTCGCCCTGCTCGACGAAATCCTCAGCCTCAAGGGGCGCGCCGCCGGCTTCAGCGCCGGGACACCCCTACTCGGCGCGATTCCCGAGCTCGATTCGATGGCCGTCGTCGGCGTGCTCACCGCGCTCGAAGAGCGCTTCGGCTTCGTCGTCGAGGACGACGAAATCGACGGCAGCACCTTCGCCACGGTCGGCTCGCTGGTCGAATTCGTCGACGCCAAGCTCGCCGGCTGATCCCCGAGGATGGCGGCCGAAGCCTTCTTCCTGCCGGCCACCGACGCCCGCCACTCTCAGCGATTCTGCCTCTTTCATCCCGCCGCGGCCCCGCGCGGCGCGGTGCTCTACCTTCACCCCTTCGCCGAGGAGATGAACAAGTCGCGGCGCATGGCCGCGCTGCAAGCGCGCCGGCTGGCCGAGCAAGGCTTCGCCGTGCTGCAGATCGACCTCCTGGGCTGCGGCGACAGCTCCGGCGATTTCGGCGAAGCGACGTGGGAGGGCTGGCTCGATGACGTCGCCGCCGCGCTGGCCTGGCTGCGCGCGCGCCTCGATGCGCCGCTGTGGCTCTGGGGACTGCGCACCGGCTGCCTGATCGCCGCGGAAGCCGCGCGGCGCCTCGATACGCCGGTGAATTGTCTCTTCTGGCAGCCGGTCGTCTCGGGCAAGACCTTCCTGCAGCAGTTTTTGCGCCTGAAAGTGGCCGGCGAGATGATGAGCGGCGAAGCCAAGGGCGTGATGGCCGCGCTCAAACGGCAGCTCGCGGCCGGCCAGCCCGTCGAGATCGCCGGCTACGCGCTCTCGCCCGCGCTCGCGCAGGGGCTCGAAGCCGCGGAACTCGCGCCGCCGTCGCATGCCGGCCGCCTCGTCTGGTTCGAAGTCTCGGCGCGGGAAGGCGCCACGCTCGCGCCCGTCGCGCAAAAGTGCATCGAGCAATGGCAGAGAGCCGGCTGGAGGGTGGAGAGTGCCGTGCTGCCAGCGCCGACTTTCTGGCAGACCGTCGAGATCGAGGATGCGCCGAATCTACTCGACGCCACCACGCAGGCGCTGGCGCCATGAACCTCCGCGAAGACCCCGTCCGCTTCGACTGCGCAGGCGAGACGCTCTACGGCATCCTCGCCCGGCCCGAGCGTCCGGCCGATATCGGGGTCGTGATCGTCGTCGGCGGGCCACAGACGCGTGTCGGCAGTCACCGTCAGTTCGTGCTGCTCTCCCGCGCGCTGGCCGAGGCAGGCTACCCGGTGCTGCGCTTCGATGTGCGCGGCATGGGCGACAGCAGCGGCGCACTGCGCAACTTCGAGCAGATCGGGCCGGACATCGCCGCCGCGATCGATACGCTGCAAGCGAACTGTCCCGACGTCCGGCGCATCGTGCTCTGGGGCTTGTGCGACGCCGCCTCCGCCGCACTGCTCTACTACGACGAAACACATGATCCGCGCATCGCCGGACTGATTCTGCTCAACCCCTGGGTGCGCTCCGAGGCGACGCTGGCGAAGACCCAGGTCAAGCATTACTACGGCCAGCGGCTGCTGCAGAAGGAATTCTGGATGAAGCTCTTTTCCGGCCGCCTGAACGTCGTCCGTTCGCTGGGCGAGCTAATGCGCAAGCTCGGCCAGGCACGCGCCGCGGCGCCGGCCCTCGGTTTCCAGCAGCGCATGGCGCGCGGCTGGAAAACCTTCGCCGGCCCGATCCTGCTCGTCTTGAGCGGCAACGACTACACCGCGAAGGAATTCCTCGAAACCGCCACCGCCTCGCCCGACTGGCGCGGGCTGCTGGAAGGGCCCAATCTCCAGCGCTTCGATCTGCCGGAGGCCGACCATACGTTTTCTTCACAACAATGGCGCAATTCCGTGGAAAATGCCTGCCTCGACTGGCTCAAGCGAAATGAATAATCTGTCCGTTACCCTCAGCCTCGGCCAACCGCGCTTCGCCGACAGCGAGCTGGCCGCGCTGGCTACGCGCGAAGGCGATGCCGCCGCCTGGAAGCAGGCCTTTGCCCAGCATGGCGCGGATGCCCCGAACCACGTCACCGGCGATTTCGCCGTCGCCGTCACGCTCGACGATGGCCGGACCTTCCTTGCCATCGACCGCTTCGCGATCCAGACGCTGTGCTATCGGCTGGTCGAGGGCCAGTTGCGCGTCGCCCCCCGCGCCGACGAACTGGGCGCGAGCGAGCTCGATCCGCAGGCGGTCTTCGATTACCTCTATTTCCACGTCATCCCCTCGCCGCGCACGATCTTCACGGGCGTCTTCCGTCTGCCGGCGGGCCATTGCGCCGTGTTCGAAAAAGGCCGGTTCAACGTCGCGCCCTACTGGACACCGCGCTTCGACGAAATACGCCAGCCGAACTTCACCCAACTGGCCGAGGAATTCCGCAACCTCGTCCGGCAGGCCGTTGCCGACCGGCTCGCGCTCGGCCCCGCCGGCTGCTATCTGTCCGGCGGCACCGACAGCTCGACGGTGGCCGGCATGGTCACGCGGATCAGCGGAGAGCCGGCCGACACCTACTCGATCGGCTTCGCGGTCGAGGGTTATGACGAGATGGATTACGCGCGCATCGCCGTCCGTCATTTCGGCACGCGCCACCACGAGTACTACGTCACGCCGGACGACCTCGTCGCCGGCATGCCCGCCGTCGCCGCGCATTACGACCAGCCGTTCGGCAACTCCTCCGCGGTACCGGCCTTCTACTGCGCGCGCATGGCGAAGCAGGACGGCTACGACCGCATGCTCGCCGGCGACGGCGGCGACGAACTCTTCGGCGGCAACGCGCGCTATGCCAAGCAAAAGGTTTTCGGCCTCTACGACCAGATCCCCGAATTCCTGCGCGGCGGCCTCCTGGAACCCGCCTTCGCCGACAGCCACGTCTTCGATGCCGTACCGCTCTTGAAGAAAGTCGCCAGCTACGTGCGCCAGGCCCGCGTGCCGATGCCCGAGCGCATGCAGACCTACAACCTCTTGATGCGCATGGGGCTCGACACCGTCTTCCCGCGCGATTTCCTCGCCCGTATCGACGCCGACGAACCCGCGCGCCACCAGCGCGAGGTCTATGACCTTTGCCCGGCACACGCGTCGCTCGTCAACAAGATGCTCGCCTACGACTGGCGCTACACGCTGGCCGAGAACGATCTGCCCAAGGTGATCGGCTCGGCGCATCTGGCCGGCATCGAACCGCTCTTCCCGCTGCTCGACGACCGCATCCTCGAGTTCTCGCTCAGACTTCCCACGGCCTACAAGCTCAAGGGTCTCAAGCTGCGCTGGTTCTTCAAGGAAGCGCTGCGCGGCTTCCTGCCCGACGAGATCATCGCCAAGAAGAAACACGGCTTCGGCCTGCCCTTCGGCCCCTGGGCGGTGAGCCATCCCGCGCTCAACCGGCTCGCCGCCGACGCGCTGCACGGGCTGGCCGAGCGGGGATTCATCCGCCACGAATTCATCGACACGCTGCTCAAAGAGCATCTGCCTGCCTACCCCGGCTTCTACGGCGAACTGGTGTGGGTCATGACGATGCTGGAGCTATGGCTGCGGGCGCAGCAAAGCCGGCAATAGTCGGCGCTGGCGGAACGGCACGGGCGTTCTTCGCCACTTGGGTGGCGGCGATCGCGCTGACAGCCGGGCTCTTCATCGCCGCCCACCATCCGCTCTCGCCTCCAGCGCTGATCATTGCCTGCCTGGCGATGCTGCTGATCTGCGTCCGCTTCGACCATGCCTGGCTGCTCTTGCTGCCCGCCCTGCTGCCGATCGTCGACCTCAACCCCTGGACCGGCTGGCTCGGCTTCGAGGAATTCGACGTCCTCGCGCTCGGCGCCGCTGCGGGCGCCTGGCTGCGCCATGGCTGGGCGCCCGGCGTGACGGCGGCAGCGCGCCCTTCGAAACTCATGCTGGGCCTCGCGCTGCTCTATCTCGTCTCGCTCGCCATCGCGTTCGCGCGCGGCATCACTGATGCGGGCGGATTCGATTTCGGCTGGTTCCAGGGTTACGAAGGCCCGATGAACAGTCTGCGGCTCGCCAAGGGCTTCCTGCTCGCGGTATCGTTCGCGCCCCTGCTCGGCCGCGCCGATTCCCGCCTCGACGAGCGGGGCCCGGCCTATCTGGGCTGGGGCATGACGCTGGGGCTTGGCACCGTCTCGCTGGCGGCGATCTGGGAACGCATCGCTTATCCCGGTCTGCTCGACTTCTCGACCGACTACCGCACCACGGCGCTGTTCTGGGAAATGCACGTCGGCGGCGCGGCGCTCGACGGCTTTCTCGCGCTGACCCTGCCCTTCGCCGTCTTGCTGCTGCTGCGCAGCCGGCGGCCCGCTCGTTGGCTCGGCGCCGGCGCGATCCTCGCCCTCGGCCTTTACGCCAGCCTCACGACCTTTTCGCGCGGCGTCTATCTGGCGCTGGCCGTCTCGCTCGCCGTCTTGGTATCAAGGCTCCTCGCGCCCACCCCGGCGAACGCCGGCAAGCCACGCAGCCATGCGCTCCTTGCCGGCCTCACGGGCGTGTTGCTCGCCGCCGCCCTGGCATTCCTCGTCTTCCGTCATGGCGGCTATCGCGCCCTGCTGGCGCTGCTGGGCTGCTTCGCCCTGTTCCTGGCGACCCTGGAACCGGCGCGCGCCCTGCCAGGACGGCTCCGCGCAGCGGCCGCGGCCATCACCCTGCCGCTGATGCTTGGCGTCTTCGCCCTCGCCTGGCTGCTCGAAAAAGGCAGTTACCTTGCCTATGCCACCCTCTTCGCGCTGACGCTTGCCGCCCAGTGGCTCGCCCGCTCCACCGGCCGCGAAGCCCTGCAGGTCGCCGCCTTGGCCGGCGCCTGGGCCATGCCGCTCGCCGCCACCCTCGTCGCCCACCATTGGGGCGGCTCGCCGGCGCTCGGCGACATGGCGATCGCGCTCGCGGTACTGGTCGCCGCCGCCTTCTGGGGCTTGCTCGCACACCGCCCGCTCTGGCCGTCCGGCTGGCGCAGCCAGGGCATCGTTTTCGCCGGCACCGCCGCGATCGCGGCGATGGTCGCCATCTTCAGCGGCGGCGCCTACATGGGCGCGCGCTTCGCCAGCAGCGAACGCGATTTCCAGGGCCGCCTGCAACACTGGCAGGCCGGGCTCGATCTGCTGCAAACCCCTGCCGACTGGTGGTTCGGCAAGGGCCTGGGGCGCTTTCCGGCCACGTTCTTCTTCGGCGCGCCCGGCAACGAATTCCCGGGCAGCTACACGCTGCGGGAACAGAACGGCAACCCCTTTCTCGCGCTTTCCGGTCCTCGCTTCCAGGCCGGGTTCGGCGAGGTCTTGCGCATCGGCCAGCGCGTCGGCCCCGGGCCGGCGGGGCGTTACCGGCTCGAATTCGACTATCGCCTGCAAGGCCGGGCCAAACTCGTCTTCAGCCTGTGCAGCAAGCATCTGCTCTATGCCGAAAACTGCGGCGGAAAGGAAATCGTCGTCTCTTCGCTCGATCCGGTCTGGCAGCATCAGGTCATCGAATTCGTCGCGCCACACCTCGGCGGGACCTGGTATGCACCGCAACTCATCAACTTCTCGCTGGCAGTCGAAACGCTCGGCGCGCGCATCGATCTCGACGACCTGCGCCTGACCGATCCCGCCGGCCGGGAAATGCTCGCCAACGGCGACTTCTCCGCGGGGATGGCGCGCTGGTTCTTCACCAGCGACCACCTGCACCTGCCCTGGCACATGAAGAGCCTGCCGCTGCATGTGCTTTTCGAGCAGGGCATCCTCGGCCTCGCCGTCTTGCTGTCGATGATCGCATCCGCCGTGATGCGCTCGATCACCGGCGAGCGCGCGCACCACCCCTATGCCCCGGCGCTGCTGGCCGGCATCGCCGGCTTCCTCACCGTCGGCCTGTTCGACAGCCTGCTCGACGTGCCCCGCGTCGCGTTCCTGTTCTACCTCGTGCTGCTGATCGCCCTCCAAGGGCGCAAGGCAGCCCCTACCTCGAAAATCGGCGCTGGCGGGACGGCATGACTCTCGATACCCTGATCTTCGACGCCTCGCCCTGCGGTTTCCCCAAGCCGCGCGCGCCGCTCTTGCCGGTCGGGCTCTCTGGCATCGGTTTACGCTCCACTCACGCTTGGGCGCCCGCCGAACACTTCCGCCACTTCTCCCGCGGGCGTTACGCGCTGCGCGAAGCCTATCGCCTCGCCGGCATCGGCCCCGGCGCCGCGCTGCTTGCCCCAAGTTACCACTGCCGCACCATGCTCGACCCGGCGCTGGCGCTCGGCGGCGAGGTGCGGCTCTACCCGCTGCACCCCGATCTGACGCCCGACCTCGCCGCGCTCGACACGCTGGCGGATCAATCTCCGGCACCGGTCAAGGCCCTTCTGGCCACCCACTTCTTCGGCCTGCCGCGCGACTTCGCCGCGCTCGCCGCCTGGTGCGCCGGACGCGGCATCACGTTCGTCGAAGATGCCTCCCACGCCTTCCTCACCGAACGGTTTCGGTCCGCCGGCATCGGCGGCTTCGGCGACTTCGTCGTCAGCAGCCCTTACAAATTCCTGCCCAGCCCGGATGGCGGGCTGCTTTATACCCGCGACGCCGGACGCCTCGCCGGCATCGTCACGAAAGCCCCGGCCTGGCGCGACGAGCTGCGCGGCCTGCTGCACCTGTGGCAGAAGGCGCATGCCCGCACCCGATGCGACCTCGGCGCGCTCGACCAGGAGCTTGCCGCCATCGCCGCGCATCCGCCGATCCCCGCCAGCGAACGCCGCGGACCCGCGGGCCCCTCGCCCGACTACCGGCCCGAACACGCCGGCATCGCCAGCCTGCGCTGCTCGCGCTGGCTCTCCCGGCATGCGGATCGTGCGAAGATCGCCGCCCGCCGCCGCGAACGTTACCGCCAGTGGGCCCAAGCGACGATGAATCTGCCATACTGCCGGCCACTGCAACCCACATTGCCGGAAGACTGCATCCCTTACATGTTCCCGCTGCTCATCGACCGTCCGGACCCGCATTTCGACTGGCTCAAACGGCTGGGCATGCCGATCTATCGCTGGGACAGCCTCGCCGTCTCGGATTGTCCCACCGCCCGTCACTATCGCCTGCACCTGCTGCATCTACCCTGTCACCAGTCCATCAGTGATGACGAAATGGACTGGATGATCGCGGTGGTGCGCAAAATCGGCGCTGGCGGGACGGCACCGGAGAGACTTTGCGCATGAGCTTGCCGACGAGCGCCCGGGCAGTGCGGAAGCTGAGCGGCAAATCCATCCTGAGCCAGCTGCGCGAAGCCCTCGCGCTGAAGCTCGGTCCCCAGCGCCTCGGGCTCTCCGAATATTATGAATACGGCCTGTGGGACCCCCGCCTCGATGCCGCACGACGCGCCGAATTCATCGGCTGGCGCACGAGCCAAACGCTCGACCGCCGCCACAACGACGACCACGCGCGCGTGCTGGCGAACGACAAGCTGATCAACTACCTCATCCTCCATGCCTTGGGTTTCCCCATTCCGCAGCCGCTGGCAACCTACTCGACCAATGGCCGCAGGATCGCCGATGAAACCACCCTGCACACCCGTGACGAAGTCCTCGACTTTCTGGCTTCGACCGCCTATCCGCTCTTCGTCAAGCCGATCTCGGCCGGCTATGGCCGCGGCGCGGCCGGGCTGGCTGGCTTCGACGGCAAGCAGGTCACGCTGCTGGACGGCAGCCGGGTCGATTTCGACCGCTTCTTCGCGCCCTTCGAGTTCCTGCCCTTTCAGGGCATGCTGTTCCAGGCCTGCGTCGAATCCCATCCGGCCATCCAGGCGCTCACCGGCAGCAACGCCCTTTGCTGCATCCGCATGATCTGCCTCGTCATGCAGCAAGAAACGCTCATCCACACCGCTTTCTTCAAGATCGTCACCGGCCGCAACATGCTCGACAACTTCTCCCACGGCGATTACGGCAACCTGTTGGCGAGCCTCGACCCCGAGCGCGGCGTCATCACCCATGCCATCCGCCGCATGGGGCCGGGCGGTGATATCGACCATCACCCCGACACCGGCCAGCCATTGATCGGTTTCCAGCTGCCGTGCTGGAACGAGGCAATCGCATTGGTCAAGGAAGCGACGCGCCACTTCCCCGGCCTGGGCATTCAGAACTGGGATGTCGCCATCACGCCCGCTGGTCCCGTGCTGATCGAGCTGAACACCGAATCCGAACTGGCCGTGCCACAGGCCATCAATCATCGCGGCCTGATGGACGAGCGCCTGCGCCAGGCGCTGCGCAAGCTCGACGAAGAACGAGAGACGACGGCAAGAGCAGTGCGCAAAGGATTTCATGCCTAGCTGGGAACTCAAACCTGCCAAGCCCGCCTTTCCCGCCTTCGCCGCCGAGTGGGACCGGCTCAATGCCGCCCTTTACGCCAACCACCCGATGTTCGACAGCCGCTTCGTCGGCTCCTTGCTCGAACACTTCGGCCAGGGCGACGAACTGCTCTGCATCCATCGCAGCGGCACGACCTGCGACGGCGCGCTGATCCTGCGTCCCTTGAGCCTTGGCCGCTGGGCGCTGTTCCTGCCCTCGCAAGCCCAGGCCGGCGCGGTCATGCTCAAAGATGCGGCGTTGCTCGAAACCCTGCTGCCTGCCCTGCCCGGTTATGCCTGGAGTCTGGACCTGCTTTCCATCGATCCGCTCTACTCGCCCGACTGGTCGCACCTCCAGCTCCCGCGCATCGTCATGCCGCATGCCAACACCATGGCAGTCGATACACACGACGGATTCGCTGCCTACTGGAAAGCCCGCCCCAAGAATCTCATTCACAATATCCGCCGCTACCGCCGCCGCGCCGCAGAAACCGTCGGCCCCCTGCACGTGGTCAGCTTCACCGAGGCAGCAGAAGTCATCGATGCTCTCACCCGCTACGGCCAGCTCGAATCGGCTGGTTGGAAAGGCAGGGAAGGCACGGCGATCGCCCCAGACAATGCGCAGGGCAGGTTCTACGCCGATCTGCTTGCCCGCTTCGCAGCCACTGGCCAAGCTTTCGTCATGGAGCTGCGAGCGGGGGAACGGCTCCTTGCCTCGCGGCTCTTCATCCGCAACTGGCAAATGTGGATCTGCCTCAAAACCACTTACGACGAAACGCAATCCGCCTTCGCTCCCGGCCGCCTGCTGCTGCACGACATGCTCGAACGAGCCTGCGCAGAAATGCCGGCGGGCGCCGTCGAGTTCTATACCAACGCCAACCGCGACCAGGCCGAGTGGGCGACCCATCTGCGCCCCATTCCCCACCACCAGATCCTGCGCAACGATCTCTTCGGCGGCCTGTACGGAATCGCCCGGCGCCTGCGCCGCAGGACGGTGCAAGGGAGCAGCGGCAAAACCTGCAACCCGCTCACCGTCGGCAGCTACTCGAACATTGCCGACCTGCCCCCTGCCGTTCTGGAGCTATGCCGGCAAGCCGAAACCCAATATCCGGAATTCGCTGCGGGCTGGTTTGCCAATCTGCAGAAAACCGTCTTCGGCAACGAGCCCTGTGTGCGCTACTACGTCGCCGAGCGCGCCGGCCGTCCCGTCGCCCTCCTGCCCGTGCGCTTCGCGCGTCAAGGATTGACACGGCGCGTCGAGGCCCTCGGCAACTACTACACTTCGCTCTACAGCCCTCTTCTCGCCGCCGACGCCTCCGAAGTCGAGCTCGCGGCGCTGATCGAAGCCGCCAGCCGCGACCACGGCGCCCATGAAATGCGCTTCGCCCCGATGGACCCGCAATCACCGGCCTTCGCGGCACTGCTCACCGCCCTGCGCAGCAGCGGCTGGATACCCTTCCGCTACTTCTGCTTCGGTAACTGGTATCAGAAAGTCGACAGCGACTGGGCAGCCTATCTCGAACGCAGGCCCGGCGAGCTGCGCAGCACGATCAGGCGCAAAGGCAAGAAATTCGCTGCCGAAGGCGGCACGCTCGAAATCCTCGCCGACCCGCCCGACATCGAAACCGCGATCGCCGACTACACGCACGTCTATGCCCGCAGCTGGAAGAAACCCGAGCCCTATCCGGAATTCATCCCCGGTCTGATCCGCTGGCTGGCCGGCAAGGGCTGGCTCAGATTGGGCATCGCGCGCCTGAACGGTCAGCCCATCGCAGCGCAGCTGTGGATCGTCAGCCACGGTCGGGCCAACATTTTCAAGCTCGCCTATGACGAAGCCTTTGCCAAACACGCCGCCGGCACGCTGCTCACCGCGCGCCTGATGGAACACGTCATCGACCAGGATCAGGTTCGAGAAATCGACTACCTGATCGGCGACGACGGCTACAAAAGACAATGGATGGGCAAGAGGCGGGAACGATGGGAAATCATCGCCTATGAGCCGCTAAATTTGGTCGGCAGCGGTTTATTGGGCAAAAAACTCATTGGCCGCTCGACTCGCCGGCTGAGGGCCCAGAAGAAGAAGGACTCTCCTGACTGACCGGCGCTGGCGATGGATCCCGCCATTTGCCCGCCTTTTCGAGCTTGTTGCGTAAGCCGGGCAATTGAAATCCCAACTGATACGCCTTGTGCGCGCTGGCCAGCGCTTTGTCATAGTCCTTCAACTCGAAATACGCCAGGCCCAGGTTGTAATGGATGTTGGCATTGTCGCCTGCGAGTTCCAGCGCTTCTTCAAGCTTCTTTCTCGCATCCTGATAAAGCCCTTTTTGCATCAGGTAAACGCCATGCAGTGATTTCACAACCGCATCATTCGGAGCAAAACGTTCAGCGCGGTCAAAGCGGCATTCGATCGAGTACCCAAAGTCCCGTGGCCGATTCGTCTTCTCTTTCTGCCCCAATTTGATCATCGCCAACAAAGCACGGTGATGATTGGGAAACACATTGAGTGTATACGCCATATCGCCACCCGCAGTCATCGTCGTGTTTCCGCCTCTCAAACTCTCTACTTTGGGAGTAAAGTGCGCCCGCTCGACGAGGTCTTTGTCGGCCTTCGACGCCGTCCGGTAGTCGAACGGCCCGAAATGGTTCCGGAACGGGTCGCCGCATTCCGCCTCCCCACTCTGGGCCGAGACTCCAGACGCGCCTAGCACCAGCGCTGTTGCCAACAGGGCGCCAAGTGTCTGTTGAGCCGTCCATCGACGTAATGACATATCCATTCCTTTCTATAAAGCTTCACCAGGAAATTGCTCTATAGGTACAAAATACATTATCTTTGTCGCTATCAGACTTTTTCCATTTAGCTGCCGAGCATAACAGCAACACGGTCAGGAGTCCCCGTATCAGCAAAGAATCCCGCCACGAGCTGGTCCGCAGCGCTTTTCGTCTGAATGCTGAAAATCTGGGACGACGGGTCGTCTCGGGTGCCAGCTTCACCTTCCTGGGCATCGCGCTACGTACCTTCATCACGCTGGGTTCGACCGCGATCCTGGCTCGTCTGCTCACCCCGGCGGACTTTGGCCATGTTGCCATGGCCGCCGTCGTCACCGAATTCACAGGCCTGTTTGGGGGCTTTGGGTTTGCCAATCTGCTCATCCAGCGCAAAACCATTACACGGCTCCAGATGGATACGGTTTTCTGGGCATCAGTGATCATTGGCTTGATACTGACTGGCGTAGTGTTCATTCTGGCTCCTCTGGCCAGCTGGGTGTTCGCTAATGAAACAACAGGTGCCCTGCTTCGTCTGCTGTGCTTCAGCTTCCTGCTCAACAGCCTAACGGTCGTCCATGAAGCAACGCTTTCGCGACTAATGCGTTTTCGCACCGAGTTTTGGATACTGATCACCGTCATCGGGGTGCGCAGTTCCGTTGCGATCGTATTCGCATACCTCGGCTTCGGCGTATGGAGTCTGGTGATTGGCCCCTTGTTTGGCGCCGCAGCATCAATTGCGCTTTATTATTCGGCCATACCCTATCTGCCGCGCTTCCGTTTTCACCCAGCGTACCTCAAAGCCACCTGGAAGGTCAGCGGCAGTTATTTTGGCAGCAATATCCTCTATTACCTCAACATGAACGTCGATCTTCTGTTGATCGGGCGCAGCCTGGGGGCTACACCACTTGGCTACTATCAGAATGCGCGGTCGCTGACGGATGAAATCCGCGGCCGTATCGCGATGCCTCTACAGCGGGTTCTGTTTCCCGCATTCTCTGCCTTACAGAATGATCAGAAACGATTGCAAACCTCGGTGATGCGGGCCGGTCGTCTGCTGGCTGCCATCATCATCCCGGTCGGCGTTGGCCTTTCGGCTATAGCGCAAGACCTGGTGCCCGTCTTGTATGGCCCACAATGGCTGGCGATGATTCCACTACTTAGCATGTTCGGCATCAGTGGTGCAATCCGTGGCGCCACAGCCATTTCCTCTTCACTCTTCAACGCGATGAACCAAGTGCCGCTTGCCTTCAAATACAACACCATCGGCACTTTGCTGACTGCAAGCGCGATTATCGTGACGCTCCCTTACGGCATCGAAGCCGTAACTCTGGCCGTGATGCTAAGCAACTTATACGCATTGGTAACCTTCAGGATCGGGCTTGGGTTGATCGGCTTGCATACCCGTCACATGCTTGACATTCTGGGCTATCCAACCTTGGCCGCTACCGGGATGTGGATAGCGGTTATACTCATTCGCACATGGACAAAAGAATGGATTAATGACGCAATAATTTTATTATTATTACACATTTTTCTTGGGGCCACTTTTTATATCTCGGCTTTGCTCATAACATCAATAAATTATTATAAAGATGTTATTATTTTTATCAAGAGCCAAACACAATTGAGGAAATAACTTGAAGCTCTATTATTTTAAAGACCACAAAGGTAATTTTGGCGACGACCTTAACCCGTGGTTATGGAATAAACTACTACCAGATTTTTTTGATGATGATAACAGAGAAATTTTTGTTGGCATTGGTACATTAATAAATCATAGACTACCAGAAACACCAATTAAACATATATTTGGCAGCGGTTATGGTTACGGTAAATTACCAAAGATAGATAATAGATACATTTTTCACGCAGTAAGAGGATACAAGACAGCACAATTACTTGGCGTCCCCAAAGAGAAAGTAATTACTGATAGCGCCATTCTTATTAGAACTGTGAATCTCGCCCCTTATACAAGACCCAAAGAATATAAATTTGGGTTGATGCTAACAGGACACAGCCTAGAGATGTACAATGGCTGGAAAAAGATTTGCGATAATCTGAATTTTAATTATATAAGCTGCCACTGGAACGTTGAAAAAGTGCTGGGAGAAATTAGCGCATGCGAGGTATTGATTACAGAAGCAATGCATGGCGCAATTGTTGCCGACGCTTTAAGAATACCTTGGCTTCCAGTAGATTTTTATAATAACATATTAAGCCTAAAATGGGAAGATTGGCTAAGTTCTATAGAGTTACCATTTGTCCACAATAGGTTGCAAAGCCTATACAACAAAGACCAGTCAATAAAAATGCGCCTAAAAAGACTTATATTTAAGAAAGATCAACAACCTCACTATTCAACTAAGAATGACATTGAAAAAACAACACAAGAACTTCTCAGAGTATCTAAAACGCATCCATTTCTTAGCCAAGATGCGTTATTAGCAACCCTTACTGATAAGTACTTAGACCTATTATACAAAATTAGACTTGACATTTATAAATAAATTGACAATTCATCTTTACCAATTTAAATGACAGAAAGAAGCTCTATAATTAATGCTGACAAGATTGATTCTTTTGAGTCATTACGCGGCTTAATGGCTATCTGGGTCTTAATTGGGCACGTCATGCTGACATTCAACACTGATAGCCTAAAAGAAGAATTCCTGCTAAATGCTTTATTAGAAAATGGTAGGGCAGTTTACGTTTTTATGATACTTAGCGGATTTGTCATTTTCTTTCTACTGCATACAAAAAACGAAGGTTACTTACTGTTCATTTACCGTAGATTTTTGAGAATATTCCCTGCATATATTGTAGCATTGCTTATCTCTGCTGCTATGCTACCCATCTCTTTAGAGGCTATCTCCTCAGTAGCATCAATGTCAAATAGAAACATAAGTCGCGTTGAGTATTTATCTGCTAGCATTAATAATTTCTTACCACATCTTACAGCACACCTGACCTTGCTACATGGACTAATCCCGACAAACGTACTGCCCTTCTCGGACTGGGCAATTATGGGCCAGGCATGGAGCATATCTGTCGAATGGCAGTTTTACTTATTAGCCCCAATTTATTATTCATTACTTAAAACCAAGATATCATTATTTTCTAAATTATTCTTTATTATCTTAAGTCTTTTAGCACTTTATTTCATTAGCTTTAAGTTTGGATACAGCTTTATTGGTAAGCACTTGTTATATTTCCTGATTGGTTGCGCGTCAGCCATTTTTTGGCTCATACCCACAAAATGGCATTATCTTTTTTTAAAATATCCGAACCTTACAATAACAATCACAACCACCCTCTGCATAATAATAACCCCCGACAAATGGGAGATATCAATATGGGTTTTGATATATCTATCCGCCCTAATCATTAGAGACAAACCAGACAACAAATCAATAGCATATTACGTAAATAGTATTATGAAATTAAAACCTTTAAGATACCTAGGAAAGATATCGTACTCAATTTATCTTGCGCACATGATACCTCTATTCCTAGCAATTTATTTCTTTAACGACCTAAACATGTCTAGTAGTGACCGATTGCTAACCACCCTTAGTTCGACCTTTATTCTCACCATTGCGTTGGCCGCTTTTTTATATCATTTCATTGAGGCTCCTTTTATTGATTTTGGCAGAAAGGGACTGCCCAATATTCTGCAAAGATATATCAACACATAATTCAATAATAGCCAATATTTATTATTACTGAACAAACACCAGGCACATCAATAGTCCCATGAGCCTTCTCCCCGCCCCTACCCCAAAGATTTCCGTTATCATTCCAAATTATAACCATTGCAATTTTCTTAAACAGCGCTTTTCTTCTGTTTTTGAACAAACTCTGCAAGATTACGAAATCATTTTTCTAGATGACAAATCCTCCGACTGTAGTCTAGATATATTTTCAGCGTTTTCCAACCACCCAAGAATCGCAAAAGCACTTTTTAATACTACTAATAGTGGCAGCCCTTATATACAATGGAACCGTGGCATCTTAGAAGCTCGAGGTGAGTACATCTGGATTGCAGAGTCTGACGACTATGCACACCCAGAATTTTTAGAAAGGATGACTCACGTTCTCGATTCCAATCCCGACGTCGGTATCGCCTTCTGCCGTTCGATCATGGTCGACGAATCATCAGTGGCGGTTGGCTCTAC
>JACAEF010000034.1 GCA_013388985.1 Rhodocyclaceae bacterium
CCATAGCCATAGCCATAGCCATAGCCGTGGCCATCCACATGGCCGGTCGTCTTGTTCAGCACCACCATCTTGACCGGACAGGACTCGATCGCGGCGATGGCGTTCTTCACCTCGGCGTGCGTCGTGCTCTCGGCCTTGACCACGAGCACGACCTGCCCCATGTGCATCGCCAGCGCGCGCGCTTCAGTAGTCACCAACAGGGGCGGCGAATCGAAGATGATGATGCGGTCGTGATAGCGCTGCGCCATGTCGGCCAGCAGGTGATTCATCGCTTCGCTGGCCAGGAGCTCGGTCGCCCGCGGATGCGGCGTGCCCGCCGGCAGCACGGACAGCTTCTCGACGTTGGTGCGCAACAGTACCTGGCTTAGATCGAGCGTCGGATCGGTCAGGACGTCGAGCAGGCCCTTCTCCTCATCGAAGCCGAACACTTCAGGCAGGGATGGGCGCGCCACGTCGGCATCGACGAGCAGCACGGTGTGATCCAGCTCCATCGCGATGCTGATCGCCAGATTCGCCGCCATGAAGGTCTTGCCTTCGCCGGGCAGGGCGCTGGTGATCATGATCAGGTTGGCGTCCTTGACCGGCGCGGCGCTCTTGCCGGTGACATTGTGCAGCAGCGGCCGTTTGATGACGCGCATCTCGTCGCCCAGCTGCGAACGCACGCTGTCGGGCGTGAGGATGCCATGCCCGGTCAGCACGTTCATGTCGAGATCGATGCGCCGGGAGATTTGCGCTGCGGCGGGTGCCGTGCCGCCAGCGCCGAGTTTTGCCGCCGACTTGTCCGCAGCCGGCGCAGATTCGGGCGGCGCCACTTCCACGCCGGCGCGGCGAAGCTCTTCGAGGCGCTTGGCGGCTTGTTCAATGATGTCCATCGTATCCCCTCAAACCGCGCGGAAGATGATGATGCCGACCACCGTGATGGCCACCCCGTAGAGCCCGACGAACGCCCCCAGGCCGGCGACGAAACGCATCAGCGTGCGGCGCTCGCGCTGGACGTCGGCCGGCGTGGTGATCAGGGAGACGGTGCCCAACAAGGGCAGGCCGCTGACTTCCCGCAGGCTGCGCGCATCGAAGAAGGCGGGTCGCAGCTGGCTGGCCGCGAAGCTCGCCGCCAAACCCGCCAGCAGCGAGACCACCAGGGCTAGTGTGAGCAGGATGGCGCGGTTCGGCCCGACCGGCGTGCGCGAGGCGCGCGGCGGATCGATCAGGCGGAAATCGGCGACGCTGGCCACATCGGTCATGCCTTCGGAGATGGAAGCAGACTCGCGACGCTGCACGAGCGCATCGTAGTTCTTCTTATGCACTTCGTAATCGCGGTTGAGCTGGGCATATTCGGCCTCGATCTCGGGCAGCAGCTTGAGACGGCCCACCGCCTTGTTGTAGCGCGACTCGTATTCGGCCACGCGCGCCCGCAGCGCCGCGATGGTCGCCTCGGTTTCGGCCAGCGACACCTTCATCTGCTGGTAGGCCGGGTTGGTATTGACCGAAACCGCCGCCGGATTGGCGGCGGCCGCCTTCTTGCGGGCGGCGATCTCCTTGGCCTTCTGTTCTTCGAGCTCCTTGATGATGCGCCGCGTCCCCACCACGTCCGGATGCTGATCGGTATAGCGTTGCAGCAGCGCGTCCAGATTGCGTTTTTGCACGTCGATGCGTCCGTCGATCTCGGGAATCGAAACGCTCGACTCCATTCCCGGCGTATCCGGCAACAGCACAGGCTCCTCGCCGGCGAGCTGACGTTTCAGGGCATCGCGGCTGTTTTCCGCTTCGCGCAACTCGAGCCGCGCCTGGCTCAACTGCGCCCCTAGCTCGGCCAGCCGTCCGCCGACGCCGCCTTCCTTGTCCAGGCCGACTTCGATGTTCTGCAGCTTGAACTGCTTGAGACGGTTTTCCGCCTCTTCCAGCTTCTTACGGTAGATGGCGATCTGCTCGTCGATGAACTTGCGTGCCGCATCGGTGTCCGAGCGCTTGCTGCCCAGGCTGGACTCGACGAAGATCGTCGTCAGCGACTGCACCACCTTGCGCGCCCGCTCGGGGTCGGTATCCCGGTAACCGAGGGTGTAGAGGTTGTCGCGGCCGACGCTCTTGATGCTCAACGCAGCGGTAACCTTGTCGATGAGCGCCTCTTTCTCGCGCGGTGAAGTGACGCCGAGATCGAGATCGGCCATGCGGATCAGCTTCTCGACGTTCGGGCGACTGATCAGCGTGCGGCTCAGCATCGCGATCTGCTGCTCGGTGTTGGCCGGAACGGTCAGGCCGGCCAGCAGGGGTTTGAGCACCGAATCGGTATCGACGAAGATACGCGCCGAGGCCTCGTATTTGTCGGGGGTCACGAAAACGGCGATGGCCGCGGCCAGCCCCACGCTCCAGGCCACGAACAACCCCAGCCAACGGTGCAGCCACATGCCGCGCAATACCAGCCGGGCCTGTCGTACCAGTTCTTCCATCGATGACGTTCCGCGTCGTTGTCGGGTTACGCGTCAGAACCAGCTGCGCGGGATGATCAGCACGTCACCGGGCTTCATCTCGACGTTCGCCGAGACGTCGCCGCGCTTGATCAGGTCCTTGATGCGCACGCCATACTGCTTGTTGCCATCCGCCGGCCGCAGGATCGAGGCCCCGTTGCCATCGGCGAAATCCGTCATGCCGCCGACGGCGATCATCACATCGAGCAAGGTCATCTTTTGCTTGTAGGGCAGCACCTGGGGCTTGGCGGCCTCGCCGACGACGCGGATCTGCTCGCTGTAGGGGCCGACGAACTGGGTGACGATCACGGTGACGACCGGGTCGCGGATGAATTTCGCCAGAGCTTTCTCGATGTCACGCGCCAGCTCGGTCGGATTCTTGCCGATCGCCGGCAGATCTTCGATCAGCGGCGAAGCGAGCTTGCCGTCGGGGCGCACGGGCACCGACATCGACAGCTCGGGGTTGCGCCAGACGACGATGTTGACGATATCCCCCGGCCCGATGTGATAGTTGTAATCCTCCGATGCCGCCTGTGCTGGCGCGGGAGGATAGGGATTCGACGCGCAGCCGGCCACGAAAATCCCCGCCAGGACGACGAGTAACAGACGCAGCATGGCCGCCCAGGAATAACGCATGCTTCCATTTCCAATCATGACCGTTCCCCTCTAACCTTTGATAGTGATCAGCCCCGCCAGGACGAATGTCCGAAAAAAACGAGCGGCTGCCGTGACAGTTCATTAACGGATAAACATCAATATACTTTAAAAGCATAACATGATCATTCGAATTTCGATGGTCGGGGTCTTTCCGGCCATTCACGCGAAGCCCCACGTCAGCCAGCGGAGAAGCCGCCGCAATCATGACCATGAACTCGTCCTTGCCCGCCGACCTTCTTTCCGAGTCCGGATCGCGCTCGCGACTGTCGACGCAGATCTATCTCGTGCGGGTGATTTTCGGCTCGATGACCGCTCTGCTCCTCGCGGTCAATGATGCTTCCTGTCAAGGCCAGCCGGGCGCCCACCCGTTCCTGTTGCTCGTCGGGCTCAGCTACCCCCATCTCGGCCAATTGTTGCTCGGCCGCCTCGATGACGACCTCCGTCACGGCCGTGCGTTATTCGTGCTCGACGGCCTGTATGCCGGTGCCGTGATCGGCGCACTCGAATTCAGCGGGTTGCCCAGCCTGGTGATCCTCGTCATTTGCCTGTTCAACTGGATGATCGTCGGCGGCATTTCCCTGATCGGCCTCGGCTTGGCGCTGATGCTGCTCGGAGCGCTGATGACCGGCAACCTGCCGGCCATCACGGCCGGAGTCATTCCAGCCAGCTGCAAACCCGTGCTCTGGCTGGCGGCTGGCCTCTTTACGCTGTATTTCCTGATCGTCGCCTACGTCATCCACATGCTGATCGGCACGCTGCAGCGCCAGCAGGCCGCGCTGCAGGCGTATGCCGATGCCGCCCATGCGGCACGCGGCCTCGCCGAACGGGCCCTGCTTTCCGCTTTTCCGCGCAGCGTGGCCCGCCAGATGGAAACCACGGGCCGGCATACGCCCGAGATACTCCCGGCCGCCGATCTCATGCTGATCGAGCTCGCCGGTTTCGAAACGCCACCTGCCGACCTCGTTCCCCTGCAGACGACCTGGCGGGCTTGCGAGACGATTCTGGCGCGCCATGGCATCGAGCTGATCAAAACCTGCGGCATCCGGGGTATCGCCCTCGGCCGCGGCGATGCCGGCCTGGATGGCTTGATCGCCGCCGCCCGGGAAATCCTGACCTACTTCTCGGATCATCCGCCCCAGTCGGCTGCACAGGGCGGCAACCCGCAGCGCGTGCTCATCCACCGCGGCGCGGCGACGCTCGGCCTGGTGCAACCGGCGCGGCTGGATCTGGATCTATCCGGCCCCGGCTTGGAAGCCTTGCTGACACTAGCGGATCGAACGGCAGCCCTGGCGCCGCGGGGCCTGCTCGTCTCGCCTGCCGCACATCGCCTGCTGCAAGCCCCGGGCCGCTTCGCGCCTTTGCCGGCTGGGACCGAAGCACCGGCATGCTATCTCGAACGGAGCGAACTCGCGGCATGAACATCGGCTCCGCTCCGCTTTCTGCCGGATACCAGGCGCTGGTCGCGGCCGCGCTCGACCAATTGTGCGGCGCGCTCGATGAGGCAAGCCTCGCCGCGCTGCTGGCCGATGCACGACAGGTGCGCATTCCGGTCGGCGGCACGCTCTACCGGCAGGGTGAGCCCGGCGACTGCCTGCACGTCGTGCTCACCGGGCGCCTGCAAGTCAAAGTCAGAGAGGCCGACGGCAGCGAAAGGATCATCGCCTATCCGCAGCCTGGCGAGGTGGTCGGGGAAATCGCCCTGCTGTCGGGTGCCGGCCGCGCGGCGACGATCAGCGCCGTGCGCGACACGACCCTCGCTACGATTCCGCGCGCGGCGATCGATCGGCTCATCGCCCGCCATCCGCAGGTATTCTCGAACATCGCGCGCATGATCATCGCGCGGCTGACCGGCCAACGCGGCCACATCGCGACGCGCAGCGGCGCACGCACGCTGCTGATCGTTCCGCTGCACCGCAGCCTCTGCCTCGACGAATGGTGCAACGCATTGCGCCATGAACTGCTGCGCTTCGGCACTGTGCTGCAGCTGGATGCCACATTGGCCAAGGCTCGCTTTGGAGGCACCCCCGGCCCCGACTATGGCCAGCCTCTCGATCGCTGCGAGCAGGATCACGACTTCCTGCTGCTCGTCGCCAACCCAGTTCCGGATGACTGGAACCGCATCTGCCGCGGCTATGCCGACGAGATCGTGCTGCTGGCCGATGCCGCGCAAGACCCGGCGCTTACGGAGTTGGAACGCTGGCTCTTCGATATGCCGGAGACGAAGAGTCACCATGCGCACATCCATCTGGCATTGATCCATGCTGCGGAGGCGAAACCACGGCGCACGCGCGATTGGCTCGCGGCTCGCCGAGTCGACCGGCATCATCACCTGCGCATGGGCAGTCGTGAGGACCTGGCGCGCCTGGCGCGTTTCCTCTCGGGCAATGCGGTCGGGCTGGTGCTCGCCGGGGGTGGGGCACGCGGCTTCGCCCATCTGGGCGCGATTCGCGCCCTGGGGGAAGCCGGCGTGCCGATCGACATGGTCGGCGGCGCCAGTTTCGGGGCGCTCGCCGCCACCGGCCTGGCCCGCGGCCTGAACGATGCGGAGAGCTTCGCCGAGCACCGGCTGGCCTTCACCTGCGAGGATCCGCTCGGCGACTACACCCTTCCGGTGATGTCGCTGGTGCGTGGCGAACACCTGAACCGCGTGCTGCGCAGCCATCTACCGATGGACATCGAGGATCTGTGGCTGCCCTTCTTCGCCGTTTCCAGCGACCTGTCGGCCAACCGCGTGCGGGTGCACGAGCGTGGGCCGTTGTGGCAGGCGATCCGCGCCAGCGTCTCGCTGCCGGCGATCCTGCCGCCCGCGATCGAGGCAGGCCATTTGCTGGTGGATGGCGGAGTATTGAACAATCTGCCGATCGACGTCATGCGCTCGCGCATGCAAGGCAAGATCATCGCCGTCGATCTCGCCGTCGATGTCTTCGCAGAAGCGGCCTACCAGCGCATCCCGGGCACACTGGAATATCTCACCGATCAGCTCCTGCCCGGCAGACCGCGGCGCGCGGCTCCCACGCTGACACGCGTCATCCTGCAGGTCACGACGTTGGCCAGCCGCAAGGAAGTCCAGCATGCACGCAAGCTGGCCGATCTCTATCTCAATCCGCCGCTGATGGATTTCGACTTTCTCGACTGGCGCAGGATGCGCGAGATCGCCGAAGCGGGATATCGGCACGCCCTGCCGCGCATCGAGGAATGGCTTTCCCGGCATCCGCAATACGATTACCGCCCCGGCTTCATGAATGGCTGGCGATTCGGCGCCGCTGCCTGACATGGACATGGAACCCGCACTCTCGACCGCCCCCCTCTGGAGTTACGGCCTCGCGGCCGTGAGCTATCTCGCCTTTGCGCTGCATCTTCTGCGCTGGCGCCACGGCAACCTGCGTGACCCGATCGACCGCGCGCTGCTCGGCGCCACCCTCGCCACGACACTCTGGGCCGCCGAAGGCTTTCTGCTCGCGCTGCAACCACTGTCGTTCCTCTTCATCGCCCAGGCCGTGTTCGACAGCCTGCGCTATGCCGGCTGGTATGTCTTCTCGACCCTGCTGCTGCGCACGGCAACGACCGCCAGCGGGCGCGAACGGCCTTTCCGCGCGCGCTGGCCGCTGTTGGTCGGCCTGGGCATCGTCGCGGCGGCCCTCACGTTCCAGGCTCTGCTCGCGACGGAAGGGATGGCCAGCGAAGCCGTGTTGCGAGGCGCGCAGTATGCCGCCCTGGCGCAAAGCATCTTCGGGCTGGTACTGGTCGAGCAGCTGTTTCGCAACACCACCAGCGATTCCCGCTGGCACATCAAGCCGCTGGGGATCGGTCTGGCGGCCGTGTTCGGCTTCGACCTGTATTTTTACTCCACCACCCTGCTGTTCAGCCAGATCGACAGCGACAGTTTCACGGTGCGTGGCCTGGCGGCGGTGCTCGTCCTGCCGCTGATCATCCTGACGATCTACCGCAGTCGCGCGCGCAAGTTGCGCATTGCCGTCTCCCAGAGCGCGGCGTTCCAGACCACCTCGCTCGCCATCGCCGGCATCTACCTGCTGGTCGCCGCCGCCGCCGGCTATTACGTCCGCTTTCTCGGCGGCAGCTGGGGCGGCGCATTGCAAATCGCGGTGCTGTTCGCCGCCTTGCTGCTGATGATGGTCTTGCTGTTTTCAGGCACGATGCGGGCACGCATCAAGGTGCTGATCGGCAAGCATTTCTTCCGCTACCGCTACGATTACCGCGAAGAATGGCTCAAATTCACGCGCACGCTGTCCTCCGCTGAAAACGCGCCACAACTCGGCCAGCAGGTGATCCGCGGCCTGGCCGACATGGTGGAGAGTCCGGCAGGGACACTCTGGCTGCGCGATGGGGATGGGCATTTCTACCGCCAGAGCGCCCGCTGGAACCTGCCGGACTGCCCTGCCCGCGAACCGGCAGACGGGCCGCTGGTGAGCTTCCTCAAGACCAGCGGCTGGGTGGTGAATCTCGAGGAATATCGTCACCGGCCTGGCCGCTACCAGAGCCTCACGCTGCCGGAATGGCTGCGGGAAACCCCGAATGCCTGGCTGATCGTCCCGCTCAGCCTCCCCGGCGAAGTCGTCGGCTTCGTCGTGCTCGCCACCGCCCGCGCGCCGCTCGACATCAACTGGGAAGTGAATGATCTGCTGCGCACCGCTGGGCGCCAGGCCGCGGCCTTCCTCGCCCAGATCCAGGCCACCGAGGCCCTGCTCGAAGCGCGCAAGTTCGATGCCTTCAACAAGATGTCGGCGTTCGTCGTGCATGACCTGAAAAACATCGTCACGCAGCTGTCGCTGATGCTGAAGAACGCCGAACGGCATGCCGGCAACCCGGAATTCCAGCGCGACATGCTCGAAACGGTGGATCACGCCGTGACGCGCATGAAGCAGCTGATGATGCAGCTGCGCGAGGGCGCGAAGCCGGCCGAAGGCATTTGCGGTGTCGATCTGGCCGCCGTCGCCGAACGCGTCAGAAAGGCCAAGGCGCAGCAGGCGCCGGCCGTCGAGGTGAAAGTCCATAGCCCGGTGTTCGCCCGTGGCCATGAAGAACGCATCGAGCGCGTGATCGGCCATCTGGTGCAAAACGCCCTCGATGCGACGCCGGCCGACGGCCGGGTGTGGATCGACATCGGCCGTGATGGCGGCATGGCGACGATCGAAGTCGGCGACACCGGCCATGGCATGTCGCCGCAATTCGTGCGCGAGCGTCTGTTCAAGCCGTTCCAGACCACCAAGCAGGCCGGTATGGGCATCGGCGCCTATGAAAGCCGTCAGTACATCCAGGAGCTCGGGGGTGACATTCGCGTGGAAAGTGCCGAGAATATCGGCACGCGCTTCCTGATCAGGCTGCCCCTGATCGAACTCTCTCAATCATCCGACCTGCAACAGGCTGAGCATCCATGACGAACGGAAAACCGCGCACCCTGCTGATCGTCGAGGACGATCCCGCGCTGCAAAAACAGATGCGCTGGTCGTTCGACCAGTACGAAACGCTGGTCGCCGCCGATCGCGAGAGCGCCTTGAACCAGGTACGCCGGCACGCGCCGGCCGTGGTGACGATGGATCTTGGGCTGCCGCCGGATGCCGACTCGGTGAGCGAAGGGTTCCTGCTCCTCGAGCAGCTCCTGGCGATCGCCCCGGACACGAAGGTCATCGTCCTCACCGGCCAGAATGACCAGAGCAATGCGCTGCGTGCCGTCGGCATGGGCGCCTATGACTTCTTCGCCAAGCCCTTCGAACCGGAGATCCTCGGCTTGGTGATCGACCGCGCTTTCCGTCTCTACGAGCTGCAGCAGGAGAACCGCCGCCTGCAGGCGATGCAGCAGCCGGATGCGCTGGGCTGCCTGATCACCCGCGACCCGGAAATGCTGCGCATCTGTCGCACCATCGAGAAAGTCGCCTCCAGCAATGCCACCATCCTGCTGCTCGGCGAAAGCGGCACCGGCAAGGAGCTGCTCGCGCGCGGCCTGCACGCCGCCTCGCCGCGCAGCGACCAGCGCTTCGTCGCGATCAATTGCGCCGCAATTCCCGAGAATCTGCTCGAAAGCGAGCTCTTCGGCTATGAAAAAGGCGCCTTCACCGGCGCCGCGAAGAGCACACCGGGCAAGATCGAGACCGCCCATCGCGGCACCTTGATGCTCGACGAGATCGGCGACCTGCCGCTCTCCCTGCAGGCCAAGCTGCTGCGTTTCCTACAGGAACGCGTGATCGAGCGCGTCGGCGGCCGGCAGGAAATCCCCGTCGATGTCCGCATCGTCTGCGCCACTCACCAGGACCTGAAGGCCCTGATCCGCGAAGGCCGCTTCCGCGAAGACCTCTATTACCGCCTGGCCGAGATCGTCGTCGAGATTCCGCCGCTGCGCAACCGCATCGGCGATGCCGCCCTGCTCGCCCACGCCTTCGTGCGCCGCTTCGGCGCAGAACAAAAGCGTAGCCTCACGCTCGGGGAAGATGCGCTCAGCAGCATCGCCGCCCATAGCTGGCCCGGCAACGTGCGCGAGCTGGAAAACTGCATCAAGCGCGCCGTCATCATGGCCGACGGCAATGTGCTGACGGCTGCCGATCTGGGCCTCGCAAGCCATGCCGAAGAAGAGATCAATCTCGATCTGCGCGCGATCCGCGAAGAAGCCGAACGCAAGGCGATCCTGACTGCGCTGAGCCGCAGCAACGGCAACGTGGTGCGCACGGCCGAGCTGCTCGGCATCAGCCGCCCGACCCTGTATGATCTGATGCACAAATTCGGACTCAAATCCTAAGGCGCCCGTCATGACTTCAGCCCACCGAGCAAACCTGCGCACTGCCACCTTCGTCCTCAGCCTCGCGTTGGCTGCGGGTTGCGGCGATTCGCCCGACAAGCTGCTCGCTTCGGCGAAGGACTATCTCGCCAAAAACGACCAGGCGGCGGCGACGATCCAGCTCAAGAACGTGCTCGCCAAGAACCCCGATTCGGCAGAGGCCAGATTCCTGCTGGGCAAGGCATTGCTCGAAAGTGGCGACGCCGCCGCGGCCGAGGTCGAGCTGCGCAAGGCGCTCGACTCGAAGTATCCTGCCGATCAAGTGGTGCCGCTGCTCGCGCGGGCGCTGCTCGCGCAAGGGCAGCTCAAGAAGCTCGATGAAATCGCGAAAACGCCGCTCACCTCCGCCGAGGGGCTGGCCGATCTGAAGACGACGTTGGCGCAAAGCCTGGCGATGCAGGGCAAGCTCGATACCGCCCGCGCCATGCTCGACGAGGCGCTGGCCGCGAAAAGCGATTTCGCCCCGGCGCTCCTCGTCCAGGCGCGCCTCAAGGTGGCCAACAACGATCTCGCCGGCGCGCGCGCGATCATCGACGGCATCCTCGACAAATCGCCGCAGGACGTGAGCGCCTGGCTCTTCAAGGCCGATCTGCTCAATGCCGAAGGCAAAAGCGCGGAGGCCATCGCCGGCTATCAAAAGGCGATCGAGCTCAAGCCACAGGCACTCAATGCCCATGCCGCACTGATCATGATCCATCTACGCGAGCGTCAGCCAGAACTGGCGGCCAAGCAGCTCGAAGCGATGCAGAAAGTCGCGGCCAAACACCCTTTGACGTATTACATGCAAGGATTGCTGGCCTACGGCAAGAAAGACCTGGCCACCGCGAAGACCGCCGTCGACAACCTGCTCAAGCTCCAGCCCGATGTGCCGCAAGGGCTTCAGCTGGCCGGCATGGTCGCCTACGAAAGCCGTTCCGACCTCCAGGCCCAGGACTATCTGCGCAAGGCGTTGCAAAAAGCGCCGGGGCTCAATCTCGCCCGGCGCACCCTGGTGTTGTCTTATTTGCGCAGCGGGCAGCCGGCCAAGGCCGTGGAGACCTTGCAGCCGGTGCTCCACGGCAACGATACTTCCCCCGTCTGGCTCGAACTGGCAGGCAACGCTTACCTGCAAAATGGTGATGCGCAGACCGCCGAGGAATATTTCCAGCGGGCAGCGAAACTCAATCCGCAGGACAAGAAGGCACAGACGGCCTTGGCGCTGGCGCGCCTGCGCGGCGGCCATACCGCCGAAGCCTTGGGCGACCTCGAAGAGATCGCCGCAGCGGATGCGGGCACCAGCGCCGACATGGCTCTGATCGTCGCCAGCATGCGCGCGCGGCAGTTCGACAAGGCCCTCGAAGCGATCGCCAACCTGGAAAAGAAACAACCCAACGATCCGATGGTGCACAACCTGCGTGGCGGTGCCTTGCTCGCCAAAGGCGACATCGAGGGCGCGAAAAAGAGCTTCGAAAAAGCCCTGGCGATCAACCCGGCCTACCTGCCGGCCGCCAGCGCGCTCGCCCAGATGGACTTGCGCGCCAAACAGCCGGAGCAGGCGCAAAAGCGCTTCGAGGCGGTGCTCGCGAAGGACCCGAAGAACGTGCAGGCGATGCTGGCGCTCGCCGAGTTGCGCGCCCGCAGTGGCGCCAAGACAGTGGAACTCGTCGAGCTCATCAACCGCGCCATCGCCGCGGCGCCAAACGAGCCGGCGCCCCGTCTGGCGCTGATCAGCGCCTATTTGCGCGATCAGAACAAAGACAAGGCGCTCGCCGCGGTGCAAGAGGCCCTCGCCGCCATTCCCGACCGCCCCGAGCTGCTCGACATCGCCGGCCGTGTCTATCAGATGAATGGCGATACCAACCAGGCCTTGACCTTCTACGGCAGGCTCGCCAACCTGCTGCCGAGCTCGCCGCAGCCCTATCTGCGCATGGCCGAAATCCAGCTCGCCGCGAAGAACCGGGACGGCGCGCGCAGCAGTCTGACCAAAGGGCTGTCGATCCTGCCGGATGCGCTGCCGCTACAGCGCGCGCTGATCCAGCTCGATCTCGACGAAGGCAAGCGCGACGCGGCGCTCGCCAAGGCGCGAGAGCTCCAGAAAGCCCAGCCGCAGCAGAGTGCGGGTTACCTCTTCGAAGGTGATGTCCATGCCGCGAACAAGGACTGGACGCAGGCTGCCAATGCCTATCGCGCCGGCTTGAAGGCGGCAGCGACGACGGAGCTCGCGCAGCGCCTGCACGCCGCGCTGCTCGCCGACGGCAAGAGCGGCGAGGCCAAGGCGCATGCCGATGCCTGGCTCAGGCAACACCCGAAAGACAACGCATTCCGCCTCTACCTGGCCGACTCGGCCAACCAGCGCAAGGATTACGCGACTGCCGCTGCGCTTTACCGCACCCTTTTGACCGCCGAGCCGGACAATCCGCTCCTGCTCAACAACCTCGCCTGGACGCTCGGCCAGCTGAAGGACCCCAAAGCGCTCGAACTCGCCGAGAAGGCCAATACCCTCGCGCCGAACCAGCCAGCCATCCTCGACACGCTCGGCATGCTGCTCGTCGAACGCGGCGATGGCAAGCGTGGACTCGGCTTGCTCGCCCAGGCCGTCGAACTGCAGCCACAGGCAGCCATGATCCGGCTCAATTATGCGAAAGCGTTGCTCAAGACCGGCGACAAGACGGCCGCGCGGCAAAACCTCGAAGAGCTGGCCAAGCTCGGCGAGAGCTTCGCGGCGCACGCCGAAGTCGCGGAGCTGCTGAAGAGATTATGACGATGCGCCGCCTCCTCTCGCGCCTCGGATCGATCGCCGCACTGGCGCTGGGTGCCGTGTCGCCAGCGCCGAGTTTCGCGGGTTCTGGAGCCGAGCCGGAGCAGTGGCGCCAGTGGCGCGAGGAGGCCCGAGCCTACGAGCATGGTGAAGGCGTCGCCAAGGATGCGGCCAGGGCCTACGCGCTGTATTGCCAGGCGGCGAAGGCCGGCGACCCGGAGGCGCGTTACAGCCTCGGCTGGATGATCGCCAACGGCCGCGGCGTGCCGCGCGACGACGCGGTGGCGGCCTATTTCTTCACCCTCGCCGCCGAACAAGGGCACGAACCCGCGCGGCAGATGCTGCGATTCGTCGGCGCGCCCAGCGAGCAGATTCCGGAATGCCTGCGCGACCCACCCCCCGCCGCCGAGCTGGATGACGACCTCGCGCTCGCCAGCGAACAGCAGCGCCAACTGGCCGAACTGGTGAAGCGCCTCGCTCCGGAATATGGCATCGAGCCGCGACTCGCGCTCGCGATCGCCCGCACCGAATCCAATTTCAACCCGCGCGCCGTCTCCAGCAAGAACGCCCAGGGCTTGATGCAGCTGATCCCCGAGACCGCCGTGCGTTTCAACGTCAAGAAACCCTTCGATCCCGAGCAGAACGTGCGTGGCGGCCTGGCTTACCTGCGCTGGCTGCTCGCCTATTTCCGCGGCGACGTCGCCCTCACCGCCGCCGCCTACAACGCCGGCGAAGGGGCGGTCAATCGCCATCTGGGCATCCCGCCCTATGCCGAGACGCGCGATTACGTCCGGCGCATCCTGGAATTCTTCCGCCGTCACGAGCATCCCTACGACGCGACGGTGACCGAGCCCTCTCCCGAGCTGCCGAAGATCCTGCGGCGCCATGCCCGGATCAAGTCATGAGATCGCGCCTTCACTGGCATTGGCTGAGCTTTCTGGCACTATGCCTGATGCCGCTGCTGCCCGCACAAGCGGGGCTGCCTGAAACCATCGAACGCATCAAGCCCTCGCTGGTCGTCGTCGGCATCTTCAACAAGCTCAAAAGCCCCAGCTTCATGATGCGTGGTACTGGTTTCGCCGTCGGCGATGGGCGGCTGATCGCCACCAATGCCCATGTCGTGCCGGAAACGACGGGAAACGATCCCGACCAGGATCAGCTGGCAATTCTTGGGCGGTTCGGCAACGAGCGGCGGGTGGTCCCGGTGCGGCTGGTCGCCCGTGATGTCGATCACGACCTGGCATTGCTGCGCTTCGACGGCCCTGCCCTGCCCACCGTGACGCTCGGCGATGCCGATACGGCACGCGAAGGCCAGGCCATCGCCTTTTCCGGCTTCCCGATCGGCAGCGTGCTCGGCTTCTCGCCGGTCACCCATCGCGGCATCATCTCGTCGATCACGCCGATCAGCGTGCCCGGCAACAACGCCAGTCAGCTGAAAACCCAATCGATCCGCAGCCTGCGCAGCGGCGCGTTTCCGATCTTCCAGCTCGATGCGACCGCCTACCCCGGCAACAGCGGCGGACCATTGTTCGATGCCGACAGCGGCGAGGTGATCGGCATCATCAACATGGTGTTCATCAAGGCCACCAAGGAATCCATCCTCGAAAAACCCTCGGGGATCAGCTACGCGATCCCCGTCAGGCATCTGAAGGAGCTGATCGGCGCAGCCAAATGAACGCCTCAGCCGGCCCGGCCAGCAGCGTCTCGAGCCGGGTTCCCTTCCGCATCGCCGTGCCTCTCGGGCAGCAGCGCCTTGCGGGCCAGATGATAGGCGAGCAGCAGGAACGGCATGCGCAGCCAGTGCGAACGAACGTAGAGGGCGAAGCGGGCCGTGCTCGTCCCAGCACGGACGCAGGAGGCATGATCCGGTTGCAGGGCGCGCAGATAGCAGAAATCCATCAACTCGCGGATGGGCGGCGAGGGCGTTGCGACACTCGCCACCACTTGCTCCGGCACTGGTGTGCCAAGAAGAAGCCGCGTGTAACGCAGCGCGTAATACAGCGGGCGCTCCAGGCCGACCTGCCGCGCCCGCGGCACGAGCCGCTCCCAGAAAGCCGGATCCTTGCCGAAATGGCGCAGCAGCGCATCGAGATCGAACAGATCGCGCAGGCCGTTGTGCAATTCCCCCTCATGGAAAAGATGCGCGGCGCTGTGCAGCACCATGTCGATCGGCTGCAGGATGAAGAAGTTCTCCAGCCCGGGCAGCGGCGTAGGCGCACGCCACAATGCCGGGGTATCGACCTTGATGCGGGCCGTCAGCGGCAGGATGGCGTGATGGACGTCGATGACGGTACCGCGTTTTTGATGCATCAGCGGCGGAATCTCATGCATCCAGCGCCGGTAATAGCGTTGATAGTAGGCATCGTGATGATCGCCCCTCCAGCCATGCCGGATCAGGGCCGCCTCGGCGCACTCGATGGCCTCTCGCGGCACGAGGATATCCACGTCGGAAAACACCCGGCCCTGGGCGGGGGCCAGATCCGCCATCACATAGGCGGCGCCTTTGAGCAAGATCGCCGGAATGTTTTCGGCCGCGAGCGCTTCGTGGATACAGCGGACCTCCCAGCGGATCGCGCGCGCCTGCTGGTTCGCCACCGCCAGAGCGGATGACAGGTGGGCGCGCGCCGCATTGGGCACCTCCCCAAGCAAATCATGGGCCGCGAGCTCGGCCGCCAGCTTGCCCAAAAGGTTCGCGCGGCGCCCCTGACGCACGAGCAGATCCCACTGCGCCGACGTCAATGTCAGGCAAAGCTTTGGATGCGAGAGCCCCTCGATGATCAGCGTGGCCATGTCGGAACCTTACGATGAAGCGGCCAGCGCGGCGAAGGCCTGCATGGCGTCTTCGAGTTCGCCATAGCTGAATTCATAGCAATCGCAGTGATCCAGCATGCGGGTGAGGATTTCGAAGCCCGCGCGGCCATGGATATCGTAATTGAACGATTCCTGGGCGATTCTCAGGCAGGTCTGCCCTTTGCTGAAAGGACGAAAACAGGCCTGCGTGCCAGCCTGATATTTGGGAAAGACGATCCAGGCCGGCATCGCCGGCTCGTCGATGCGCCGCACGCTGTCAGCCGGGGGGCGCAACAGCGCCACCCGCCCCTTGCGGGTGTCGTGCACCGGCGGTGTCAGCACCGCATCAGGGGCGAAACGCCGGATGATCTCGATCGAGCGGTTCTTGAGATTGATCGGGCGGGCAAGCGGAATCACGTGTCCGGAGTCGACATCCAGCAAGGCCAGCTCGTCCGAAAGCAGACGCCAGCCGCGATGGACCAGTGCCGCGCAGAGCGTGCTCTTTCCCGCGCCCGGGGGGGCCGGCATGATCACCGCCTTGCCGCTTCGCTCGACCACTGCGGCATGGACGATCAGGTATTGATGGGCATGCGAAGCGATGCACCAGTTGAGCCCCCATTCGAGCATCGGGTAGGCCTGATCCAATGGCAAAGGATGAAACGTCGGCACGCCATCGAAATGAAAATCGACCTGCGGCCGGATCCAGCGCCGCAGCCCCCTTCCCCGGCGCAACTCGATGTGGAAGTCCGCGAAAGCCCCGGAGGGAACGAGGGCAAAGTCCGCATACATCTCGATCAATCGATCGGCCAAGGCGGGAACGTCGCTTTGGATACAAACGACGAAGGGAGAGAGGCTGAGCCACACTCCCTCCCCGCGCAGGCAGGTGACGAGACGCGCACGAGAAAGGTCGGACAGCTTCAAGCGCTTTTCACCACCAGGAGGCCGATCGCCTCCAGGCGGGAGAGCGTGGCATGCAGATAATCCAGCGAATGTTCATCGGTGGGCAGATCGAAGTTCGAAGCCAGATGATCAGCGATTTCCTCGCCCGAGCGAGCAGTTCCGGAAAGATACCGCGTGATCGCCAGCGATAGCGGATCGAGAAAGTGGGTATCGCCGGAAAGCAGATCATAAGCCACGGCTTCGTCCCCCCAGGTCTTGATGAGGAAACGGCCGCCTTCTTCCAACTGGAGGCGATGCAGTGAATCCGTCATCCGCCGGGCGTCAACGAACAAACCGCGCCGAAGCGCGGTTTGTCATCGCGACGGGAATCGATGGAAGGCTCGCGCGACACCCGTCTCAGCCAAGGAGCCAGTTGGACTGGAGGTAGTATCTGATCTGTGACTGGCCCCACGTCACGTTATTGGCCGGATCGATATAGCTTCCCGTCGCCATCTGGCCCAGCTGCGCCAACGTCAGGCAATTGCTCCGTGCCACGACGTTGTATTGCAGGTTGAGCCAAGCCGTCACGATGTCCTGTCTGAATCCGGGCTGCAGGTCTTTGATCTTCGTCGTGTCGCCCGCGAAAGCCGTCTGAAGCCCTGGAATGTTCTGCAACTGTGTGTTCTTGTTGACCCCTCCGGGAAGCTGGCCATTGTTGTTCTGCCAATATGTCTTCCAGCCAGCGAAGGTCTTCACGCCATTGATGTTGAAGCCCGCCGGATCGTCCCAATTGGGATCGTTTCTCGGACGATGGCTGGCGAAAGTCAGCGAACCGCCTGCCGAGGGCGATTTGCAATGGCATGCCAGCACTGAGCGGCTCGACAAGGTCAAGACTACCGGAGCGACTGCCGTTCCGAGTTTCAGCAAACGGCGACGGCCCTCTTTTTCGACGACCTGATCTTCCTTTTCGGGCATTTGGGTCGGATTTTCAGAAGTGTTCATCATGCGCCCTTGCTTTCAATTGCTCACGTAGCAAGATGCAAATTCTGTACCGAAAAATTAAACCACATAAAAAACAATGCATTGAGGGGCCCACTCCAAGAATATGTAAAAGATTCCGACATTATTGGGCACCTTTGCCCCCCACTACGACTCCGACCGTTTCGAACAGGATCACCAGATCGAGCAGCAACGTGTGGTTTTTGACGTAGTACAGATCATATTGCAGCTTCTGCACCGCATCATCGACCGACGAGCCGTAGTGATAGCGCACCTGCGCCCAGCCGGTCACGCCCGGCTTGACGCTGTGGCGCACCGCATAGAAGGGGATTTCCTTGGTGAGCTGATCGACGAAATAGGCCCGTTCCGGTCGCGGGCCGACCATGCTCATGTCACCTTTGAGCACGGAAAACAATTGTGGCAGCTCGTCGATACGCAGTTTGCGGATGATGCGTCCGACTTTCGTCACCCGTGTATCGTTTTTCGACGCCCAGCGCGGCGTGCCGTCCTTTTCCGCATCCTTCTTCATGCTGCGGAATTTGATCACGTTGAAGAGGCGGCCATTCAGCCCCACACGCTCCTGCCGGTAGAGGATCGGGAAACCATCCTCGATCATGATCGCCAGCGCGGTGAGCAGCATCAACGGCGAAAAGACGATCAGCAGCACCAAGGCCACGACGACGTCGAAGATGCGCTTGACCACCGTTCGCGCGGTATTCTGCCGGAACCCGTCACCGAAGATCAGCCAGCCGGCCCGCAGCGCATCGAGGCGGATCTGCCCCAGCATGCGTTCGAAATGGCTCGACATGTCGAGCACCAGCACGCCCGAGAGACGGCAGTCGAGCAGCTCCCGAAGCGGCATGCGCCCACCGCGCCGCTCGCCGATGGCGACGACGATCTCGTCGACCTTCAGCTCATTGACGACATCGACGAGGCTTTTCTCACGAGGAATCAGGAGCTCTTCGGGCACCATCACCTCCTCGCTCGGATGTCCCGGATAGAAGCCGACGATACGGACCGTCTGGTCTTCCTTGCTCAGCGAGGCAGCGACCGAGGCCGCCTGCTTGCCCGCTCCGAAGATCAGCAGGCGCAGCGTCACCAGCGCGCGCTGACGGCGATGGGCGGCCATCACCCGGTAACTCAGCATGCCGAACAGCGCCGCCATGCCGGACAATTCGAGCAGAGTACGGTCACTATCGACCGTGGGCAGGATCAGGAAGATCAGATAGGCGACGGGGATCGACAGATGCAGCGAGAGCACCGCGCGCGCCCGCGAATCCTCGATCGTCCGGTCGTGAATGCGCTGATAGAAGCCCAGCCAGGCATTGATCGCGAGCATCACGACCGCCAGGATCGCGGCGTAGGCGGCGACCAAACCGTAATCGACCGGCAGGCCATTCTTGACCCACATCACGGCGATGAGGATGCCGACGAAAACGAAACCGAAGTCGAAAATCACTTCGAGCAGGGTGTCGGGGCGAAAGATATGCCCCATCGTCGTCATCGTCATGCCAGAACATCCTCGTGCGCGGACAAGCCCAATGATAACCGATGCCCAAGGCATCCAAGTTATCGCGTCCAGCCCGGTTATACGCTTTGGCGCAAGGCTTCGGCAATCTGCATGCGGCTGACCCGGCGCGCCGGCAGGAGCGATGCCACGACGGCGGCCAACAAGCCCGTGGCGAAGGCCAATACGATCACTCCGGGCACGATCAGTACCTTGGAGACGTAGCCCTGATCCGCATTCGGCGGCGGCGGCATTGCAATGCCGACCTGTGAGATCGCCCATGCCAGCGCCGTGCCGATCACGACGCCCAGCAGACTGCCGATCAGCCCCAGGCAGACGCTTTCCGTCACGATCAGGCCGAATACGCGCGCGGCGCGGTTGCCAAGCGCCATCATCGTCCCGAACTCGCTCACGCGCTCGAAGATGCCGATATTCACGGTATTCGAGACGCTCAGCAGAAGCATCACCAGAATGATGCCGGTGAGGAAGCCGAACTGCTGGCGATAGAGCGTCACCGTCTGGTTGTAGAACAAATCCAGATCCTGCCAGGTTCTCACCTCGAAACCCTTGTCGGTGAGTCGTTGGCGCAAGGTATCCGCCACGCCAGGCGTGGCCGCGGTGTCCTTGAGCAGCACGACACCGAGCTGCGCGCCCGGAGTCGCCAGCAGTTCCTGCGCCGCGGCGAGGGAGATGCGTACCGCCCGCGCGTCGTAATCTTTCGAAAAGGTCTGAAAGACGCCGACGACCTCGAAATCGAGCAGATTCGTCGCCCCACCGGGCGTGCTGACCAGCAGCGATGCCGTGTCGCCAGCGCCGAGTTTCAGCGCCTTGGCGACACCCGCGCCGATCATCATGCCGAAACGATCCTGCGCCGTCAGCCGGCGTCCGGAGACCACGGTCAGATAGCTCGCCAGCCGGGCCTCGCGCTCCGGCTCGACGCCCTCGCCGATGATCGACCAGTCGCTGCGGCCATTGCCGAGCAAGCCGGAAAACGAAAGTCGGAACATCACGTCCGCGACGCCATCGATGGCTGCGATCTGGCGGCGCAGGTCTTCGACATCATCGCTCAGATAGCGCTCGGGCTGCTGGCTGCCATATTCCCAATAGCCGCGGCGGGCCACCTGCACATGCCCTGTGTTCGAGCGGATCGTCGCCTCGCCGGTTTCGATGATCGTATCCTCGATGAAGCCGCCCGCCAGGATCAACGCCACCACGCCGAACACGATCGACGCCAGCGTCATCGCGGTGCGGCCGCGATGACGGAAGATGTTGCGCAATGCCAGCTTGAGCAGCCCTTGCATCGGATACTCACCGGTATTTACGCAGCGCATCGACGATTTCCATGCGAGAAGCCTTCCACGCCGGATACAGGCTCGCCAGCATCGTCGTCACCACGGCAATGCCCAGGGCTTCGGCAGCAATCGCCGGCGTCAGCAATATTCGGGCCTGATAGCCGCGTGTCAGGCTGGGTGGCGGCGGCATCTCGATCTGCATCGCATCGACCGCAATACCGATCATCCCGGCCAGCAGCACCCCAAGCAAACCGCCCAATACGCCGATCAACGCGCCCTCGGCGAGAAACTGGTTGAGCACGGCGCTTCTCCGAATCCCCAGCGCCATCATCGTGCCGATCTCGCCAGTGCGCTCCATCACGCTCATCATCATCGTATTGCCGATACCGAGCAGGATGATCGCAAAGACGATGAAGCGGACCACGTCGAGCTGCTGGCGGAATAATTCGACGGCCCGCGCATAGAACTCCGCCAATTGATCCCAGGTGCGCACCTCGAACTGCCGCGCATCGAGCCCTCTGCGCAAGGCTTCGGCAACCGCGGCGGTGTTATCCGTATCGTCGAGATAGACCAGCCAGCTGTGGGCTCCCGACACTTTCAACAGCCGGCGCGCCGCCTGGATAGGCACCAGGATCGCGCCGTCGTCGTAGGCCTTGCTGACCGATTCAAAGATGCCGGCAACCCTGGCCTCGATCGCGCTCAACCCGGTACCCGGGTTATCGACCAGGATCACCACCGCATCGCCCGGCTTGGCGCCCAGCTGCAGCGCGAGCCCCTTGCCGAGCAGGATGCCGTTTGGGTCGCCGGCCGACAGCCTGCTGCCGGCGACGATGCGCAGCGCCCGATCACCGGTCAGATCGGTGGCCGGGTCGAATCCTTCGCCGATGAAGGACAGCGTCGTCTCTCCTTTGCTCAGCAGGCCGGTGAATGCCAGACGCGGGCCCCAGGCCCGCACGTGCGCCAGCTGCGCCAACGGCGCCGCGGCGCTATCGTCGGGCAGCAGGAAGCGAAAAGGATCGGCCCGCCCTTCCTCATGGTAATGCGGCCGCGTCACCTGGATGTGCGCATACTGCGATTCGATCGTCGCCTCGCGGAAATCGTAGAACATCCACGCGATATAGCCGTTCGCCACGGCCAGCGCCGCGATGCCGAACGCCACGGAGAAGATGGCGATCAGTGCCCGCCGCCGCTGGCGCAGCAGATTGCGCAAGATGATGTTGATCAGGGCGAAGAGGCGCATGGACATCATGATGGATGTCCGGACGATGATACCGGAGCAATATGGCGGCGATGCATCAAAGTCGGCGCTGGCGGGACGGCACGCGTCAGACTATAAATCGTTTATCCAAGGATGCCCGGCACGATCCGCATATCGTTTGAGGAAATCTCTCGTAAATTCGGTGAGCAAACCCTGCCCGAAGAGCTGGACGATTTGCGTCCCGCCCATGTCGTTGAGCTCGAGGATCACCGGGCCACGATCCGTCAACGCGAAATCCCAATGATGGACTTTCATCAGAGGAAAGACCGGGCCGGCCAATCGACACATCCGCAGCAACTCCGGCCAATCGGGCAGTCTGAAACCGGACAGATGCCGCCCCGTCCGCGGATGTATCTCTCCAATCCCGGCGCTTGGCCCCAACCCATCGGCGACGCGGCCGACCTCGCCACTGGTCAAGTCGATTTCAGCCACCAGATTTCCATATGCTCCCATATGGAAATTGTCCATGACATTGGGCGCTACCGCGATTTTCCAGGCCCCACCGATCGGCACGACGCAATCGGGACCGTTGAGACAGACGATACGCACGCCGCAGATCGCCGGCCAGCCGGTCAAGCGTTCGATCTCGGGCGCCAGACGCAACGGCTCCTGAAACAGGAAACCGCACTCGGGTTTGTGATAACGCCGATCGACGCTCCCCACGACCCGCTTCATGAATTCGGACAAAAGCATGCTGCCGCCCTCGGCGAGCAGCAGGCTGTCCTGTCCGCGATCGTAGCCGGTCAAATACAGCACGCCGACACCCTGCTGCGAAAAGGCCGGCTTGGCGAAAAGCGGAAAGTGGCTCTGGCAGCGCAAATAAGCCTCGACCTCGGCGGCTGTGCGCAGATGGACACCGAATTCAGCAGGTAATCGTGCGCCGGGGTGATAAACCGCTTTCAAAGGTGCCACCGGCAGACCCGCTGCGCTCGCCAGCTGATGGAAAACCAGCTTGTCCCAAGCGGGTAGTACCGCATGGCGCGGATTGAGCGCGAAATTGAATGGATCCTGCAGGCGCCAACCGAGAAAATCCTTCGCGCCGCGACCACGCAGATAGCTTTCGTCGTAGAGCCTGAACCAGTAGTAGTCCGTGACGCCGCAACGTCCCCCGGCATGTTTCAGCGCCCATATCTCGCGTGCCTGCGTCAGCCAATCCTTACCCGTCTGGGATTTCGCCACGGACGCCCATTGGCGAAACTCCGCAAGCCGGGCTGCATGCTTGCCGAACGGGCTGTCAGGATTCGGGGCCATGCGGAAGAGCATAAAAGAAAAACGGCCCTCGAGGGCCGTTTTCCCTGATCCGACTTTTATTACTCCACTCAGGTGTTTTTGCGGCGCATGGCGCCCAAGCCAAGCAACGCAGCACCGAACAATGCGAGCGTGGCAGGCTCCGGCACTTCGCGGATCCGCATCAGCACGTCCATGCTGCTCGTCACTTGCTCAGCCGTCCACACGGTGCAAACACCCGCGACACAAGCAGGGAAGTTCGTCGAGGAGTTGCTGAAATTGCCCAGACCGAAGTCCGCCTCGTAATTCTTCCCGCCAATCGTGAAGCTGATGGGGGCGAAGCTCGTCAGCTGGAACTTGAACAGGTCATCGCAAATCGTGCCATTCGGCGCTCCTGCCGGACAATCGCCAGGCACGCCCCCGACGTTCATCGTCTCGGTGAACGTGATCGGCACGATGTGCAACGGATCGGTGTAGCTGCCGATGCTCAGCAGCGAGGCGATCGTGGCGCTCGTCAGGGTGAAGGCATCGCCGCTGATCGTGCTGTTCTTGTGATACAGGGTGGTGATCGGCTGATAAGCGCCCCACAAGCCGATATCCGCGCCCGTGGTCACGCTACCCGTCAATCCGAGGACGCGCAGCCCGCTATAAACCTGATTGACATTGCCAGAGACCAGGAACGGATCGGTGAGCATCAAGCCGCCATTGTTCTTGGACGGCAGCCCCCAGGCGAGGGTGTCGTAGGTTCCCAGAGGAGGAGTAACACCCAGCGAGCTTTCATACCACCGGATGCTGTTGTCGGCCCCTTGATTGTCCGTGCTGGTCAGCCATGGCGAAGCCACGACGAAGCCGCTGCTTTGCGAATAGTTCAATGTCGTCGGCACATAGGCCGCGTTCGCATCCATCGCGCCCAAGACGAGGCCGCTGGCCAGCAACGCAGTGATTTTTTTGAGTGCTTTCATGAAAGTTCTCCTGAGGTCGGATCATGTTGTTTCAGCACCCTTCATAAAGCAACACGCATGCCATGAAATACAACTTATTGTTTTATTGTGTATTTTTTTCTTTCTCGCAAAGAGCTGTCTTTTGGTTGTAAAAAAAATCGACACCTCTTGCAGGGTCTCTGAGATAGAGAAACTTACGCTCATAATCCAGAGAATTCGAGAAATCCTTTGCATCACGCCCCGCCACTTCGATCCTCAATCGCATCTTTTCTGCAAGTGTAGTGGGCAGGCAAGCAGACAAGCGATCAGACGTTTCGGAAGGGGAGGCTTCGCCGAACGCGTTCTGTTGGACTTTCCAGACCCATCCTTCCTCGACCCGCTGGAGGAAGTGTGCCCCCGTGAGCGATCGCGCGATGGCCGGATCCCGGTAAAGCGCCTCCTTGAACAGATCGACATGCCCTCCCTCCGGCAGCCGATCCTTGTCGCGGCCATGCAATGCCACTATGGGGAACGGCGGCAACGCCAAGCCAGTGGACTCGACCACGGCGCGGTCGATGAACTGCATGCGGTCGCCGGTGGCATAACGCATCAGGGGAATCGGCGCCTGCCCGTCCATCACGGTGACGACCAGCTCGCCGATTCCATGCGCGTCCGGTTTGACGACTTCGACGAAGGTCCGCAAGGGGTTGAACACCATGAAAGTCGGCGCTGGCGAGACGGCACGGTCGACGCCTGTCAGCTTTCTCGACAACCCAGGATCGCGGCAGCAGGCGCGTCGCAAGGCGACGGTTTCGCGTGTCTCGTTGAAGAGGTTGAGGCCCAGCTCGCCCACCCCCATCGAGCTGCCGATCAGGCCACTCTCCGGGTCGTCTGGATCGATCCCCAGCACGCCGGCCAGGTAGTCGCGGAAGGTTTCGGGGAAGGTTTCCTCGCCGAGGATGACATGGACGCGAAAGCGCTTCCAGTCGAGGCCGATGTCTTGCGAATAATCGCACAGCTTCTTCAGAAACAGCGGGTCGCCGCACAGCACGATCTGCTCGAACAACGGCCCGGCCTTGTCGACGATGGCGCAGGCCATGTCCTCCCGCACGCTGACATTGGCGACGCAGACGAGGTTCGAAGGGAACGTGACGCCCATCGGCAGGCAGTTGATCAGAAGCGTGCGCCGGTTGCCGACATCGAAAGCCATGTCCAGACCGATGTCGATGAGGCGTGCGGCACCGCTTTGCTGCTCCCAGGTGCTCAGACCGAAGGCGAAGCCGTTGCCGCCGTGCCCCGAGCTGGTCAGGATCGAAGCCAGAGCTTGGGGTCGGATGTCCTCGCAGATCAGCTCGGCTAGCGGAAAACGGCGAAAGGTATTGGCCTTGTCGAGGACGGGGCACCGGCTGACGAAATCCTCGACGGTGCGAATTTCCGCGGGATTCACGCCGGCCTCGGCGAGCAAGGTGCGATAAGCCGGCGATGAACGGGCCGCCCGGCGAAAGGCCGGCAGCAGCCATTTCTGCCCTTTCCTGATCAGTGCCGCCGGATCGGCGCTGGCGAGTCTGGCCTTGATGAGGCGTCGCTCGATACCAGTGAAAAAAGCCTGCATGCGCTGCCGCATTCCGATCACAGCTTACCGAAATGTCCCAGCTTGTATTTCACCAGGGTGGTGATCAGCAGCCAGTCGGAGATCGGCTCGTCCTGGAACCAGGCGAGCAGGAACCGGTTGGCATTGTTCAACGCGCTTTCGAGCTGGCGCAGATCGGCGAGATAGGTCGTCACCGGTCCGTAATAATCCGTTTCCGGACCGACCGGCACGAAATGGAAACCCATCCGATCCAACAGACGAGCCAAGCCCTTCTCCATCGCGGCATACCAGAAACGAATGCCGTTTTGCCGGCTGTAACGATACATTTCCCGATACATGCCGAGCATGATCTGCGGGCTGCGGTTGCGACGGTTGCGGTGCTTGAAGACCGGTTGGGTCTGGGGCACGACCTCGGTGGCGGAGCCGTGCTCCTGGAATTCCTTGGTCACGCCCTGCAGGTTGTCTCCGGCGCGCCGCCGATAATTCTTCTTGACGATCAGGCGCGAGACTTCGGCGCACTGCTCCTTGGGCGGAAAAGCGAAATCGGGAAAAACCGCGCAATGCTCCTCGAAGGGAAAGTTCTGCTCGCCCCTGGCCAGGACCAGGCGAACCGTCCCGACGATCTCGCCTTCGGCAGTCTGCGCGGAGATGTGGATCGAACGCTCGTCATAGACATCGGTTTCCAGTCCCTGCGGATACGCGGCGGCGTCGAGATATTTGCACTCTTCGCAATAAACCTCATAGCGCAAGCGGGCGATGGCACGAAAAACCGCACTCTCTTCTTCCTTCGACAGCAGCCGGCGAAAAGAAAAACTGGGCGCAAGCAGATCGCGCTTGCCATGATGGGTGAGCAGTTCAACCAACATTCGACCGCTTCATGAAACCACCTCAATATGAATAGCGCAGCTCGGTATAGACCCGGTCTTGCGCGCTGTAACGACCAAAATAGCCAAGTGTGGGGCCATGGAAGACATCGGCCCCGACGACCAGTCGCCAATCCTTTTCGAACTTCCAGCTGAGCTTCGGCCGCAGCATCCAGTCGCTCCGGTTCAAGCTTGCAACCCAAAGCACTTCGGCTTCGAGGCCGGGCCGCAGCTTCCCGTTCACCAGCACACTATAGCCATTCTCACGTTTTTCTTGCAGCAAATCCGGATCGCGGGCATTCGTCACCAGGCTCTGGAAGAATTGCAAATTGAGCCGGGTTTCCGCCGGCAGGACGAAGTCGAGACCGGCGACCCAGTCGAGCGTATTCTGACGTGCGAGCCCATCGTCATCATTCAAACGCAGCACGGTCAGGCCTCGCCCTCTCGTATAGACCGCTTCGGCCTTCAGCACCATCGAACCGAGATCTTTCGCGAGCGTGCCACCCCATTGCGAGATTCGGTCATGTCGCGCCTCATATTCGATCACGCCGGCCACAGCATCCACAGAACGGTAGAACGTGGGCGCCGCATCCGTGCTGCGGTAATAAAAAGCGGCGATGTCCCAGCCGTCCTTCAGCCAGCCGCCGCGCAAACCATAATTGCCATTGGCCGGGCGGCGTGAAGGCTTCTGCTCGTTGGCATAACGGATGGCATAGCCAGGATACTCCGGCTGTTTGGGGAAGAACTCGGCGCCGGGCTTGCCGGTTTCGTCGTAACTCGGCACAGGCACCCACAGCAGCTCGCCATGGAAATCGCCGCTGAAATATTCGGCCCGCGCCGCCCACTGGGGAATGCGCATGATGTTGAATTCGGGCAGGATGAACTCGCGCATGTCGCGCGCCGAAACGACATCGGCAAAAAACAGTCCGACCATCTCGCCCCAGATCACATGCTGGCGGCCGATGCGAAAATCCCAATCACCGGCACCGAAATCGAGGTAATTCTCGCGCAGCATGAGATTGAAGCGCTGATCGTCGGCGACCGCAGCGGGAAAATGATCCGTGACCGTGTAGACGGCATCGTAGTCGGCGCGTGCGCTCAACTTCCATTTCAGCCCGTCTCCCAGCCTGCCCGTGCTCCCGAGCTCGATGCGGCCGAGCATCTTCGACCAGTGCACCGGACGACTCGTCGTGCGCGCCAGCTCGAATTGCGCGAAGCCGTGCAAGCCGCCGCCGGTGGCAGTCGGTGATCCTTTCTCGGCCAGCGCGGCCATTCGGGCATCGTCCTGCGCGGCCTCGCGCAGCAGCGCCTCGATGTCTTCCGGCACATCTTCCGCCCAAGCGATTCCAGCAAGCAACGATGCGGCGATGAGAAACCACTGTTTCAAAGCCATCGACATTTCTTTCATTCTCCCGTCCCTACCAGAGCGCTCCCTTCACTTGCCGCTCCTTGCGCCATTTCACTGCCGGGACGATGAAGATTGATCGTCCCCCACTGTTTGCCCTTGCGCACGCCAAGCTGCCACAGCACACCATCCTCGATACGCACGAGACGATTGGACATTTCCATCACACGCTGGTCATGGGTGGAGAAAATGAAGGTCGTCCCCAGCTCCTTGTTGATCTTGCGCATCAGACGGAGAATCTCCGTACCGGTAGTCTGATCGAGGTTGGCGGTCGGCTCGTCGGCCAGCACGATGTCCGGATGGATCGCCAGGGCCCTCGCGATCGCGACCCGCTGGCGCTGGCCGCCGCTCAACTGGTTGGGCCTATGACCGGCATATTTGCTCAATCCGACCATGCCCAGATAGTAGGCCACCCGTTGCCGGCGTTCATCTCTGGAGATGTCTTTGCGGTAAAGCAGGGGATATTCGACATTCTCCGCCGCGGTCAAAACCGGAAACAGGTTGAAGGTTTGAAAAATGAAACCGATCTTGTGCGCACGCAGATCGGCCAACTGATCGCCGCTCCAGTTCGTGACATCCTGATCATTGATGTAAATCCAACCCTCCGTCGGGCGATCGATACAGCCGATCAGGTTCAGCAAGGTCGTCTTGCCGCTACCGGAAGGACCGGCAATCGCCATGAACACACCCCGCTCGATGTGCAGTGTAATATCCGTCAATGCCTGAACGATCTGGTCGCCCAGCAAGTATTCCTTGAAGACCCGCTCGATTCGAACAACGTGCATCGCCAGCTCCAGCCGGCGAGCCAAGACCCGCCGGAGACTCTCCCGCTCTTGCCCAGATTAGATTTGAAACGAGGAGACCACATGCAAATCGCAAGAGAATGCTGCCATTTCCGGCGTAGTTTGGCAATTCGTTTTCATGTGGCATTGACGGGCATGATCCTCTCGTTGCTAGTGGCAGGACCAGCCTTGTCACAATGCACTTCCGTGCCGGCAGCCGAGGAAGCCCTCCCCGATCCGCTTGCCCAGGAGATCCTGCTCAAGGCTGACCAGATCCGTTTCCCGAAGGAAAGCTTCCAGGTCGAGGTCAATATCGTTTCCAGGCGCTCGGATCAGTCGACCGAGACCAAAAAGTATCAGGTGCTCTCGAAAGGCAACGATAAGACCGTCGTCATCACCACCGAGCCGGCTGCGGAACGCGGCCAGACCATGTTGATGAGCGGCCGCGATCTGTGGGTTTTTCTCCCCGAGGTATCGCAACCGGTGCGGCTGTCACTGGCCCAGCGATTGACTGGCCAGGTAGCCAACGGCGACCTCGCCCGTGCCAATTTCTCCGGCGACTATTTCCCGCGCATCCTGCGCAACGAAACCATCGACGGCGAGAACTATCACGTGCTGGAGCTGCGCGCCGTGGATCGCAGCGTCACCTACCCACGCGTGCTGTACTGGGTGAACCAAAAGAATGCCCATCCGCTCAAGGCAGAGTTCTACTCGCTCTCGAATCGGCTGCTGAAAACCTGTCGCTACGAGAACTTCCGCACCATGGCGGGCAAGGTGCGTCCCACCCGGCTGGTCATGGAAGATGCCTTGCGTGCCGGAGAACAGTCGATCCTCGAATACGATGAAATGAAGATCCGCGAACTGCCGGACAAGCTGTTCACGAAGGAATATCTCAAAAAGCTCGACTGAGTCTCAGTCCGGGAAACCGTCCGGATTGGCGCTTTGCCAGCGCCAGGCATCGGCGCACATCGCTTCCAGGCCTTTTTCGGCGCGCCAGCCCAGCAGCGCCGCCGCCAGCGAAGGATCGGCATAGCATTGCGCCACATCACCCGGGCGGCGCGGCGCGATGCGATAGGGCACCTTGCGGCCGCTCGCGGCCTCGAAGGCCCGCACCATCTCGAGCACCGAATAGCCGCGGCCGGTGCCGAGGTTGACCGTCAGCAGGCCGCCCTGCCGTTCGAGCGCGGCGAGCGCGGCGAGATGTCCCTTGGCGAGATCGACGACATGGATGTAGTCGCGCACGCCGGTGCCATCGGGGGTCGGATAGTCGTTGCCGAACACCGAGAGGCACTCGAGCTTGCCGACCGCTACCTGCGCGACATAGGGCATCAGGTTGTTCGGGATGCCGTTCGGATCTTCGCCAATACGTCCGGAAGGATGCGCCCCGACCGGATTGAAGTAACGCAGCAGCGCGATCCTCCAGGTCGGGTCCGCCCGGGCGACGTCACGCAGGATGTCCTCGATCATCAGCTTCGAGCGGCCGTAAGGATTGGTTGCGGACAGCGGCGCATCCTCGCGGATCGGCACGCTCGCCGGGTCGCCATAGACCGTCGCCGACGAGGAGAACACCACGGTCTTCACCCCCGTCTCGGCCATCGTCTCGAACAGCGCGATGCTGCCCGAAACGTTGTTGTCGTAATAGCGCAGGGGCTGGGCGACCGATTCGCCGACCGCTTTCAGGCCGGCGAAGTGGATCACCGCATCGCAGCCGGGTAGCGCCTCGCGCAGCGTGCCGCGATCGTGGATGTCGGCGCGGATGAATTCGGGCCGGGCGCCGGCGATTTCGCTGATGCGATCGAGCACCGCCGGCTTGCTGTTCGACAGGTTGTCGATGATCCGGACGTGGTGGCCAGCGGCGAGCAGTTCCACACAGGTGTGGCTGCCGATGTAGCCGAGCCCGCCGGTGACGAGGCATTTGGCCATGCTCAGCGCGCCTTGCCCTGATTGACCACTTTCTGCTCGACGGCGAACACCGCCGCCTCGACACGCGAGGTGAGATTCAGCTTGGCGAGGATGTGGCGCACATGCAGCTTCACCGTGTCATGGCTGATGTCGAGCGCGCGACCGATCGCCTTGTTCGACAGCCCTTGCGCGAGGTAGTCGAGGATTTCGCGTTCGCGTGCGGTGAGTTGTTGCAGCGCGTCGGTCTTCGACGGCTGCGCGCCGCCTTGCAGCAGATTCACCAGCTTGAGCGTCATCGCCGGCGCGACGACGGTCTCGCCGCGCATCGCCCGCTGCACGGCATCGACGACGTCGTCCGGTTCCATATCCTTGAGCAGATAGCCTTGCGCGCCCGCCGCCATCGCGCTGGCGAGGTCCTCCTGATCGTCGCTGACCGTGAGCACCAGCATAGGCCCCCGCCAGCCGGTGGCGCGAATCTGTCGCAGCAGGGCGAGCCCGCCGTGGGGCGGCATGTTCAGGTCGGTGATCACGACGTCGAAAGGCTCGCGTTCGAGCAGCTTCAAGGCTTCGTCGCCATTGCCGGCGATCCCCGCGATATGGATCGGGCCGCGTTTTTCGAGCAGTTCGGCCAGTCCCTTGCGAAACAGCGTATGGTCGTCGGCGAGCAGCACGCGAATGCGCTCGGCAGGCGGCATGACTTCCGTCATGGAGCAACCTTGCTCGGCCCGATGGCCGGAAAAGTCAGGCGCACCCGGAAGCCACCTTCGGGAAGATTGGCCACCTCGACCCGCCCGCCGATCAGCCGCGCGCGCTCGCGCATGATCGACAGCCCGAAGTGGTCGCGCAGCTGAGGGATATCGTCGAAACTACCGGTGCGGTTGGCGATCGCGAAGAAGTTCGGCCCTCCACGGCCATTGTCGTCGATGGTCACGACGTAGTAATCCCCCGCCCCCTCGAGCGTCAGGCGGGCACGGGTCGCGCCGGAATGGCGACTGACATTCGCCAGCGCCTCCTGGACGATGAAGAATACTTGCGCTTCCTGATCCACCGAAAGGCGCAGATCGACGACACGGTTGCAGTATTCCAAGGCGATGCCGGTGCGGTCCTCATAGGTCTGGGCGATGCCGGCCAGCGCCTGCTGCAGGCCCATCGGGTTCATGCGGCTGCGGAACTGCACGAGCAGCTCGCGCAGCTGCCGGTAGGCCTCATCGACCGCCTGACCGACATCGTTGGCGTATTTGCCGGCAAGCTCGCCATTCGCGCCGGATGCATCGAGCAGCGCGTCCTGCAACAGGGCGATGCGCACCTTCATGTAAGCGAGCGTCTGCGCCAGAGAGTCATGCACTTCGGCGGCCATCATCTGGCGTTCGTTCATCAGCTTGATGCGCAAATTCTCGCGCTTGAGGTGGGCATTCTCGAGCGCCATGCCGAGATGCTCGCCGATGGAGCGGAACAGCAGCGCGACTTCTTCGGGCAGCTCGAAACGTTCGGGCAGGAACAGGTTGTAAGTGCCCTGCAAGCGTCCGCTATGCTGCAGCGGCACGACGACCATGGCCTGGCAGTCGCGGCCGAAATAGGGATGCTGCGTGCGCGCCGCACATGTGCGCAGATCGATTTCGTATCGGGAATGCTCGTCCGCCAGGGCGCCGCCGCAATGACCGCAATCGATCGGCACGAGCCGCTCGCGCTCGACTACCTCGCGCGGCAGGCCGCGCGCCGCGACCAGCCGCAAATGTTTCCCGTCCGTGGTCACCACGCGCACCGCCCCCGCGCTCGCCTTGGCGAGCCGCAGCATGGTGCCGAGGAAACGGCCGAGCAGTTCCTCGACGTCGTCTTCATCCGCCAGGTTTGCCGACACCTGCGTGAAGATGTCGAGCACCTGCAGGCGGGTGCGTTCGTCGGCTTCAACTTCCGGCAGTTCGCTCGGATACTCGGGGGCGTTCATCGGGGAGGATCGATCCACAGGCTTCGTGGAAACATTTTAACGTGCAAAGCCTCCGCGCCGAGGCCCGCTCACCGCGGCAAAGGCCATTCTCCCGAGAGGGTTTTCTCGGCCCAGAGCAGGGCCGCGATGGTCTTGGCATCGGTGATTTCGCCATCGCGCACCGCCAGCAGCGCGTCGCCGAGCGAAAGCTCGCAAAGCTCGAGGATCTCGCCGTCATCGAGTTCGCTGCCGATGAAGCTGAGCCCCTCGGCCCAGAAGATCTCGATCCGTTCGTCGGCATAGCCGATGCAAGGATGAAGCGTGCCGAGATGGCGCCAGGTTCGGGCCTTGTAGCCGGTCTCCTCCCTAAGCTCGCGGCGCGCCGTATCGAGGGCATGCTCGCCCGGATCGATCTTGCCGGCGGGAATTTCCAGAAACACGCGTCGCAAGGGATAACGATACTGGCGCTCGAAGAGCAGCTTGCCATTGTCGAGCACGGCGATGATCGCCACCGCCCCCGGATGCCGCACATACTCACGCCAAGACTCGTCACCGTCGGGCAGTCGTACCTTGTCGGAAAACACTTTCAGCAGCCCGCCGTCGAACACCTGCTCGCTCTCGAGCGTCTCCTCGATGAAATCGTTATCGTCCATATCGGTGGTAGGGGATTGATTCGTCTTGAACTTTACCAGATGAGCGATATCTTATGAATCGATTAGCACAGCTTTTCACCCCAACCCCAGGAGAACACACATGTCATTCATCCCCAACTTCGACACTGATGGCGTCGTCACCATCAACCGCGTCATCCTCAAGCCGCAGTATTCGGTCGAGGATCTCGAAGAGCGCGTCGCGCTATTGTGCGAAAACGTCAAGACCTACCATTCCGATACCGGCTTCATCGGCGGCATGGTCGTCCTGAACAGCGGCCAGGTCTCGAACGAGGGCAGCACCGTCGGGCAGGCCATCGCCAGCCCGCTCAAGGACCGCGAAGCGCTGATCATCACTTTCTGGCGCTCCTTCGAGGAGCACGAAGCCTCGCATCGCAGCGATACTTTCCAGCCGCTCTTCAAGCAGGTGCTGGAATTGTGCGAGAACGGCAACGAAGAGATCGCTTACCGCATGCTATGGTCGGGCAAGGCTTACTCGCCTGCCGAAGCCGCCGAGGCGCGTGCGGCGAAGGAACGCTATCTGAAGGCGGCGTAAAAATCGGCGCTGGCGGGACGGCACCCAGCGCGAAGCTGACAGCGCTCGTGCATGAATTTCGTCGCGAGCGTGCCGAAGGCTAGGCGCCCGGAGCGCAGGACGCGAGACATACCTGATAGGTAGGCGAGCATCCGAGCACCGCGCAACACCGCCTTCGGCACGCGCAGCAGAAATTTACATAAGCCCTCAGACCCGTTCCCAGATCGTCGTGATACCCTGCCCGCCGCCGATGCACATCGTCGCCATGCCGTAGCGGCCGTTGATGCGGATCAGCTCGTGCAAGAGCTTGGTGACGATCACGGCGCCGGTGGCGCCCACCGGGTGGCCGAGCGCGATCGCGCCACCGTTCGGGTTGGTCTTCGCCGGATCGAGGCCGAGGCCGCGCGCGACGGTGAGCGACTGCACGGCGAAGGCCTCGTTCGATTCGATGACGTCCATCTGGTCGAGCGTCAGGCCGGCCCTGGCGAGTGCTACCTTCGAGGAGGGAATCGGTCCCTCGCCCATCACGTCGTTGGGCACGCCGGCGATGGCATAGGCGACGAGACGCGCAATCGGCTTCGCGCCAGCGGCGGCCGCCTTCGCGGCATCGGCCAGCACCAGGAAGGCGGCGGCATCGTTGATTCCGGAAGCGTTGCCGGCGGTGACGGTGCCATCCTTCTTGAAGGCAGGCTTCATCTTGGCGAGCGCTTCCATCGTCGTGCCGGGACGCGGATGTTCGTCGGTGTCGAACACTACTTCGCCCTTCTTCGTCTTCAGCGTGATCGGCACGATCTGGCTCTTGAAGCGGCCCTCGGCGATCGCCCGCGCGGCACGCGCCTGGGACTCGACGGCGAAAGCATCCTGCTCCTCGCGCGTGATGCCGTGCTTGGCGGCGAGATTCTCGGCGGTGATGCCCATGTGACCGGCGCCGAACGGGTCGGTGAGCACGGCGACCATCGCGTCGATCGCCTGCGTGTCCCCCATACGCGCGCCCGAGCGCAGCGCCGGCAGCAAATAGGCGCCGCGGGACATCACCTCGACACCACCGCCCACACCGAACTCGGCGTCGCCGAGCATGATCGCCTGGGCGACATTGACGATCGCCTGCTGCGCCGAGCCGCACAGGCGGTTGACGGCGAAGGCGGTCGAGCTCATCGGCATCCCGCCCTGGATCGTCGCCACCCGGGCGACATAGGGATAGCGCGACTCGGTCGGGATGGTGTTACCGACGGCGGCGAAGGTGACCTGATTGGGATCGACGCCGGCGCGTTCGATCGCGGCCTTGATGACCAGCCCGCCCAGCTCGGCGGGTTCGATGCCGGCGAGCGACCCGCCAAAGGTGCCGACGGCGGAACGCACGGCGCTGAGAACGACGACTTCCTTGTTTGACATGCTCCACTCCTGTTTTTTGAGATTGAAAACGGGCTAGCCGACCCAGTAAGCCACGGTCAGGAGGGCCAGCAACAGCAGGCACAACACCAGCGCGCGCCAAACCAGCCCGATGGCGCTTTGCAGATGCTCGACATCGGCATCGTCACCAAGGCCGAGCCCTGGCCGCGACATGCCTTCGATCGGCAACGGCTGCCCCAGGCGGATGCCCAGTGCGCCGGCGCCGCTCGCCAGCAGGATGCCGGCGGACGGATCGGGCCATTGCGCGGCCTGGGTGCGCCAGCAATAGACGGCGTCCTCGAAATCGCCGACGATTGCGAACGTCGCCGCCGTGATGCGCACCGGCAGCCAGTCGAGCACGGCGAAAGCGCGACGGGCGAAGATGCCGAAAGGCGCTTGCGCCTCGGGTACGATGGCATTGACCTGCCAGGACTCGGCCATCGTCAGCGCCAGCCGATAGAGGACCGCGCCGGCCGGACCGAGCGCCAGAAACCAGAACAGCGGGGCGAAGACGTGCCGGTGCGAGCTGAGGATGCCCTGCTCGATCGCCAGCTGGGCGATCGCCGACGGGCCGAGCCGTTCCTCCGACTGCCCGCGCCACTCGGCGAGCAAACGGCGGGCGCGCTCGATCTCGCCCATGCGCAGGGCGAGCTGGATGTCGGTGAAGTAGTGGCTGAACTGGCGGAAACCGAGCAGGAAATACAGCACCAGGACATCGAAGCCGAATGCCAGCACGACGTGGATCGCGTCCAGCACGTAATGCGCAATGAATGTCAGCAGCACCGGCAGGCCGACGCCGGCGAGCCAGGCGAACAGGCCATGACGCATCTCGCCGGCATTGAAGTGCTTCTCCAGAAAGCGTGCGTAGCGGGAAAGCGCGGCGAACACCTGGGCAGCGGGTGTTGCCCTGACCTGTTCGAGAACGAGCACGCAAAGAAGGCTGAGAAGCGTCATGAAGGCGATCGACGAAGGCTTGCGCCGAAGATATCACACTCGACTGCAATGCTGCCTTACGCTCGGGATGAAAGCGCATCGCGCAGGCTGACCAGGATGCTGGCGGTCGCTCCCCAGATGAAATAGCCGCGCCACGGCACCGTCCAGAAGCTGCGCGGCTGCCCATCCACGATCACCGTTTCGCGCCGGTAATTCGCCGCATCGAGCAGGAACGCAAGCGGCACCTCGAAGATTTCCGCCACTTCGAAATCGTCGAGCCGCAGGTTCAGAGGGGGTGCGACGAGTCCGACCACCGGAGTGATGCGAAAGCCGGTGCTGGTGTGATGTTCCGGCAGGATACCGAGCACTTCGACCTGAGCGGCCTCGATACCGACTTCCTCCTGGCTTTCGCGCAAGGCCGTGTCGATGGCTGTCGCATCCCGCGTTTCGCAGCGGCCACCGGGAAAGCTCACTTGTCCGGCATGATCGCGCAGATGCGCGGTGCGCTGGGTGAGCAACACGGTCAAACCACTGGCGCGGGCGACGATCGGCACCAGCACGGCTGCCGGGATGGTCTCGGCCTCCGCTCGCAGTATGGCGTCCGGCAGCGCACGCCGGGCAGCCAAACGCTGACGCAGCCAGTCGGCGGACGGCGAAGGCGCTGCCGGCATCTCAATAACGTTGCGTGAGGCTCAGCGTCGTGCCATCGCGGCGCATTTCCATGCGGTTGAGGAAGCTCATGCCCAGCAGCACGATCGGCATGTCATGCTCATGGACGGTGGCCTCGACGTCGCGCAGCGTGATGTTGCCGACCCGGACAGTGGCCAGCCGCACGCGCCAGACACGCGCCATGCCATTGGCGGTCTGTGTCATCGCCGGTGTCGCGTTGGCGAGGTCGATGCGCGCGCGGCGCGCGTCGGCCGCGCCGAGCGAGACGAAGGTCGCGCCGGTATCGACGAGGAAGCGCATCGGCTCGCCATTGATACTGCCGGTGGTGAAGAAATGCCCCTGACCGTCCGCGCTCAGCACCACCGAGGGTTTTTCCGCTTGCGGCGAAGACACCACGCTCTGGCCGATCTGCATGCGGCGACGCTTGCCGTCGATCTCGAACACCGCCGCGCCGGGCTCGATGGCGACGAGCTTCACGCCCTCGGGGGAGCTCGCGCCGAGCGTCAGGGTCCGGCGCTGGCCACCATCGATCACCACCAGCGCCCTGTCGGCCATCAGCCCGACGAGCGCCACATCGGCCGCACCGGCGCCCAAGGGGAAAACCCCAGCCAGCACCGCTATACAATACCCGCCAACACTACCGCTTCTGCTCATCATGAAACCCATCGCCATCTTTCGTCACAGTGCCGGGGAAGGACCCGGTTATTTTGCCACGTTCCTCGATGCGCACGGCATTCCTTGGCAGCTCTTCCGCATCGATGCGGGCGATGCGGTGCCGGCAAGCGTGGCGGAGTTTTCCGGGCTATGTTTCATGGGCGGGCCGATGAGCGTCAATGACGATCTGCCGTGGATCCCCCCGACGCTGCAAAGGGTCCGCGAGGCCGTCGCGGCGGGCATTCCGGTGATCGGCCACTGTCTCGGTGGTCAGCTGATGGCCAAGGCGCTCGGTGGCGTGATCACGAAAAACCCGGTCAAGGAGCTCGGCTGGGGAGAAGTGATCACCTGCGATCCGGTGGCTCAAGAGTGGTTGGGCGATCTCGAAAGCTTCGCGGCGTTCCACTGGCATGGCGAGACCTTCTCGATCCCACCCGGAGCGACGCGCATTCTAAAGAGCGCCTTCTGCGAGAACCAGGCCTTCGTCCTCGGCCCGCATCTGGCCATGCAGTGCCATGTCGAGATGACGGAAGCGATGATCCGCCTGTGGAATCAGGCCTGGGCCGATGAACAGGCCGCGCCCGGCCCCTCGGTGCAAACGCCGGATGAAATGTACGAAAACATCGACGCACGCATCGCGGCGATGCGCGTCGCCGCCGACCGGCTCTACACGCGCTGGATCGCCGGCCTTGTCTGAAAGTCGGCGCTGGCGGGACGGCACTCAGAGCTTGTGAAAAATTTCGTCGCGAGCGGGCCGAGGGCAAGGCGCACGGCGCGCAGCGACCAAGACATAACAATCAGTTAGGCGCGGGAGCGACAAAGAGGGAAGGAAAGGGCCCCTCCCCCTTCCTTGCGCAACACAGCCATCGGGACGCGCAGCAGAAATTTTCACAAGTTCTCAGTCGCGGAAGTTGCCGAAGGCGAGCGGATAGTCGGTGACCGATTGCTTCACCAGCGCGATGGCGGATTGCAGATCGTCGCGCTTCGCGCCGCTCACGCGCACGGCATCGCCCTGGATCGTCGCCTGCACCTTGAGCTTGCTGTCCTTGATCAGCTTGACGATCTTCTTCGCCAGCTCTTGATCGATGCCGCTCTTGATCGTAAGAATCTGCTTCGCCTTGTTGCCGGAGACGCTCTGCACGGGCCCGATGTCGAGCCGCTTGGTGCTCTCGCGCTCCTTCTTCTCCATCTCGGGGAAAAGGATGTCCTTGATCTGGCCGAGCTGGAACTCGGAATCACCCCAGATCGTGATCACCTTGTCCTTCTCGTTGAGCTCGGCGCGCGCCGAGGTGCCCTTGAAGTCATAGCGGTTGCCGATCTGACGGCCGGCGACATCGACGGCGTTCCTCAACGCCACCATGTTGGCTTCGGAAGTGATGTCGAAGGAAGGCATGACGCTTCAACCAAAATGACAGACATAGTGATAAGGCTCGCCCGTCACTTCGATCTCGAACGACGAATTGCCGGGCACGCGGAAGGATTCCCCCGCCGCGCAGCTCTTCCAGTCCTCACCCTTGATGCGATAGCGGCAGCAGCCGGCAACGGTTTCCATGATTTCCGGCGCGCCGGTGTTGAAGGTGAGGGTCGAGGGCAGGATCACGCCAACGCTCTTTTTCGTGCCGTCGCCGAACAGCACGGTGTGGCTCACGCACTTGCCGTCGAAATAGACGTTGGCCTGCTTGATCACGGAGACATTGTCGAATTGGCTCATTTCAGATTCCCCACATTTTCTGGATGATGCTCTTGGCGACGAAACCGAGCATGCCGAAGGCGAGCACGAAGAACAGCACGAAGGTGCCGAGCTTGCCGGCCTTCGAACGCCATGCCAGCTCGCCGATGATGAACAGCATATAGAGCATGAAGGCGCCGAGTCCGAAAGTAACGCCGAATTCAGCGATCTGGGATTCGGTGAAGCCGAAGACCGTCGCTTCCATGCCCGCACGCGTGGCTCAGCGCGCTTTGCCGGCCCGCTTCGGGCGCGGGCTACCGGCCTGGGCGCGTTTCTGCCGCGCGTTCTCGGCGATGCGCATGCGCAGCGCATTGAGCTTGATGAAGCCCTCGGCATCCTTCTGGTCGTAGGCACCGGCATCGTCCTCGAAGGTGGCGATGGTCGGATCGAACAGCGAGTCGGTCTTCGAATCGCGCGCCACAACGGAGACCGAACCCTTGTAGAGCTTGACGCGCACCCAGCCATTGACGTTCTGCTGCGTGTGGTCGATCAGCGCCTGCAGGGCCTTGCGCTCCGGGCTCCACCAGTAACCGTTGTAGATCAGGCTCGCATAGCGCGGCATCAGGTCGTCCTTCAGATGCGCCACTTCGCGGTCGAGGGTGATCGACTCGATGCCGCGGTGGGCTTTGAGCAGGATCGTGCCGCCCGGCGTTTCATAACATCCGCGCGACTTCATGCCGACGTAGCGGTTCTCGACCAGGTCGAGCCGGCCGATGCCGTGCCTGCCGCCGATCTGGTTCAGAGTGGCCAACAGTTCGTGCGCCTTCATCTTCTTGCCATTGATCGCGACGAGATCGCCGTGGGCGAATTCGAGCTCGAGGTATTCGGGTTTTGCCGGAGCCTTCTCGGGCGCCACTGTCCAGCGCCACATGCTCTCCTCGGCCTCAGCTGCGGGGTTCTCGAGATGGCGGCCTTCGTAGGAGATGTGCAGCAGATTGGCGTCCATCGAATAGGGTGAACCACCCCGTCGGTGCTTCATCTCGATCGGGATGCCGTTCTTCTCCGCATAGGCGAGCAGCTTCTCGCGCGAGAGCAGATCCCACTCACGCCACGGCGCGATGATCTTGACGTTGGGCATCAGCGCATAGGCACCGAGCTCGAAGCGCACCTGGTCGTTGCCCTTGCCGGTGGCGCCGTGGGCGATGGCATCCGCGCCGGTCTTCTTCGCGATCTCGATGAGGCGCTTGGCGATCAGCGGGCGCGCGATCGAGGTGCCGAGCAGATATTCGCCCTCGTAAATCGTATTCGCGCGGAACATCGGAAACACGAAATCGCGCACGAACTCCTCGCGCAGATCGTCGATGAAGATGTTCTTCGGCTTGATGCCGAGCTTCAGCGCCTTGGCGCGCGCCGGCTCCAGCTCTTCGCCCTGGCCGAGGTCGGCGGTGAAGGTGACCACCTCGCAGCCATAGGTGTCCTGCAGCCATTTGAGGATCACCGAGGTATCCAGCCCGCCCGAATAGGCCAGCACGACTTTTCTGATGCCCGATTTCGCTTTTGCCATGATATTCATTCCTTGACCATGCCCAACACAAGATATTCCAGCAGAGCCTTCTGGGCGTGGAGCCGATTTTCTGCTTCATCCCAGACCACGCTCTGCGGCCCGTCGATCACCTCGGCGGTGACCTCTTCGCCACGATGCGCCGGCAGACAGTGCATGAAGACGGCGTCGGGCTTGGCCGCCCGCATCATCTCGGCATCGACCTGCCAGTCCTTGAATGCCTTCATGCGCGCATCAGCTTCCGCCTCGAAGCCCATCGAGGTCCACACGTCGGTGGTGACGAGGTCAGCCCCCCGCGCCGCGTCCATCGGATCGGCAAACTGCTCGAAGTGGCCGGTGCCATGGAGGCCGGCACGTTCGGGTTCGACCTCGTAACCGGGCGGCGTCGAGACATGAACGTTGAAGTCGAGCACCTCGGCGGCTTGCAGCCAGGTATTGCACATGTTGTTCGAGTCGCCGATCCAGGCCACCGTCTTGCCCTGGATGCAGCCGCGCTGCTCGATGTAGGTGTAGATGTCGGCGAGGATCTGGCAGGGGTGGTATTCGTTGGTCAGCCCGTTGATCACCGGCACGCGCGAATGGCGCGCGAAGCGCTCGATGATCTCCTGCTCGAAGGTGCGGATCATCACCACGTCGCTCATGCGCGAAATCACTTCGGCGGCATCTTCCACCGGCTCGCCGCGGCCGAGCTGCGAGTCGCGCGTATTGAGGTAGATCGCCGAGCCGCCGAGCTGCTGCATGCCCGCCTCGAACGACAGGCGCGTGCGCGTACTGGCCTTCTCGAAGATCATCACCAGCGTGCGGTCTGCCAGCGGCCAGTATTTCTGATAGGACTTGAAGCGCTGCTTGATGATGCGCGTGCGTTCGAACAGATACTCGAACTCGGCGCGGTCGAAATCCTTGAACTGCAGAAAGTGTTTCGGGGTGACCATCGCACCACCTCAGCCGGCCAGGAAATGCCGCACCACCACGACGAGCTTGTCGACCAGCTCGTCGGCTTCCGCATCGCTCATCACCAGCGGCGGTAGCAGACGGATCACCCGTTCGGCGGTGACATTGATCAGGATGCCGGCTTCCAGCCCGGCGGCGACCAGGGCCGCGCAGGGGCGGTCGAGCTCGATGCCGAGCATCAGGCCCTTGCCGCGGATGGCGACGACGCCGCCGACACCGGCCAAGCCTGCGGCGAGACGCTCGCGCATCCGCTCGCCCAGGACGCTGGCGCGCGCCGGCAGATCCTCGTCTTCGAGCACCGTCAGCGTCGTCAGCGCGGCAACGCAAGCGAGCGGATTGCCACCGAACGTGGAGCCGTGGTTGCCCGGCTTGAACACGCCGTTCGCCCGCCCGGCGGTCAGGCACGCCCCGACGGGCACGCCGGAGCCCAAGCCCTTCGCCAGGGTCATCACGTCGGGCAGGATGCCGGCATGCTGGTAGGCGAACCATTTGCCGGTGCGGCCGATGCCGCATTGCACCTCGTCGAGCATCAAGAGCCAGCCTTGCGCGTCGCAGATGCGGCGCAGGCCGCGCAGGTATTCGTCGTGGCAAACGTTGATGCCCCCCTCGCCCTGCACCGGCTCGAACAGCACGGCGACGACGTGGTGGTTGTTCGCCGCCACCTGCTCGATCGCCGCCAGATCGTCGAAAGGCACGCGCACGAAGCCCGGCACCAGCGGCTCGAAACCCGCCTGCACCTTGCGGTTGCCGGTGGCCGACAGGGTCGCCAGCGTGCGGCCGTGGAAGGACTGCTCCATGACGATGATCGCCGGCTGCTCGATGCCTTTCTGGTGGCCATACAGCCGTGCCAGCTTGATCGCCGCCTCGTTCGCCTCGCAACCGGAATTGCAGAAGAAGGCTTCGTCCATGCCGGAAAGCCGCGCCAGGCGTTCGGCCAGCCGTTCCTGCTCGATCACCCGATACAGGTTCGAGACATGGATCAGACGATGCACCTGCCGTTCGAGCGCCGCCGTGAGAAGCGGGTGATTGTGGCCGAGCGTATTGACGGCGATGCCGGCGATGCCATCCAGATAGCTGCGGCCGTGCTCGTCGAAGAGGCGGCAGCCTTCGCCATGCGTGAAGGCCACGGGCTGCCGGGCATAGTTGTTCATCAGGTGCGACATGATCCGCTCCGCGGTAGCAAACAGGGAAACGTCATCCGCAAAAAGCGACGGCGGCCCGTGCGGCCGCCGTGCTTTCATGCTGCGGAAAATCGATCATAAGTGAAAAACGGCGGGCTGTGTAGCCCAGCCTTTCGATCCGCCCATAAAAAAACGCGCAGGCGCTCTCTTGCAGCCCACGCGTTTCGTTGCGTCGCGCGCCCGTTCAGAGCGCCTTGATCGCGGCGGACAGACGGCTCTTGTGGCGCGCGGCGGCGTTCTTGTGGATGATCTTCTTGTCGGCGATCGAATCGATGATGCTCTGCGATTCCTTGAAGATCGCCTGGGCGGCCGCCTTGTCGCCGGCGGCAACGGCTTTGCGCACTTTCTTGATCGCGGTGCGCAGCCGGGAACGCAGGCTCATGTTGTGGGCGCGGCGCTTGATTGCCTGAAGGGCGCGTTTGCGGGCTTGTGCGGTATTGGCCATGAAACGTTGCTCGATGGGTGATCGGAAAGGCGCGGATTATAGGGGCAGGCGCGCGCCAATGCAAGATGCTGTTGCGAACCTGTAACATCCGCCCCATGAACCTGCTACGCACCCTCGCGACTGTCAGCAGCCTGACGCTGCTGTCGCGCATTCTCGGCTTCGTGCGGGATTTCGTGATCGCACGCGCCTTCGGCGCCGGGATGTTCACCGACGCCTTTTTCGTCGCCTTCCGCCTGCCCAACCTGCTGCGCCGCCTGTTCGCCGAGGGCGCCTTCTCGCAGGCCTTCGTGCCGATGCTCGCGGAATACCGGTTGCGGCGGAATGCGCAAGAGACCAAGACCCTGGTCGATCGTGTCGCCACCGCGCTGTTCCTCGCCGTCGCGCTCGTCACGTTGCTGGGCATCCTCGGTGCTCCGCTCCTGATCCTCGTTTCCGCGCCCGGTTTCGCCGCCGATGGCGAGAAATTCGCGCTCACCGTGACGCTCACGCGCATCACGTTCCCTTACATCCTGTTCATGGCGCTGGTCGCGCTTTCCGCCGGCATTCTCAATACCTGGAGCCGCTTCGCGCTGCCCGCCTTCACGCCGGTGCTGCTGAATCTGTCTTTCATCGGCATGGCGCTGTTTGCCGCTCAATGGTTCGACCCGCCCGTGGTGGCGCTGGCTTGGGCGGTGTTTCTGGGAGGTATCCTGCAGCTGGTACTCCAGCTGCCCGCGCTGAAAAACATCGGCATGCTGCCGCGTTTCGATTTCGCCCCCGCCGACCCCGGCCTGCGTCGCATCCTGAAACTGATGGGGCCCGCCGTGCTCGGCGTCTCCGTGGCGCAGATCTCCCTGCTGATCAACACGATCTTCGCTTCGTTCCTCACCTCCGGCAGCGTTTCCTGGCTGTATTACGCCGACCGGCTGATGGAATTCCCTGCCGGGCTGCTCGGCGCGGCGCTGGGCACGATCCTGCTGCCGAGCCTGTCCAAGGCGCACAGCGGCGGCAAGCCGGAGACCTTCTCGGCCCTGCTCGACTGGGGATTGCGCCTGACTTTCCTGCTCACGCTGCCTGCCGCGCTCGCCCTGGCGATGCTGGCCGTGCCGCTGCTCGCCACACTGTTCCAGCACGGCGCCTTCACCGCCGCCGACGTGCTGCAGACCCGCCAGGCGCTCGTCGCCTACAGCATCGGACTGACCGGGCTGATCCTCGTCAAGGTGCTCGCGCCGGGCTTCTATGCGCAGCAGAACATCCGCACGCCAGTAAAGATCGCGTTGCTCACCTTGCTCGCGACGCAGGCGATGAACCTCGCTTTCATCGTGCCCTTCAAGCATGCCGGCCTGGCGCTGGCGATTGGCTTGGCCTCCTGCCTCAACGCCTGGCTGCTGTTCCGCGGACTCCGCCAGCGCGGAATTTATCAACCTCGACCCGGCTGGATGGAATTCGGACTGAAGATCGCGCTCGCGCTGCTGGTGCTCGCCGCCGTCCTGTGGTTCGGCATCGGAGAGGAAACTGCTTGGCTCACTGCGCCGACCTGGACGCGCATCGCTCACCTGTCGGCCCTGGTGGCTGCCGGCGCCGCTGCCTATTTCGCCACGCTCTGGCTGCTGGGGTTCCGGCTGCAGGATTTCCGCCGCCGCTCGGAACAGTGACGGGTGCCGTCCCGCCAGCGCCGACTTTACACATACCCTCTCCAAATGAAACGGGCAGTCCCGTCGCCGGAACTGCCCGCGTGCATGCACCGCTCGATGCCGATCAGGCGATCAGCGGCACGATCAAGAGCGCGACGATGTTGATGATCTTGATCAACGGGTTCACCGCCGGGCCGGCCGTGTCCTTGTAGGGGTCGCCCACGGTGTCGCCGGTCACCGCCGCCTTGTGCGCATCCGACCCCTTGCCGCCGTAGTTGCCTTCCTCGATGTATTTCTTGGCGTTGTCCCACGCGCCGCCGCCGGTGGTCATCGAGATCGCGACGAAGAGACCCGTGACGATCGTGCCGAGCAGCACGCCGCCGAGCGCGCGCACGCCGGCGCTGACGCCGCCGATTGCCGGCATCAGGAAGTTCATGCCGATCGCCACCGCCAGCGGGACGACCACGGGCAGCAGCGAGGGGATCATCATTTCCTTGATCGCCGCCTTGGTCAGCATGTCGACGCAGGTGCCGTATTCCGGCTTGGCCTTGCCTTCCATGATGCCCTTGATCTCGCGGAACTGGCGCCGCACTTCGACGACCACGGAGCCGGCCGCGCGGCCCACCGCTTCCATGCCCATCGCGGCGAACAGGTAAGGCACCATGCCGCCGACGAACAGGCCGATGATGACGGCCGGATCGGAGAGGTCGAAGAGGAATTTCACGCCCGGCTTGAAGGCTTCCAGCGCGTGCGTGAAGTCGGCGAACAGCACCAGCGCGGCCAGGCCCGCCGAACCGATCGCATAGCCCTTGGTCACCGCCTTGGTGGTGTTGCCGACCGCGTCGAGCGGATCGGTGACGCCACGCACGGAATCCGGCAGCTCGGCCATTTCGGCGATGCCGCCGGCGTTGTCGGTGATCGGACCATAGGCGTCGAGGGCGACGATGATGCCGGCCATCGACAGCATCGAGGTCGCGGCAATCGCGATGCCGTAGAGGCCGCCGAGCGTATAGGCCGCCCAGATCGAGCCGCACACGGCGAGCACCGGCCAGGCCGTCGCCTTCATCGACACGCCGATGCCGGCGATGACGTTGGTGCCGTGGCCCGTGGTCGAGGCCTGCGCGATGTGACGCACCGGCGCGAACTCGGTCGCGGTGTAGTACTCGGTGATGTAGACCATCAGGCCGGTGAGCACCAGGCCGATCACCGCAGCGCCGTAGAGGCGCATCTGCGAGCCGCCGGAAATGCCCAGCACCTGGTCGAGCAGGTGGTCATCGACCACCCAGCCGGTCAGCGGATAGAACGCCACCAATGCCAGCAGGCCGGCGACGATCAGCCCCTTGTAGAGCGCGCTCATGATCTTCTGGCCGGGCGAGGCCTTGACGAAGAAGGCGCCGAGGATCGAGGCGATGATCGCGAAGCCGCCGAGGACGAGCGGATAGAGCACCGCCGAGTTAGCCATCGCGTCACCGCCGGCCTTGAACAGCAGGGCGCCGAGCAGCATCGTCGCGACGGTCGTCACCGCATAGGTCTCGAACAGGTCGGCCGCCATGCCGGCGCAGTCGCCGACGTTGTCACCGACGTTGTCGGCGATCACTGCGGGGTTGCGCGGGTCGTCTTCCGGAATGCCAGCCTCGACCTTGCCGACCAGGTCGGCGCCGACGTCGGCGCCCTTGGTGAAGATGCCGCCGCCCAGACGCGCGAAGATCGAGATCAGCGAGGAGCCGAAGCCCAAGCCCACCAGCGGATGCAGGATGTGATCGAGGCTCTGGTCGCCCTGGGTCGCCTTCAGGTAGGCATAGAAGCCGGCGACACCGAGCAGGCCGAGACCGACCACCAGCATGCCGGTGATCGCACCGCCGCGGAAAGCGACGTTGAGCGCTTCGTTCAGGCCCTTGCTCGCCGCTTCTGCCGTGCGCACGTTGGCACGCACCGACACGTTCATGCCGATGAAACCGGCCGCGCCGGAGAGCACCGCACCGAGCACGAAACCGACGGCGGTGGCTACGCCGAGCGAGAAGGCGATCACCACGGCGAGCACGACGCCCACCATCGCGATCGTCGTGTATTGGCGCTTGAGATAGGCTTGCGCTCCCTCCTGCACAGCCGCCGAGATCGCGCGCATCCGATCGTTGCCGGTCGGTTGGGCGAGAATCCATTGCGCCGAGATCCAGCCATACACAATCGCACCGATTGCACAGGCCAGGGCAAAAATCAGACCTGAAGACATACACCCCCCTTTTTGTACAAAAACACCCTACAGCGATCACGAAAGCCGCCGCAACCCGAAAGCAGCGGCGGCTTTCACCGATTTACCCTCTCACAGCTTGAACTCCGGCAGTTTCTTCGCCACCGCCACGTTCTTCAGCGTCACGTATTTCGGCAGCCCGTCGGGACCGAAGGGCGGAGGATCCTCGCCTTTCATCAGCGGCGCGAGGTATTCGCGGCACTTGTCGGTGATGCCGAAACCGTCGCTGGTGATGAAGTTCTTCGGCATCATCTTCTCGACGTTGGCGACCTTGGAGAGCGGCGCCATGCCGACCTTCCAGCGGTAAGGCTTGCTCGAGACGCGCTCGATGGTCGGCATCACCGAGTTGTGCCCCTTCAGCGCGAATTCGACCGCCGCCTTGCCCATCGCATAGGCCTGATCGACATCGGACTTCGAGGCGATGTGACGCGCGGCGCGCTGCAGGTAGTCGGCGACTCCCCAGTGGAACTTGTAGCCCAGGTTTTCCTTGATCATGTTGGCGACCACCGGCGCGGCGCCGCCGAGCTGGGCGTGGCCAAAGGCATCGCGCGTGCCCTGCTCGGCAAGGAACTTGCCGTCGGGCCAGTGGCAGCCTTCGGAGACGACGACGGTGCAGTAGCCGAACTTCTTGACCAGCCCATCGACCTTGGCAAGGAACTTCTTCTGGTCGAACAGCACCTCGGGGAACAAGACGACGATCGGCAGCTCCTGATCCTTGGTCGAGGCCATCGCGCCCGCGGCGGCGATCCAGCCGGCGTGGCGCCCCATCACCTCGAGCACGAACACCTTGGTCGAGGTCGCGCACATCGAGCGCACGTCATAGGTCGCTTCGAGCGTCGACACGGCGATGTACTTGGCGACGGAGCCGAAGCCCGGGCAGTTGTCGGTGATCGGCAGGTCGTTGTCGACCGTCTTCGGCACATGGATCGCCTGCACCGGATAGCCCATCTTCTCGGACAGCTGCGAGACCTTGTAGCAGGTGTCGGCCGAATCGCCGCCGCCGTTGTAGAAGAAGTAGCCGATGTTGTGCGCCTTGAAGACTTCGATCAGACGCTCATATTCGCGCTTGTTGGCCTCCAGGCTCTTCAGCTTGTAACGGCAGGAGCCGAAGGCGCCGGACGGCGTGTAACGCAGCGCGGCGATCGCCGCGGCGGATTCCTTGCTGGTGTCGATCAGGTCTTCGGTGAGCGCGCCGATGATGCCGTTGCGGCCGGCATAGACCTTGCCGATCTTGTCCTTGTGCTTCCTGGCGGTTTCGATCACGCCACAGGCCGAGGCGTTGATCACGGCGGTGACGCCGCCCGATTGTGCATAGAAGGCATTCATTTTTTTCGCTGCCATGTCGATCTTCTCCCTGTCGTTCATTTCAACGCGGCGAACGCGGCATCGCGCACGTCCTCGACCTTGCCGAGACCGTTGATCTTGCGATACTTCGGCGCGCCCGGTTCGCCACTGGCGGCCCATTTGCCGTAATAGTCAATCAGCGCTTCGGTCTGCTGATGATAGACCTCGAGGCGCTTCCTGACCGTTTCTTCCTTGTCATCGTCGCGCTGGATCAGCGGCTCGCCGGTCACGTCGTCCTTGCCCTCGACCTTGGGCGGGTTGAAGATCACGTGGTAGGTGCGGCCGGAGGCCACGTGCACACGCCGCCCGCTCATGCGCTTGATGATCTCCTCGTCCGGCACGTCGATCTCGAGCACGAAATCGATCGGCACACCCGCTTCCTTCATCGCCTCCGCCTGCGGGATGGTGCGCGGGAAGCCGTCGAACATGTAGCCTTTCTGGCAGTCGGGCTCCTTGAGGCGATCCTTGACCAGACCAATGATGATGTCATCGCGGACGAGGCCGCCCGCATCCATGATCTTCTTGGCTTCCAGGCCCAGCGGCGTGCCGGCCTTGACCGCGGCGCGCAGCATGTCGCCGGTCGAGATCTGCGGAATGCCGAATTTTTCCTTGATGAAATTGGCCTGGGTGCCTTTGCCGGCGCCTGGAGGTCCCAACAGAATCAAACGCATCGTCTATCTCCTCGTCTCGTTATCGGTGGTTTCGAATATTCGCACTATCGACCGTGCGCTTGGCTAGATTTTATCTATCCCGAGATAGCCGCCATGATTAGTGCGACGCAGCAAACCGCTTGCGCACGCGCTCCAGATCCTCCGGGGTGTCGACCCCCGGCGGCGGAGGATGCGCGCACTCGATGACATGAATGTGAAAGCCGTGCCACAGGGCGCGCAACTGTTCGAGCGCCTCCCATCGTTCGAGCGGCGCCGGCGCCAGCGCGCCGAAACGGCGCAGGAAATCGACCCGGTAGGCATACAGGCCGATGTGACGCCGCGCCACCAGTTCCGCAGGCAACACGTCGGGCTGGCGCGCCAGAGCATCGCGATGCCAGGGAATCGGCGCGCGCGAAAAATACAAGGCGCGGCCGCTTGCGGCCGTGACCACCTTGACGACGTTCGGGTTCATGAATTCATCGAGATCGCCGATACGGTGGGCCGCGGTGGCGATGCTCGCCTCGCGATCGGCATAGAGCGCCCGGGCGACCCGTTCGATCAGCGCGGGGTCGATGAGCGGCTCGTCGCCCTGCACATTGACGACGATGCTTTCATCGCTCCAGCCACGCTGCAAGGCCACCTCGGCGATACGATCGGTGCCACTTGGGTGATCGGCGCGAGTCATCACGACATCATAGCCATGGGCGGCCACTGCGGCGACGATGCGTTGATCGTCGGTGGCGACGACGATTTCCTGCGCCCCGCTCCGCTGCGCCGCTTCGGCGACGCGCACCACCATCGGCTTGCCGGCGATGTCGGCGAGCGGCTTGCCGGGCAGCCGTGTCGAAGCATGGCGCGCCGGGATCACGACGCGAAACTCTCGCGAAACTGGCTGCGCGGGCGAAGCGCTGCGTTGCACGGTGCTCGTTCCCTCGCCTATCCGGCCTGATATGTCTCGGTCGCTGCGCGCCGTGCGCCTTGCACTTTCTCCCGCTCGCGGCGTTTCGCGGGTATTTCGGCGCAAAGGCTCATATCAATCTTCTTCCGGCGCGAGCTGCCGCGCCTCGTCCTCGAGCATGATCGGGATGTCGTCGCGGATCGGATAGGCGAGCCGGCAGGCCTTGCAGACCAGCTCGGCGGCTTCCTTGCGGTAGTCGAGCGGGCCCTTGCACAACGGGCAGACGAGGATTTCAAGCAATCGCGGGTCCATTGGTTTTCTTCTCCAGTATGGCTAGAACATGGCGGGCGAGATCGGGCTCGACGTGCGCCTCGACTGGCAGCACCCAGACCGGCAGCCTTGCAAGGCCGGCGCATTTTAACGCGTCCTTTTCGGTCATCACGATCGCATCGCCGGAAAACTCCAGGTCGGCGGCCCGATAAGGATGATGATCCGGAAACGGATGCGCTTCGAAGGCAAGGCCGAGGCGGGCAAGGTGATCGAAGAAGCGCTGCGGCTCGCCGATGCCGGCCACCGCATGCAGCTTGAGCCCCGCCAGCTGCTCCGCGCCGCATACGACACTGGGATCGTCGAGGCGATGGAAGCGCTGCCCCGTCAGACGCATCGTGAAACGGGGCACGCCCGGCCAGGGCGGCGCGACGGCATCGTGCAGCACCAGCGCATCGACTTCGCGCAGCCGGCTCGCCGGCTCGCGCAGCGGCCCGGCCGGCAGCGGCCAGCCGTTCATCAGCCCGCGCCGGTCGATCACGGCGATCTCGACGTCGCGCTGCAACCGGTAATGCTGCAGGCCATCGTCGCACAGCAGCAGGTCGCATTCGGGATGCGCAGCGAGCAAGGCGCGCCCTGCCGCGAGACGATCGGCGCCGACCACGACCGGGCAGCCGCAGCGGCGCGCGAGCAAGAGCGGCTCGTCGCCGACCTCGTGTGCCGTATCGCCAGCGCCGACTTTGCGGATGTCATGCGTGACGCGGCCATAACCGCGGCTAACGATGCCCGGACGGCGCCCGGCCGCGCGCAGGCGTTCGGCGAGCCAGAGCGTCAGCGGGGTCTTGCCGGCGCCGCCGGCGACGATGTTGCCGACCACCACCACCGGCACCGGCAGCTTTCCCGACTTCAGCCAGCCGCGACGGTATGCGAGGCGGCGCAGCCGGGCCAGCGCGAAGAACAGCAGGGCAAACGGCAGCAGCAGCCAGGCGCGCAGCCCCCGGCCACGCCACACCTCCGTCAAGCCGTCAGGGCTGCTTTTGCTGGGTGGCAAAGGAAATCTGGGAGAGGCCCGCGTTGCGCGCGGCCTGCATCACGTCGATGACATTCTGGTGGGCGGTCTTGGCGTCGGCGTTGATGACGACGACCGGCGAGGCCGCGCCCGCCGCGGCGCGCGCGAGCGCCTGGGCGAGCGCCTCGACGCCGCCCGCGACCGGCTGCTTGTCGATCAGCACCGTGCCGACAGCCGTCACCACCACATCGATCTCGTTCGGCTTCTGTTGCTGCGTCTGGGCATCCGCCGTGGGCAGATTGATTTCCAGGCCGGCAAACTTCGAGTAGGTGGTGGTGATCATCAGGAAAATCAGGATCACCAGCAGCACGTCGATCATCGGAATCAGGTTGATCTCCGGCTCCTCGCGCACGCGACCACGCTGAAAGTTCACTTGCGTTCTCCGTGGATCTGCTCGACGAGCTTCAGGGCCTGCTGCTCCATCTCGATCACGCAGCTGTCGACGAAGGCACGGAAATGCCGGTAGAAGATCATCGCCGGGATCGCGATGATCAGGCCGAAGCCGGTGTTGTAGAGCGCCACCGAAATGCCGTGTGCCAGCTGCTGCGGGTTGTTGCCCGTGCCGGTGGCCGAACCGAAGATCTCGATCATGCCCACTACCGTGCCGAACAGTCCCAGCAGCGGGCTGATCGAGGCGATCGTGCCCAACGTCGTGAGGAAGCGTTCCAGCTCGTGGGCGACACCCCGCCCGGCTTCCTCGATGGCTTCCTTCATCACCTCACGCGTGGCCTTGTCGTTGCGCAAACCGGCCGCGAACACCCGGCCGAGCGGCGAATGTGCTTCGAGACGGGCCAGCAGGTCGTCGGTCACGCCCGTTTTGCGGTATTCGGCGATCGTGCTCTGCAGCAGGCCGGGCGGCACGATCCGCCCGCGCCGCAACGTCGCGGCACGCTCGATGATCAAGGCCACGGCGATCACGGACGCCGCCAGGAGAAACCAGATCGGCCAGCCGGCCGCCTGAATGATCGAAAACACGCTCAACCTCCGGATCAATACATTCGGAATGCGCACTTTACTACAGCGACGCCCCTAAAATGCCTGCATGGACTGCACCGACGAGATCACCGCGACCCTCGCTGCGTGGCTGAGGCTGCTCGGGCAAGCGGGTGCCGGTGCGCCAGCGCCGAATTTCGCCACCGCCACCGCGCCCGAACAGCAGGAAACCCTCATCGGCGCGCTGGCGGCGCTGACGACCGAGGCGCTGAACAACGATCGCACGCTGACGATCGTCACGGCCGACGATGGCCTCCTGCCGGAAATCTCGAACGCCCTCGACCTGCAGCTGCGCCCGCTCTGCCTCGTGCTGCCCGGTGCCGAACATGCCCGTCCGATCGCGCTGCGCGCCACGCTCTCGCTGCTCAAGAGCCGGCTGGCGCGCGCCGCCGCCGACAGCCAGGGGCCCGCCTGGACGGCGCAGCGCGAGCGCCTGCGTCATGCGGATGCGCTCTGGCGCGCGGGACTCGCCTGGACGGCGAGGAATCTCCCGCACGAAGCGCCGCCAGCCGGCATCCACGATCTGTTTCCGGTTCGCATCGGCCCCTGGCCGGTCATGCAGCAGGCCGGCCTGCCGACCGACTGGGTCGTGCTGCTGCAAAACGGGCCGCTGCCCGCCATGCTGGGCAGCGCCTGGCCGGGCGCGCGGCATACCCTGCTGCTGACCGTGTCCGGCAGCGGCTCGGGGGGCCTCACCCTACCCGACGAGGCGGCGCAGCTCCTGGCCGAGATCGAGCTGCTCGGCCAGGAGCTCGCCGAGATGGAGCTCGAACTGGCGACGGCGGAAACGGAGCTGGCGGCGTTCAGTGCGCGTTACCATGAGCTCGTCGGCGGGCGCATCGCCCGCCTCGACCGGCTGCAGGCCGAGCTCGCCGCGGCGCGCCTCGAACGCGCGCCGCAAGATGCCGCCCAGGCACGGGCGGCCGATGAGGCGCGCGCCCGCGCCGCGCAATCGCAACGCGAATACGAGGCTGCTGGCCGCCGCGCACGGGAACAGACCTCTTCATCCGTGCCCGACCTCGACCTCAAGAAGCGCTACCGGCAACTGGCGCAGAAGATCCACCCCGATCGCGCCCATGACGAAACCGACCGCGCCTGGCGCACGCAGCTGATGGCCGAGGCCAACCGCGCCTACCGGGCGGGCGATGCCGCCGCACTGGAACGCGTGTTCGCCCGCTGGCTCGCCGGCGCCGACGAGGCGGCAGACACAGAGAAAGGTGCCGTCCCGCCAGCGCCGAGTTTCGCCACCCGGCACAGACTCGCCGTCCAGCGCGACGCGATCCGGCAACGCCTCGCCGCGATCGGCGCCGAGCTCGACCGCCTCTACGGCTCGAAGCTGTATGAGCTCTTCGCCGCGGCGCGGCTGGCCGAACGTCAGGGCCGCGATCTGCTGGCCGAAATGGCCCACCGCCTCGACGCGCAGATCGCGCAGGCCGAAGCCGAGCTCGCCGCGCTCGTCACAGGGTGATTTCGAGCCCCTCGTAGGCCAGCAACACCTCGCAGCCGGGATCCGGGTGGCGGGAGAGCGCCTCGGCGAAAGCCTGCTCCAGCTCTTCATCACTGCGCGTCGGCTCATGGTGCGTGCATAAGAGCCGCTTCGCGCCGGTGCGTTTCGCCAGGGCGAACGCGGCATCGAAGGTGCCGTGTCCCCAGCCGATTTTTTTCGGGTATTCGGCCTCGGTGTAGGCGGTATCGACGATCAGCAGATCGACCGGCCCGATCGCCGCATCGAGCGCGGCCTGGCGCTGCGCCACCAGTCCCTGGTATTCGGCCCAGGCGGGATCGTCGGGCGTATAAATGTTGCGCCAGGGCTCGTGATCGCCGGTGAAGAACAGCGACTTGCCGTTGCATTCGATGCGATAGCCCAGATCCGTCACCGGATGGTTCATCAGCACCGGCGTCACGGTCGCATCGCCGATTCGTACCGGCACGCCGACCGTCAGCGTAAGGTATTCGACCGCGGCCTTGAGCTCCGCCTCGCGGATCGGGAAGTAGCTGTATTGCAACTGCACGTTCATCACGTGCTCGACTCCCTGTTGCGTGACCAGGTCGAAGGCGCCGTGAATGCGCACCGTATTGCCCGGAATGTGCAGCGGCACGAAGAACGGCAGGCCCTGGATGTGATCCCAGTGCGTGTGGGTGATGAAGATGTTGGCCTCGACCGGCAACCGGGCGAGCAGGCTCTGTGCCAACGGGAAGATGCCGGTACCGGCGTCGAGGATGATCAGACGATCCTCCTCGCTCCTGACTTCGATGCAGGTGGTATTGCCGCCGTAGCGCACCGTGCGCGGACCGGGCGACGGGATCGAGCCCCGCACCCCCCACATTTTGATTTTCATCCCCCCTCCTCGCTGCCGATCTGCGCGAAGGCCCTCGCCTCCGCCAGATGTCTGTTCAAATCGCCCAGGACGGCGACGATCGCCTCCGGCGCGCTGCCAAAGCGCGCCGGCAATTGTGCCAGCTCTTCTTCACGCCAGGGATTACCCGCCGCGCCGAAGCCTTGCCAGCGGCAAATCGCGTCGGCCATGCGCAGGCAATCGAGCATCGCATGCGACGTGGCATCGGCTGCATGGTGATCGCGGATGCACTCGACCAACGCTTCGCCGAACTGCCACTTCCTGGCCAGCAAGGCGCCGACGAAGGCATGATCGGCGCCGATCGTTTCCGCCTCGGCGACGTAGAGCGGCTTGCCCTCGCGCGCTGCGACGCCCAGCGCGAGCGCGAACTCGCCCGCCATCGTGTGCGCGAACACCACCTTGCCAAAATCGTGCAGCAGCCCGGCTACATAGCAGTCGCCGGGGTCGGCTTCCCCGTGGGCATGCTTCTCGCACAGCAGGCGCGCCAGCGAAGCGACTGCCAGCGAATGCAGCAGATACTGCTGGCTGTCGAAATAATCGGTATGGAAACGCGGCAATACCCCGGCAGACGCGCAGGCGAGCGCGAGGTTCTTGATCGTGTTGAGACCGAGATAGACGACCGCCTGGCCGACCGAGCCGATCTTGTTGGGCAGTGCATAGTAGGCCGAATTGATGACGCGCAGGATACGCATCGTCATCACCGGATCCTTCTCGATCACGCCGACCAGCTGCCTGGGCAGACAATTGCTGTCGCGCGTCATCACCAGGAGGGTCTGCACGCTCTTCGGAAACGCCGGCATGCGGTCGACGGCCGCCGTCAGCCTGCGTTCGAGTTCCGACGACAACTGCGGCATGACCTGCCCCCCATCACGAACGATGGTGGCGATTATACGCAGCGCATGCGCGCCCGCAGATCAAACAGCGGCGACCCGCTCGTAATAGCGGGCGCGATAGAGCAGGCGGCGTTTCCCGGCCGTTTCGGTGAAGCCGCTGCGGTCGTGTAGCACGTTGTTGCACACCAGTCCCATACCGGGTTCGAGCCGGCCACGCAGCGTCCAGGGCGTCGGCGTGGCGAGAAGGCGTTCCAAGGCATGGCGCGCCGCGGTGGCGGCGGCATCCCAGACGATGCTCACCGTGCGGGCCGTATAGCGCATGTGCAAGCTGCCATCCTCATTGACGGAAAACACCGGGCCAGGCTGCGCGGCGCGGGCCACGCCCTGGTCGTCGGTGCGCGGCGGGATGGTCATCGCCACGGGTGAGGACAGCGCGCGGATGAACGCGGGATTCTCGTCGCGCAACAGGATATAGGCGATCTCGTGGTCGAGCAGCTGGTTCTCGCCGCCGCTGGCCGCGCTTTGCACGCAATGCAGCAACAGGCCGCGGATCGTATGTTCCGGCGTGTTGTAGTAGCCGTCGGTATGCCATTTGATCGGCCGGTCGGTGTAGGGAATGAAATCCTTGCGTTCGCCACGGGACTCGGCGCCGGTGACGGAAATCGGCGAGATGCCGTCGTTGTCGGTCAGCCAGTGGCCGTCGAGCGAGCGCATGCCCAGCTGGATGCCCAGCCGCCGGGGGATTTCCTTGTCGGGATCGCTGCCGGTGTTGCTGACGTAGATCGCCATGTTGCAGCGCCGATTGAGCGCAACGAGACGCTGCCGTTCGCTTGGCTTGAGCTGGCGCGGATCGTCGAGGCTGACGACGATGTCCTCGATGCGGCGCGGCGCCGTATCGAGCTTTTCGGCGCGCCAGTCGGCATAGGCACGCGCATCATCCAAATCGAAGGGACCGGGCATGATGCTCCCTTTCAGTCTATCGAACCGCGCAGATCCTGCCTGCGCTGGCTCTTGGCCTGTTCTGGATTAAACAGCCCCGTGAGGGTTTTTTCCAGCATCTTGAGCGATTCGGGCGCCTCGATGTCCATCGCCTGGTCGATGACCCAGAGCTTGTCCTTCTCTGGCAGCACGTCGCGCAGGCAGGCGGCGAAGAAGCGCTTGAAGCCGAAATCCGGCCCCTGTTCCGTGTAGTCGAATTCGGCGTAATCGGCGGCGCGGCGGTTGAACAGGTCGATGAAATGCCGCTGCGATTCGCCGGGCACCGCCTCGCCCAAGAGCATGATGTTGTTCTCCTCGACGAAACGGGCGATGTTCTTCACCAGCGCGGTAGTGAATTCGCCGCGCGCCGCCTCATCGAGCGCACGGTAGGCGACCCGGTCCGCCGCCACGGCGAGGAATGCCAGATACTCGCAGACGAAATCGAAGTACGGGCGGCCGGGGTCGATGTCGTACTCGGCCTTGCGCATGCGCTTGATCGATTCGATCGCCAGCTTCCAGGCGAGCACCGCCACCACCGAGGCGAGCGTCGCCGGGGAGCGTTGCCCCGGCGTATGGAACTTGGTTTTGAGACGGATCGCCACTGATCAATATCCACCCTTGCCATAAGGCTGGGGCAGGCCGGCGATACGGCAGCCCTGCTTCGCGGCGCCGCCGTCCGGGAACAATTCGAACATCAGCTTGTTGTCCGCCTCCGGCATGACACCCTCGTCCTGCAAGCCTTTGATCAGATTGCGCAGGTTCGGCGTATGGCCCTCTTCCTGATACTTCTGGCGCAGGTAATTGATCACCTTCCAGTGCTGCTCGGTCAGCTCGATGCCTTCCTTTTCGGCGAAGGCATGCACGGCTTCCTCACTGAAGTCGGGTTCGAGCAGATAACCATAATCATCGACTTCCTTTTCGACGCCGTTGATGACGATACCCATGTTTTTCCTCCTTCTACGAGTTGGCTTGATTGATTCGCGTGTGTCTTTTTTCAGTTCGGGGCGGCTTCCGCCGGATTCGACTTGTGGGGAACGAAGATACCGCAACCGCGCTTGCGCTCGCTGCCGAGTCCCAACCGCATCAGCCGCAGCGCGCCTTCCGCATCGAGGCCATTCACCATCAGGCTGAAGCCGTGCAACACCCCTTCCGCCGTCTTCGCCGACTGTCGCTTGCCGCAGACCAGCGAGCGGGGCACCACCCGCAGCGCCGCCAGCGCCCGCTGGCACGCAGCATAAAACTCTTCCTCGTCGGGCATGCCGCTCCCATCGCCGAAGGTGACGAATTTCGAATACAGCACGGGCGCTTCAGGGAACGCCTTCTCGCTGGCCGCGCCGACCTCGATGATCGAGCCGGCGAGATCGAGCCGCGCCCCGACCAGGGCCTGCGCCTCGGCCACCCGGCTGCGCGGCAAGCGCAATGTCAGATGCGAACGGCGGGCGAGATACCACACGCCATCCCCCGGGCTGAGCCCCGAAATGGGATGCACGCCGGCCAGCGCTTCCTCTTCCAGCCAGGGCAGGATCCCGCGGATCGCCTGCCAGAGGAGATCGGCGTGATCGAGCGGCACGCTGCCGCCGCGCAGCGCGAACTGCAGGTCGACCATCTCCGGAGCCCCGCCAGTGGCTTGCTCTCCGCTCGCGGCCGCGGCCACCGGCTCACCGCTCTGCCATGCCTCGAGCTGCTGCTTGGACCATTCCGCCATTACCTTGCCCCAACGACCGGCAGTGACGGGATCGATGTCGAAGATCGTGAAGCGCCGATGTTCCCGGATGCGCAGGCGCAGCACCGGCACACCCCCCGCCGCGAAGCGGATCTGCTGCAATTCGATTTCCTGGTTGCCGACAGGCACCCGGAACTTGTCTAGACTGGTGATTTCATCCACGGCTGGATCGGCACGGTTGCCAGAGTTGGAATTTCGCAAGAGATGGGGCCGGACTATCGCACCGCAAGATGGCGAGAACCATCACCAAATGGGAGAAAGCCTGATACTCCATCAGGGTAGGTTCCCTTACCCCTTCAAATGCGGTTATTCTACCTGCCGGAGGTATGGTGCTGCCGGCCCGTCAGTCAAGATAATTCGACAACAAACTGGGGACGGATGCACGAACATCAAACAAGCAGTTCCCAACAGTCACCTACGAACGAGGAGATAACATGGCCAAACAGCTTCACCCAACCCCTATGCTAGACCAGCTCGAGTCCGGTCCCTGGCCCAGCTTCGTCACCGGTCTGAAGCGTCTCGCGAAGGATAAGGATTATGTCGTCGACCTGCTCGGCCACCTCGAGCATTCCTACGAAACCCGCAAGGGCTACTGGAAGGGTGGCACGGTGGGCGTGTTCGGTTATGGCGGCGGCGTGATCCCCCGCTTCACCGAAATCAAGGATGAAAAGACCGGCCAGCCGGTCTTCAAGGATGCCGCCGAATTCCACACCCTGCGCATCATGCCCCCGCCCGGCATGCACTATGACACCGCCACGTTGCGCAAATTCTGCGACATCTGGGAAAAATATGGCTCCGGCCTGATCGCCCTGCACGGCCAGTCCGGCGACATCATGTTCCAGGGCTGCACCACGGAAAACGTCCAGCCGGCCTGGGACGAAATCAACGAAATGGGCTTCGACATGGGGGGCGCCGGCCCCGCGGTGCGCACCGCGATGTCCTGCGTCGGCGCCGCGCGCTGCGAGCAATCCTGCTACGACGAGGCGAAGGCCCATCAGAAGATCATCAACAACTTCCTCGACGACATCCACCGTCCCGCCCTGCCGTACAAGTTCAAGTTCAAGTTCTCCGGCTGCGGCAACGACTGCATGAACGCGATCCAGCGCGCCGACATGGCCGTGATCGGCACCTGGCGCGACAACATGAAGACCGATGACGAGCTCGGCAAGAAGTGGTTCGCCAAGCATGGCATGAACGAGCTGATCAACGACGTCGTCAACATGTGCCCGACGCGCGCCCTGCAGGTCAAGGACAGCAAGGACGTGCGCAAGGACGCGCACATTTCCGCCGTCGCCATCAACGACACCCAGTCGCTCGAGATCGACAACAAGGATTGCGTGCGCTGCATGCACTGCATCAACGTGATGACCGGCGCGCTCGGCCCGGGCAAGGACAAGGGCGCCACGATCCTCGTCGGCGGCCACGGCCACCTGAAGATCGGCGCGACGCTGGGTACCGTGGTCGTTCCCTTCATGGAGCTGAAGACCGAGGAGGATTACGACAAGCTCGTCGAGTTGGCGCAGAACATCGTCGACTTCTTCGCCGAGAACGCCCTCGAGCACGAGCGCACCGGCGAAATGATCGAGCGCATCGGTCTGGTCAACTTCCTCGAAGGCATCGGCCTCGACCCCGACGCGAACATGGTCAACTGCCCGCGTTCCAACCCCTACATCCGTACCGACGGCTGGGACGAGGAAGTCGCCCGCATCAACGCCAAGAAGAAGGCTGCGGCCTGATTTCTCCTGGGTTGTCCACCACCGGTTCCGTAAGGAGCCGGTGGTCGGCCAGGCACAAGACCCTGTTCAGATAGCAACAATTCACCACGATCATTGCGGAGACGATTCATGGCTCAACCTCAAATGCGCAAGCCAGTCGAGTACTTCCTCGACAACAAGAAATTCCTCCACCCGAAACTCGCCGCCAACTACGGCAACTGGAAATATCACGATCGTCCGCGTCCCGGCGTCCTGCACCACGTCTCCAACACCGGCGACGAAGTGTGGACGGTGCGCGCCGGCACCCAGCGCCAGATGGACGTCCACACCATCCGCCTGCTATGCGACATCGCCGACCAGTATGCCGAAGGGCGTGTACGCTTCACGATCCGCTCCAACATCGAATACATCGTCTCGGACGAAAAGAAAGTCGCTCCGCTGATCGAAGCGCTCGAAAAGAATGGCTTCCCGGTCGGCGGCACCGGCAACTCGGTGTCGATGGTGGCCCACACCCAGGGCTGGCTGCACTGCGACATCCCCGGCACCGATGCTTCCGGCGTCGTCAAGTCGATGATGGATGCGCTGTTCGAAGACTTCAAGAAGGAAGAGATGCCCAACCGCGTGCGGTTGTCGACCTCCTGCTGCGAAATCAACTGCGGCGGCCAGGCCGACATCGCGGTGATCATCCAGCACACCAAGCCGCCGAAGATCAACCACGACCTCGTCGCCAACGTCTGCGAACGTCCTGCCGTGGTCGCGCGCTGCCCGGTCGCGGCGATCCGTCCCGCGCTGGTCAATGGCAAGCCCTCGCTCGAAGTCGACGAGAAGAAATGCGTCTGCTGCGGCGCCTGCTATCCCCCTTGCCCGCCGATGCAGATCAACGACCCGGAGCACTCCAAGCTGGCCATCTGGGTGGGCGGCAAGAACTCGAACGCGCGCAGCAAGCCGTCCTTCCACAAGCTGGTCGCCGCCGGTCTGCCGAACAACCCGCCGCGCTGGCCGGAAGTCAACGCGATCGTCAAGAAGATCCTCGACACCTACAAGGCCGACGCCCGTCCGTGGGAGCGCATGGCCGACTGGATCGAGCGTATCGGCTGGCCGCGCTTCTTCGAAAAGACCGGTCTGCCCTTCACCAAGTACATGATCGACGACTGGCGCGGCAGCCGTTACAACCTCAACGCCTCGAACCACGTCCGCTTCTGAGGAATCCGACACGATGAAGTTTTCCATTCTGGTCAACGAAGGCCCTTACACGCACGAGGCCTCCGACACCGCCTACCAGTTCGCCAAGGCGGTGTTGGCCAAGGGGCACGAGATCTTCCGCATCTTCTTCTATCACGATGGGGTCAACAACGCCACGCGCCTGACCACCCCGCCGCAGGACGACCGCAACATCGTCAGCCGCTGGTCCAAGCTCGCGCAGGAAAACAATCTCGACCTCGTCGTCTGTGTCGCCGCGGCCCAGCGCCGCGGCATCGTGGATGAGGGAGAGATGAAGCGTAACGGCAAGGACGCCACCAACCTGGCGCCGGGCTTCCGCATCTCCGGCCTCGGCCAATTGATCGAGGCCGGCATCCAGTCCGACCGGCTGGTCGTGTTCGGCGATTGAGGGGGCATACAGATGACTACCAAGAAATTCATGATGGTCAATCGCAAGGCGCCCTACGGCACGATCTACGCGTGGGAGGCCCTCGAAGTGGTGCTGATCGCCGCCGCCTTCGAGCAGGATGTGTCGCTGGCCTTTCTCGACGACGGCGTCTATCAGCTCAAGAAGGGCCACAACACCAAGGCCATCGAGACCAAGGCCTTCGAAAAGACCTGGGGGGCGCTGGAAGACTACGACATCACCAAGCTGTATGTCGCCCAGGAATCGCTGGCAGAGCGCGGCCTGACCGCCGACGATCTCGCCGTGCCCGTCGAAGTGCTCTCCCGCGCCGAAATCGGCAAGCTGATGGAAGAGCAGGACGTCATCCTGTCGTTCTGAGGAAACCAACATGCTGCACATCGTCAACAAATCCCCATACGACCGTCCCGCGCTGAATTCCGTCCTTGCCACCGCAGAGGGCGGCACGATCCTCCTCATCGAGGATGGTGTCTTTGCCGCCGTCAAGGGCGGTGCCGAGGAAGCCAAGGTCAAGGCCGCGATGGCCAAGTTCAAGTTCTACGCACTGCAGTCCGACCTGGAAGCGCGCGGCATGGCCGACCGTGTGATCGACGGCGTCACCGTCACCGATTATGCCGGCTTCGTCGATCTCGTCGCGGAGCACAAAACCTGCCAGTCATGGCTGTAACCCGTTTTCAATCAATCAACTAGGAGACAACGATGGCATTCGAACTCAATGGCAAGACCTACGAAACCGACGAAGAGGGCTACCTGGTCAACCTGTCGGACTGGAACGAAGATGTCGCCAAGTATCTGGCCCAACAGGAAGGCGTCAATCTGACCGATGCCCACTGGGAGGTGATCAACTTCCTGCGCGACTACTACAACGAGTTCCAGATCGCCCCGGCCGTCCGCGTGCTGACCAAGGCCATCGGCAAGAAGCTCGGCCCGGAAAAGGGCAACAGCCAGTACCTCTACGAGCTGTTCCCCTACGGCCCCGCCAAGCAGGCCTGCAAGATCGCCGGCCTGCCGAAGCCGACCGGCTGCGTCTGATACAAAAGCAAACCCCGCAGGCGGGCGGCGCCTCGAGGTGCCGCTCCGCCAGCGCCGAGTTTCGCAGTAGCGCTGGTCGCTCCGGCCACCCCCCATCAAGGGCCGGGCGTAGCGCTGCGACTTTGACTGCTGTGTTCGCCGTGGTGCACCGTCCATGACAACGTTTTTCGCGATCCTGTTCTACCTCGCCTTCGCAATACTTGTCGTCGGCCTGGCCTACAAGATCTACGACTTTGCCCGCACACCCGCGCCACTGTCGATCCCGACGACACCGGCGCCGACCACCACCACGGGTGTGGCCTTCCGCATGGCGCGCGAGGTGGTCCTGTTCGAGAGCCTGTTCAAGGGCAACCTGTGGATCTGGCTGTTCGGCTGGATGTTCCACATGGGCCTCTTCCTCGTCCTGATCCGTCACCTGCGATATTTCGTCAGCGACGTTCCCGCCTGGCTCGTTTTCATCCAGCCCTTCGGCAAGTATGCCGCATTCATGATGGTGGCGGGCCTGGGTGGCCTGTGGGCGCGCCGCTTCCTGGTCGAGCGCATCCGTTACATCACGACGCCATCCGACCATCTCTGGCTCGCGCTGCTGATCGGCATCGGCATCACCGGCGCCGGCATGACCTTCGTCAGCCACGTCGATGTCGTCGCCGTGAAGATCTTCTTCCTCGGCCTGATGCGCTTCGACATCCAGCCGTTGCCCGAGCACCCTGCCCTTTACATCCATCTGATTCTCGTCGCCTTGCTGATGATCCTGTTCCCGTTCAGCAAGCTGCTGCACGCCCCCGGCGTGTTCTTCAGCCCCACCCGCAACCAGGCCGATACCCCGCGCGAAAAACGTCATCTCGCGCCGTGGGCCGCCCAGATCGAGAAGAGCTGACATGGCCGATCTTGAATTCCAGATTCCGAAATACCGGGAATACCCTGAGGTGCCTGCGCTCCAGCCGGGCGCGATGGCGCATTCGCGTCCGCACGTCGCCAGCGAGAAGATTCAGGAAGCCCTGGGCTTCCAGGGCAAGCTCGATGACGACTGGCAGGCCACCCATGACAAGGCGATCGCCAAATTCGGCGAGCTGCTCGGCAAATACCGCTCCCTCAAGGTGTTCATGGATGCCTGCGTGCATTGCGGCTCATGCACCGACAAGTGCCACTACTTCATCGGCACGAGCGACCCGAAAAACATGCCGGTGGCGCGTCAGGAGCTGATGCGCTCGGTCTATCGGCGCTATTTCACCCTCGCCGGCAAACTCTTCCCCGGCTTGGTCGGCGCGAAAGACCTGACCCGCGAGCTGCTCGACGAGTGGTACAGCTATTTCTGGCAGTGTTCGGAATGCCGTCGCTGCTCGGTATTCTGCCCTTACGGCATCGATACCGCCGAGGTCACGATGGCGGCACGCCACATCCTCGACACGGTCGGTTATGGCCAGAAATACTCCAACGAGATCATCGGCAAGGTCTTCAAGATTGGCAACAACCTCGGCCTGCCCGGCCCCGCGCTGGAAGATACCTTGCAGGGGCTCGAAGAAGACGTCAAGGAAGACACGGGCGTCGACGTCAAGTATCCGCTCGATGCCCAGGGCGCCGAAGTCCTGCTGGTCACGCCGTCGGCCGACTTCTTCGCCGAGCCGCACATCGAATCGCTGATCGGCTACGGCAAGGTCTTCCACGCCGCGGGAATTTCCTGGACGTTCTCCTCCTACGCTTCCGAAGCCGGCAACTTCGGCCTGTTCGATGGCAGCTACGAGACGATGCGCAAGGTCGCGCTGCGTATCCGCCAGGCCGCGCTCGAACTCGGCGTCAAACGCATCGTCGTCGGCGAATGCGGCCATGCCTGGCGCGTCGCCTACGCGTTCTGGAACACCTTGAACGGCATCGGCGCCGGCGCGAATGACCCATTTGCCATCGAGTTGCAGAAACAGCTCGATCCACGCTACCCGCAGCCCTCGCACATCTGCGAATTCACCTGGGACCTGATCCAGCAGGGGCGTCTGAAGTTCGACAAGGAAGCCAACGACCATCGCGTCATCACCTTCCACGACTCCTGCAACGTTGCCCGCGCTTCGCGCATGGGCGGCTATCCCGGCGGGCAATTCGACATTCCGCGCAACATCATAAAGGCGGTGGCCAACAACTTCGTCGAGATGGCGCCGGAGACGATCCGCGAAGTGACGTTCTGCTGCGGCGGTGGCGGCGGCATCCTCACCGATGAGCTCATCGAGGCGCGTGTCAAGGGCGCTTTCCCGCGCATGGAAGCGCTGCAGCAGGTGGTCGAGAAGCATGGTGTCAATTTCATGGCCACCATCTGTGCGATCTGCAAGGCGCAATTCACCAAGGTTCTACCGTACTACGGCTTCAACATGCGACTGGTCGGAGGCGTGCATCAGCTGGTCAGCACCGCGATACGCCTCGGCAACGAACATTGATCCAACAACCCGATAAACACACGGAGACGACGATGTCAGCGACCCCCGAAACGACAAACGTGAAGTTGACCTTCCGCCATTTCAAGGATGGTGAAAAGCCGGACAGCTACAAGCGCTGGCAAGACAAGATCTTCCAGGCGGGCTGGTCCTACAAGTGCCCGACCTACATCCAGTCCACGCCGCCGTGTCAGGGCTCCTGCCCGTCGGGAGAAGACATCCGCAGCTATCTGAACATCGTGCGCGGCATCGAGAAACCACCGGTCGGCGCCGATGGCAAGCCGGTCATGCCCTGGCAGGAATATGCCTGGCGGCGTCTGACCGAAGCCAACCCCTTCCCGGCGGTGATGGGCCGTGTCTGCCCCGCACCCTGCGAGTCGGGGTGCAACCGCAATCAGGTCGAAGACCACGTCGGCATCAATTCGGTCGAGCATTATCTGGGCGAATACGCGATCAAGAACAACCTGCAATTCAAGAAGCCCGAGAAGCTCACCGGCAAGAAAGTGGCGGTGATCGGCGGCGGTCCGGCCGGCCTGTCGGTCGCCTACCAGCTGGCGCTGAAGGGCCACTCGGTGACGATCTTCGACGACCATGACAAGCTCGGCGGCATGATGCGCTATGGCATTCCCGGCTACCGCACGCCGCGCGAAGTGCTCGATGCCGAAATCCAGCGCATCCTCAACCTCGGCGTCGAGACGCGCATGAACTGCAAGGTCGGCGTCGACATCACGATCGACCAGATCCGCAAGGACTTCGACGCCGTCTTCCTCGGTCTCGGCGCCCAGGGCGGCCGCCAGCTGCCCGCCGAAGGCGCGGAAAACACGCCGAACGTCGTCACCGCGACCGCCTTCCTGAAAGCCTTCAACGACGGCCGTCTGAAGTCGGTCGGCAAAAACGTCGTCGTCGTCGGCGGAGGCGACACCTCGATGGACGTCGCCACCGTGGCCCGTCGCCTCGGCCACATCGACAAGATCAACCCGACCGACTGGGAAGCCGCGATCGCCGGCCACCTCGCCCAGGACGTCGCCAACATTTCGCAGCGCCAGGGCGCCAACGTCGTGCTGACCTCGGTGTTCATGACCGCCAGCAAGCATGAAATCGAACATGCTCAGTCCGAAGGCATCGAGATCATGCAAGGCTGGATGCCGGTGGCCGTGATCAAGGGCGCGGATGGCCGCGCTACCGCGCTGCGCGTCAGGCAATGCGAAGCCAAGATGGTGGGTGGTAAGCTCGATATCAAGCCGATCGAAGGCACCGAGAAGGATCTGCCGGCCGACCTGATCGTCTCGGCGATCGGCCAGACCATCGACCTCACGGGTCTGTCCGAATTCGACAACGGCAAGGGCGGCGTCACCGCCGACCGCAACTATCAGGTGCAGGGCAAGCCCGGCGTGTTCTGCGGCGGTGACGTGATCCGCCCGCACCTGCTGACCACCGCGATCGGCCATGGAGCGATCGCCGCCGATGGCATCGATCAGTTCCTGCAAGGCCTCGAGGTCGGCAAGCGGCCGAAGATCGACGTGCATTACTTCGACCTGCTGCGCAAGTATCATGAAAAAGGCGTCGAATTCCACGAGATCCATGGCCCGATCCGCGGTTCTTCGGAATCGAAGGATGTGATCCACAACTTCGACAACCGCGCCGACCGCTACATCATTCCGCACACCGAGCTGTTCCTCGGCCACTTCCAATACACGCCGCGCAACAAGCGCAAGATCGTCCATCTGACCAAGGAAGAGGCGCTCGGCAACTTCGAGGAGCGCCTCGAACCGCTGAACGATCAGCAGGTGGTGGCCGAAGCGAAGCGCTGCATGAGCTGCGGCCTGTGCTTCGAGTGCGACAACTGCGTCGTCTATTGCCCGCAGACGGCCGTCTATCGCGTCAAGAAGACCGAGGCGACGACCGGCCGCTATGTCGCCACCGACTACGACAAGTGCATCGGCTGCCACATCTGCCACGATGTCTGCCCGACCGGCTACATCCAGATGGGCCTCGGTGAATAAACCGGAGGACAAGGGGTAAGGAGGAGTATGGCCATCATGAAACAGACGCTCGCGGCGCTGGCGGCGGTCCTGCTGCTTGCCCCTGTTCTCGCCAGCGCAGGCACGCCGAAGCCGGATCTCAAGATCGAGAACCCGGGAAGCTGCATCGCGCCGGTGCCCGAGATGCGCCGCAATCACATGGAGATGTTGAAGCACACGCGCGACCGGACCCTGCGCCAAGGCATCCGCGGCGAGAAGGCGAGCCTCAACGGGTGCATCAACTGCCATGCCAGCAAGACCACCGGCTCGGTGCTCGGCCAGGGGGGCTTCTGTCAGGAATGCCATACCTATGCCGCCGTCAAGCTGGATTGCTGGGATTGTCATCAACCCAAGGCCGGCAATCATGAGGCCGTGGGAGTCAAGCCATGAGCGAACCGCAAGACCGCATCGAAAACAAATCGCGCCGCAGTTTCGTCGGAGCGGCGGCCGTTGCCGGCGCGAGTGCCGGTGTCGCCGCGCTGGCGCCCGGGCTGAAGCTGATCGAAGTCGCCGGTGCCGCGCCCCGGGCGCCCGGCGAGCCCGCCTCTTCCGCGGTGCGCTGGGGCATGCTGATCGACACGACCAAATGCGCGAGCGGCTGCGATGCCTGCGTGAAGGCATGTGCGACGGAAAACGGCATCAACGAGACCGTCAAGGATCCGCGCCAGGGTTCCCAGTGGATCCGCAAGATCGACCTGAAAGATCCCAAGACGGGCCAGGAGTATTCGCTGCCGATGCTTTGCCAGCACTGCGAGCATCCGCCCTGCGTCGATGTCTGTCCTACCGGCGCCTCGATGAAACGCGCCGACGGCATCGTGCTCGTCGACCGCCACATCTGCATCGGCTGCCGTTACTGCATGATGGCCTGCCCCTACAAGGCGCGCTCGCTGGTGCATATGCCGCTCACCGAGCAAAACCCGTTGGTGCCCCGTGGCCAGGGTTGCGTCGAAGCCTGCACCTTCTGCGTCCAGCGCGTCGACCGCGGCCAGCAGCCCGCCTGTGTCGAGGCCTGCCCGGAAAAAGCCATGTTGTTCGGCAATCTCAACGACCCGAACAGCGAGATCGCCCAACGCGTCGCGAAAGAAAAGACGACGCAGGTGCGCGCCGATCTCAAACTGAATCTCGGTGTGCGTTACCAGGGAATCTGACCGCCATGCAATCCGCACTCACCCAACGTCTGCGCATTCCCAACTTCTACTGGCTCGCAGCCATCGGCGCCATCATCAGCGCGGCTGGCACGCTCGCCGCCTTCTACATGGAGCACCATGGCCACCAGGTGACCGGCATGAACAACCAGGTCTTCTGGGGCCTGCCGCATGTATTCGCGATCTTCCTGATCGTCGGTGCCTCGGGTGTGCTCAACGTCGCCTCGATCGGCACCGTCTTCGGCAAGAAGGTCTACAAGCCGCGCGGACCGCTTTCGGGCCTGCTGGCGATCACCATGCTGGCCGCCGGTCTGTTCGTCATCATGCTCGACCTCGGCCGCGCCGATCGCCTGATCGTCGCGATGACCCATGTCAACTGGACTTCGGTGTTCGGCTGGAACATGGTGCTCTATCCGGTATTTTTCGGCCTGGTAGGCCTCTATGTGTGGCTGTTGCTCGACCGCAAGATGTACGCCTACTCCAAGGCGGCGGGCACGGCCGCCTTCATCTGGCGGCTGGTGATGACCACCGGCACCGGCTCGATCTTCGGCTTCGTCGTCGCCCGCCAGGCCTACAACTCGGCCATCATCGCGCCGATGTTCATCATCATGTCGTTCGCCTGGGGCCTGGCGATGTTCCTGATCTTCCAGGCCGCCATGTACAAATGGGAAGGCAGCCAGCTCGACGAGGAGATCCGCCAGCGGCTCAACAAACTGCTGGGAACGTTCGTCGCGGCGGTCGCCTATTTCGTCGTCGTCTATCACCTCACCAACCTCTACTACGCGAAGCAGACCGCCTTCGAGACCTTCATCCTGGTCTCCGGCGGCATCTATCCGCAACTCTTCTGGGGCGGTTTCGTCGTCGTCGGCACGATCCTGCCTTTGCTGTTCGTCTTCGTCCCGGCGCTGCGCAGCATGGCCTCGTCCAGCGTGCTGGCGTCGATTTTCACCATCCTGGGCGGGCTGGCCTTCCTGTATGTCTTCATCATCGGCGGGCAAGCCTATCCGCTCGAGATGTTCCCGGGCATGGAAGTGAAGAGCAGCTTCTTCGACGGCGTGGTCGATCCCTATGTGCCCAGCCTGCCCGAATTCCTGCTCAGCATCGGCGGATTCGGCCTGTTTTTCCTGCTCAGCCTGATCGTCGTGCAGATCCTGCCTTTCATGCCGCAGGACGACATGGCCCAGTTGCGAGCATCGGGCGCACTTCAAGATTGAGGCCTCTTGCGCGGCCGGGCCCCTTCGGGGGCCCGCCGGGCGACGGTATCGTCCATGCACCGTTTCCTGATCTCCGCCGCGCACAAATCTTCGGGCAAGACCACGCTCTCCATCGGCCTGGGCGCGGCTTTGCGCGCCCGCGGCCTCGCCGTCCAGCCTTTCAAGAAAGGCCCCGACTACATCGATCCGCTCTGGCTGTCGAAGGCCGCCGGCCGCGGCTGCCGCAATCTCGACTTCTTCCTTTCCCCGCACGACGAAATCCTCCGGCAATTCAGCCATGGCTTCGATGCCGACGTCTGTCTGGTCGAAGGCAACAAGGGCCTTTACGATGGCCTCGCCCTCGATGGCAGCAACAGCAATGCCGCGCTCGCGCGGCTGCTCGACCTGCCGGTGATCCTCGTCCTCGACGCGCGCGGCCAGACCCGCGGCATCGCGCCGCTGATCCTCGGCTATCAGGCTTTCGACCCGGCGATCCGCATCGCCGGTGTGATCCTCAACCGCTTGGGCGGCAGCCGCCACGAAGCCAAGCTGCGCGCCGTCGTCGAGCACTACACCAACGTGCCGGTGCTCGGCGCGATCCACGAAGATCCGCAGCTGGCCGTGGTCGAACGCCATCTCGGCCTGATGCCGGCGAACGAGGCGGCGCATGCCGAGCAAACCATCGCGGCAATCGCCGGCCGCATCGCGCAGCAGGTCGATCTCGACCGTCTGCTCGCCATCAGCGCCACCGACGTGCCGCTGGCTCCACCGCCGCCCCGTCCCGTTCCACCGCAACCAACGGTCCGCGTCGCCATTGCCCGTGACGCCGCCTTCGGCTTCTACTACACCGACGATCTCGAAGCGCTCCAGGATGCCGGCGCCGAGCTGGTGCCCTTCGATACGCTCCGCGATGCCCACCTCCCCCCCTGCGACGCGCTATTGATCGGCGGCGGGTTTCCAGAATCCTTTCTCGACGAGCTGTCCGCCAATGCCAGCCTGCGCAACGAGATTCGCGCCGCCATCGCGGCCGGCCTGCCCACCTATGCCGAATGCGGCGGACTGATGTATCTCGCCCGCTCGATCACCTGGCATGGCAAGACCCGGCCGATGGTCGGCGTGATTCCCGGCGACATCTTCATGCACGACAAACCGGTCGGGCGTGGCTATGTGATCATCGAGCCCACGGCTGACCATCCGTGGTGGCAGACGGAAGCGGCGTCGGGGTGCCGTCCCGGCAGCGCCGACTTTCCTGTCCTTCATGCCCACGAATTCCATTATTCCGAGATTCGTGGTCTGCCGTCCAACCAGCCTTATGCCTACCGGGTCAAACGCGGTCATGGCATCGACGGCCAGCACGATGGCATCGTTTGCCACAACCTGCTGGCGGCTTATACCCATTTGCGCGCCACGGCCGGTTGCGACTGGCCGAACCGCTTCATCCGCTTCGCCAGACAATGTACCATCCAGACTTCGGAGGCCGCCCCATGTTCACCCTGACCCAAGCCGCTGCCCGGCAGATCCTTACGGCCGCCGCGGCTTACCGAAACGATGACGATGAAACGCCCTGCCTGCGCGTCGCGGCCAAGATCGAGGAGGGTGAGATCATCTACGGCATGGGCTTCGACGAACAACGCGAACAGGATACGGTCGTCGAATCCTGCGGCATCACCATCCTGATCTCGCCGCTCAGCCGCGACCTGCTTTCCGGTACGACGCTCGACTTCGTCGAACTGCGTCCCGGCGAGTTCCAATTCATCTTCCTGCCAGCCGAAGTAGCGCAGGATCGAGGCGGCTGCGCCAGCCGTGGCAGCGGCTGCGGCGGCTGCGGCGGCGGCTCGGCAGGAGGCTGCGGCTGAGATGACGCAATTCGTGCTTCCCGAAGTTCCCAGCCGCGGTGGAGCGCAACCCGGCACCGTCTATCTGGTCGGCGCCGGGCCGGGCGATCCGGAACTCTTGACGCTGCGCGCCCTGCGTCTGATCCGCGAAGCCGACGTGCTGGTCTATGACCAGCTCGTCTCGGATGCCATCCTCGGCCTCGTCAACCCGGCGGCCGAGCGCATCTATGCCGGCAAGCAGCGCGGCAACCACGCCGTGCCGCAGGAAGACCTCAATCTGCTGCTCGTCCAGCTCGCCAGGCGCGGCCAACGCGTCGTGCGTCTGAAAGGCGGCGATCCTTACACCTTCGGCCGCGGCGGCGAGGAAGTCGAGACGCTGCGCGAAAACGGCGTGCCCTTCGAGGTCGTGCCGGGGGTCACCGCGGCAGCCGGCGTCGCCGCCTACGCCGGCATTCCGCTCACGCACCGCAATTACGCCCAAGCCTGCGTCTTCGTCACCGGCCATCTGAAGGATGGCAGTATGAACCTCGACTGGCCGGGACTCGCGCGTCGCCGTCAGACCGTGATCATCTACATGGGCCTGCACGGCCTCTCCTATCTGTGCGAACAGCTGATCCTTCACGGCCTCCCGGCCGATTGGCCCGCGGCGATCGTCCAGCAGGGCACCACCCCGAACCAGCGCACGATCACCGGCACCCTGGCGACGCTGCCTGAACTGGCCGCCCAGGCCGGCTTGAAGCCCCCGACGCTGATCATCGTCGGCGAAGTCGTCCGGCTGCGGGACAAGCTCGCCTGGTTCGAGAAATACGACCCTACGACGAACGTGGATTAGCTTGCTGCGATAGCAGGGCTTTTCTTCGAGTTATCTCAAGATCGCCGTCGGCCGCGTCGTTATATCGTGGGAGTATCATGGCCAACCACGACAGCGAAGCCCAATTCATCGACATCGACGATCTGCGCATCGGCATGTATGTCTATGTCGATCTGGGCTGGATCAAGCATCCGTTCGCGCTCAACAGCTTCAAGATCAGCTCGCAGGAGCAGATCGACACCCTGATCGAGCTGGGCGTCAAACGCATCCGCTGGTCGCCGGAAAAGAGCGATCTCGAACCGCCGCCAGAAAGCGTGCAGGGCGGCAGCGACGAAAAAGAACATGTTTCCCCGTCTGCCGATACGGCACAAAAAATCGGCGCTGGCGAGACGGCACCCTCGACTCCACCCGCGAGCGAAGCGACCGAAGGAGGTGAGCATCCAAGCACCACGGCACGCCAGGCGATCGCCGAGACCCTCGCCGCCGAAGCCGCGGCGCGTGCCGAGGAACGGCGCCAGCGGCAGGAAAAGCTCGCCGCCCAGCTAGACAGCCTGGAAATCTGCGAGCGCAAGTTCGCCACCGCGGCGCGCGGCTATCGCCAGCTCACCGACCAAGTCACGAGTCAGCCGGAAGCCGCCCGCGAACGGGCGGCCGCGATCGTCGGCTCGATGCTGGAAGAAATGCTCGGCGAGGAGGAAACGGCGATCCGCCTGCTCTCCGAAACCGTCGGCGAGCGCACCGCCCAGCATTCCATCAACGTCAGCGTCATCGCCTTGCTGCTCGGCAAGTCGCTCGGTCTCGACCGTGACCGGCTCGAAGCGCTCGGCACCGGCGCGCTGCTGCACGACATCGGCCTGATCCTGCTGCCGGAGCGGCTGCGCTGGCTCGACAACCAATTCACCGCGGCGGAGCGGCGTCTCTATCAGGAACACGTCGCGCATGGCGTCGCCCTCGGTCAGCGCATGAAACTGCCACCCGAGCAATTGACCATCATCGCCCAGCATCACGAGTTGGCCGACGGCCGGGGCTATCCGCAACGGCTCAGTGGCGAAGCGATCGATCCGCTGGCGCGCATCGTCGCGCTGGTCAATCTCTACGATAACCTCTGCAACCCGGCCCATCCGGCCCAGGCGCTCACCCCGCACGAAGCGCAGCGGCTGATCTTCGCACAGATGCGCAACCAGTTCGACCCGAAGGTGCTGATGCCCTTCATCCGCATGATGGGCGTCTATCCGCCCGGTTCGGTGGTCGAGCTCACCGACGGCCGCTTCGCGCTCGTCGTCTCCGTCAATGCGGCACGGCCGCTGAAGCCGAACGTGATCATCTTTGATCCGCGCGTGCCGCGAGAGGAAGCCCTCGTCGAGGATCTGGAACGGGCCGGCGATCTCGGCATCCGCCGCAGCCTGAAGCCCCTGCAACTGCCGAAAGCCGCTTTCGACTACCTCTCGCCGCGCAACCGCATCTGCTACTTCTTCGAGCGGGCGATGCTGCCTCCCCAAAACGGGGCCCACCCATGAAAGACCGCACCTGGCAACCGCTCATCGAAGGCATGCTCGAAGCGGTCTGGATCGTCGATGCGCTCGATCTGCGCATCCTCGCCGTCAACCGCGCCGCCAGCGAACTGCTCGGCAAACCGGCGGCGGATCTCGTCGGCTTGCCGGTCGTCGAACTCGCCGCGACCCCCGAGGACGTCTATTTCTGGGAAGACGTCGCCGCGGGTCTGACCGACCAGATCCATTCCGAAACCCTGCTGCTGCGCGCCGACGGCACTACCCGACCCGTGGAGCGCCGCGTCAGCCGCATCGCGCTCAGCGATGCGACCAGCATCTTCCTGGTCGGCATCCGCGACCAGTCGGAAGAGCGGCGCATCGAAGACGAGCTCGAAAAGCTCATCGCCGAACTGCGCGCCACCCTCGAATCGACGGCCGACGGCATCCTCGTCACTGATCCCAACGGCGTGATCCGCGGCTACAACCACCGTTTCGCGGAACTGTGGGACCTGCCGCAAGAGCTGACGACGCAGCGCAACGATGCGGCGATTCATGGCTGGATGGCACAGAACGTCGTCGATGCCACCACCTATGCGGCGCGCCTGACGCTCATCGCCCGCTCGCCGCTGCTCGAAGCTACCGACACGCTGGTGCTGCGCAGCGGCAAGATCCTCGAACGCGTCACCCTGCCCCAGTACGCGCGCGGCCGGCCGATCGGACGGGTCTACTCCTTCCGCGACATCACCCGGCGCGTCACCGACGAATCACGTCTGCAACTGGCGGCCCAGGTATTTGCTTCCAGCCTCGATGCGATCTTCGTCACCGATCCCGAAATGACACTGATCGACGTCAACCCGGCCTGCGAGCGGCTCACCGGGCTGGCGCGCGAGGAACTGACCGGCAAGCATGTCTATGATGTCCTCACCGACATGGTCTCGCGCGAGCACTTCGGCGCCCAGGTAGAAGCCGCATTGCAGAGCCAGGGCTATTGGGACGGCGAAGCCTGGCACCGCAACCGCGCCGGCAACACCCTGCCCTGCCAGGCCTCTCTGGTGCGCGTGCTCGACAACCAGGGCGGGCTGCTCCATTACATCGGCTTCTTCAAGGACCTCTCGGAAACCGTCAATGCCAAGAAGCGCATCGAGGAGCTCGCCTACACCGACGCGCTGACCGGCCTGCCGAACCGGCTGCTGCTCAACGAGCGCATCGAATTCGCGCTCGGCCTCGCCCACCGCGAAAAGATCGGCTTCGCGCTGCTGTTCCTCGACCTGGACCGCTTCAAGCAGATCAACGACTCGCTCGGCCACATGTTCGGCGACCGCGTCCTCGTCTGCGTCGCCGAGCGCATCAAGGACTGCCTGCGCCAGGTCGACACCGCTGCACGCCTTGGCGGCGACGAGTTCCTCATCCTGCTGCACAAGACCGATGCCCGCGGCGCGGAAATCATCGCCCGGCGCATCCTCAACAGTCTTTCCCAGCCCTTCGTGCTCGACGATTTCTCGTTCACCCTGACCTGCAGCATCGGCATCGCGCTCTACCCAGACGACGGCGAAACGATGGACGACCTGATCAAGAACGCCGACGCGGCGATGTATCACGTCAAGGAACGCGGCCGGGCCGGTTTCCGCTTCTATCAACGGCAGATGAACGTCGGCCTGCTCTCGCGCATGAAGATCGACCATGCGATGCGCCAGGCGCTCGCCAACCCCACGCCCGAGAGCCGCTTCCAGCTCCACTACCAGCCGCAGATCCGCTTCAGCGACAACGCCATCACCGGCGTCGAAGCGCTCTTGCGCTGGCACGATGCCGAACTGGGCGATATCCCTCCGGCGCAATTCATCCAGATCGCCGAAGAATCCGGCGTCATCGTCAGCATCGGCAACTGGGTGCTCGATGCCGCCGTCGCCCAGTGCGCCGCCTGGCACGCCAAAGGCATGGCGCTGACGATGGCCATCAACGTCTCGCCGCTGCAATTCCAGCAAGCCGATTTCGTCGAGCGCGTCGGCCAGACCCTGAAAAAATACGCGCTGCCGCCCCACCTGCTCGAACTCGAGCTCACCGAATCGATCCTGATCCAGGACGTCGAAGACGCGCTGCGCCGTCTCGAAGCGCTCGCCAGCTTGGGCGTGCAGCTGGCGATCGACGATTTCGGCACCGGCTATTCGAGCCTTTCCTACCTCAAGCGCTTCCCGATCCACCGGCTGAAAATCGACCGCTCCTTCATCCAGGACCTGCCGGACGTCGAAAGCGACACCGCGATCGTCAACGCCATCATCCAGCTCGCCAACGCGCTGCGCCTCGGCGTGATCGCCGAAGGCGTCGAAACCGCCGCGCAGCAGGATTTCCTGATCGCCGCCGGCTGCCAGGAATACCAGGGGTACCTCTGCACCCCCGCCCTGCCGGCAGAAGAATTCGAAGCCTTTGCCGCCCGGCACCCCAAAGCCACCGCGGCGAAGTAAGCCAGGAAAAAGCCCCCGCAGGCGCGAGCCTGCGGGGGCGGCTGACTGGTGCTGCCGGCCGGAATCGAACTGGCGACCTACTGATTACGAATCAGTTGCTCTACCGACTGAGCTACGGCAGCGATGAATATGTATATTATAGCGCGCCACATCGCATACGGATCATTTCGTCAGCTCGCGCCAGCTGATGCGTTTGAGCTTGCTCTTGATGCGCACATTTCCAACTTGGTTCGTCACATTCTGATCGGTCACCCGAGTAATGCTCAAAACCCGCCCCGAAGGCAAGCTGAAAACGTTGGTACGGGTCGCAGCACCCGAATACTGCACTGCCATCTGGGTATTCGTTGTCCCTGGGACATACACGACGTGACCAGACAAAAAATCAATATTGTAAACCCAGCTGGTGAATCCCGAAGCATTGCAAGGGTCGGGAGTACCCGGCTTGGTCGTCGAGAACACGAGCGTTCCAAGAACCAGCGTCGGATCTGTCACACCGCGCTCACCGGCATCCGGAAAATCGAGCTTCCAACCAAGCTTGCTGTCGTCATCGAACACACTATCGGGAACACCGTCATGGTTGGGGTCATAAATCGTTCCGGTGCGTCCCCCTCCGCCCCCACTGACCGGCACGTTGACGAGACCACCCGTCGGCGCAGTCCCTCCCGACCAATCCCATAAACCATAAAAGCTTTGCTGTTGGGTATTGGCCAGATCGGAATTGCCAAGCAGACGGCCGGTCGGAAAGAACACCACGCGCTTTTTCACGCTGGTATTGGTTTTCGTCACCTCGGCGAGTTCCGGGCGAGCCGTGATCGGCTGAGTCGGTCCAGCATCATAGAGCAGGCTGACGGTTGGCGAGCCTCCGCCAGTAAAATCGAACCTCCACAATTTGCCGAGCAGATCACCTCCATAGACGTATTTGGTCGTGTTGTCCTTCAGGGGATCGTCGGCCCAAGCGGCGATGCGGGCTAAACCACTTGGTGTCGTCGTGTCGCCCACACCTGTAGATACCTTGTAGATGACCGCACCCGTCATCGCATCGAGAACATAGAGATAGCTCTTGCCATCCCCATTGACGTGGTTGTTGTAGCCCGAGGTGACCATCACCACCCACTGCCCATTCGGCAGCTTGGTGATCACGGGATTGCCATAACTGTAGCCGAGATCACAATCCTCGATCATCCGCGCGATGCCCGATGACGCATAACGCGCCGCACCCGTTGGGGTCGTCGCCGTACAGCCTGGCTTCTGGCGGAACTCCCACAAGACTTGGGGCGCCGTCTGATTCGTGATGTCGAGAGCATAATAACCGGGCCCACCCCCTGCCAATCCGCCTACCAGGATGGTCTTCCAAGTGCCCCCATCCTTGACGTCCATCACCGCGGGCGAACCATCCACGAAGTAGCGGTGCTTGGTGTCGTAATCCTTGTCAGCGAGACGATACAGGTCGCGGATCACCATCGAAGGAATATAAGCCCAGCGTTCCTGTCCCCCGCCCGTCGAAGCACCAGTGGCATTGAAAGCATGTAACATTCCGTCATTGGCTGCAACGTAAAGAGTCGGATCGGCCCGCGGAGTATTACGCGCCGGGTAACCGCTGCCGTAATCGAACAGATACTTGCCGACATAAACCGCCTCGGCATTGACGATGTCGCCCAGCCTTCCCTCGCGTTTGCGATAAAAGCCCGTCGTATTGGCGGTATCCTCATTGCTTTTGTCCCCGCGCAGGTAATCGACCAGCGGCTGGCCGGCTGCGGCTGCCTGATCGGCGGTCGACAGACAAAGCGGGCCGATGCTGCAATATTGCGCCAGCCCGCCCGAAATCCAGGATTGGGCAAAACAGCCTTGTTCGTTCGCCGGCGGATTGCAAGCCCCGGCATTCAATGTCGCCCACGTGAATGCCCGCGGGTTGCCACCGCCTGCATTGAAAGTCAGGATATTCCGCGCGCTCCAGCTCGCCGCATCGAGCAAGGTATGCGCCTGCCAATCGTCGCTTCCCGCCGCGATTGCGCCCGTCGTCGTGTTGATCGATTCGCGAATCAACTCGCCGATCCATTTCTGGGTCCAGTATTTCGAGCTGAAGACAAAGTTGTCGCCTGCGGTCACATTCGGGTTGCTGGTCGTCGCCGCTGCGTTACTGCCATCATCGACCCAGATATCACTGATGATGTCGCGCAGTCCACGGCTCAGAGTCAAAGGATCCTTGGCAAGCAGATAACTGCCGTGCCCGTCGACACTGGCATGCCAGAGATCGTCGATGTTCGCCTGGCTATTGGCTGAAGGCTGCGGCCAGTTGCAGGTTCCAGAGGTCTGCCATGGGCAGATACCGTTCGCGGCATTGGTAGTACTAGCCGCTACTCTGAAACTCACCGCGTCATAGTCGTCGGTGTTGGTCGGATCGGTCGTAGGATTGCTGCCCGGCGTTTTATAGTCCGCACGGTATTGCATCAAACCATCGATGCCCAGACTCACGCCATAAGTGACCATGTGCTGTGCCGTATTCATGTCAACACCACTCTTGGTCGGCACATTGTCGGTGCATACCGAACCACCACTGACACCCAATGCCCCGGTGCAATTGTTGAGCGCAGTCGTACGCAGATCGGTTTTGTAATAGTAGGCAGCGACATCGGCAAGTGTCCCTGACCAGCCATCAGAGAATGGTATTGGGGGAAGAGGAGGGTTGGCTGACATATCCCCAGCTCCAACCCCGCCGATCACCATGCCCGTGTTGTCCTCGTTGCCGATTGCGGAACCATCGAGGCGCACGCCTGCGCTGCCATTCCAGTAGCCATCGGTCGTGACGATGCTGAAGTTCTTTTGGCAGGAATACTGCATCGGATCCGTCGCACCCGTCAGCCCGGACAATTTCGCAAAATAACGTCCTACCCGTGACAGTGACTCGCGCAATGGCGTTCCACCGCTCGGGCTGATTGAGAACAGTCGGTTGTACCAGTCTTGCTTGTGACCGCTGGCAGGAGGGCCGGCAACGAAATTGAAATCGGCAATGTTGATCAGATCGCGGTTACCAGTCGTATTGCCATTGATGGTCATGAAGCCGACTCGGTAACGATCATCGACGCTTTGAAAGGCGATGGAGATCGCGCTTTTCGCCGACTGGATGCGCGAACGATACCAAGCGAACCAGTTGGCGAAGTTGCGTAGCTCCTCGGCATAAGTGCAGGTCGGCCGATTCGTGCAATCGCTGCGATCAGAGCGATCGAGGGCAGTAAACTCGCCCGTGTTGCAGGGGCCAGTGCGTTCGGTCACCGTGCCATTCGCAGCGACACACAGATTGCCATAGGTCGCTCTACTCGAGACGATATCGATACGCATGAAGCGACCACGGGCATAGGTTGGTCCCGTTGCGCTGACGCGCAGGGTCGGATACCGTGGATATTGGTAAGTCGTGTTCTTCAAGGCCTGGCAGCGATCATTGGTGCCTGCCACAGCACCATCGACCAAACGGTCACGCCCGTACTGGTTGTTGCACCAACGCAAGGCGGCAGGATAGTTGTAGGTCAGCCCACCGACCGTGGTCGGAGTCCAGGAGGCCACACAATTGGTCAGCTTGCGGTTGGTGCAGAATTCCCCCGGAATCATGACATAGTAATGCGGCCCGGCATCCCGGTTGCTCTGAATCTGAGGAGCGGTGGGTGTACCGGTGACGAAATTGCCGGTGCCCGTGGCGCGCACCGCATGCATCGTCGTGTAATTTTTACCGGCTACCGTTCCCGGGACGAGGTAGTTGTCAGCCCTTAGACAATCGGTATAGGAGGTATTCGTGCACCATTCGGTATCGGGAAATTGGGTGCGCAGATCGATGCCCTGTGTTCCGTACATCACCCCATAGGCATCCCAAGGGGTCGTACCCGTGCCATCGTAGGAGGTGCGACTCGATCCATCGGCATTCACCGGTGGTCGGTAGTAGATCGTTGGGTTGTAGTAGACGGAATTGAAACCACCATTCACGACTTCATCGCGTGTCCCCCCTCCCGCAACAGGCACTTTCAGGGTCCAGGTGGTATGCGTCAAGAAAGGTGGCATGCCACGCTGATTGGTGCCACCGGTATAGACCGTGTCGATATTGCTGCCCGCCAGGTTCTGCGGCAGACAGACCCATGCACTAGAGTTGCTGCCAGGTTGCCGGCAACATTTCGTTCCCATTTCTCCATTGCTGTTCTTGCAATAGTTCTGGTCGCTGTAGCCTAGCCAATCGGGCAGATAATCAAAGCGCATCGAACCTGAATCGTCGAGGAGGAACATCAGGTTTGGCTTCACAGGCGAGGCCGTAGGCGTGATCAATGGACCACTCGCTATGTCTGTCGATGCCGTCCAGCCTGGCAAAGAGGTGAGACCGAAACAAAACATCACGGGAAGGAAACGGATGGCGTTCATTTGCGAACTCCTTCTCAAAGGGAGACGATGGCTTCGACGAAAGACGTCGTATTGCGCGGACCATCGATTCGAGTAATGATGCGGTAATACACACCCCCACCCATGTCAGCAGCCGATCCGACGAGCGAGACCGTATCGTGGCGTTTAGACCCCCCTCCCAGCAGGCGGCTCGTATCCCACGTCTGGGCACAATAAACAGGAGGCGTGGCCGTCGGATCGGGCGCGCCGTTGGCCGTACAAAGGCGCTGGATCAAAAATTTCACCTCAAAGCCGGTGTTTTGGTCTGCTGGCAAAGCCGATGGGCTATGTGCGCCCGCATAGCTATTCCACCAGGTGAGCCAATTCTGTCCAGCAGAGGGCTGATGAGGAGGTGCCCCAAAAGAATCGAGAGCGTCGCCAATATAGAAAGGCGTATAAACATAACCGGGTGCCCCCGTATCCCTGTGCAGAGTTGCTATGCTTGCCGTTGCAAGCCAGGATACGGCTTCTTCGATACCACGATCGCCCTGACTTACCGTGCTTTTCTGCATCGCCAGGTTGCCGGCCATCAGCACTCCGCTGTCCACCGTACGGAATAGCGCGATGCCGGAGAGCAGCATCGCCACGAGCACGATCAGCGCGAGGAAGAGGATCACCCCGCGCTGCCGGGAGGGAATCGTTCGCCTTTTCATCGCTGACCTCCCTGCCAGATAACATTGCGCAATGGCACGATCGTGCGCGCGACCCGATAGCGGTAGTATTGATCAGGAACATTCCAGACCGGCCCCTGGGTCAGAGGTCCGTCAGCGGCATTGGCATTGTCGGGCCACAGCTTGAGTGTTACCGGGCTGACCGGATCTTTCTCCGCCTGGCCGCTCCTCGTCACCACGGCAAGCTGGATGGCCAAAACACGCGACCAATCTTCGGCGCGGACGGTCTGGTCGGCATCCGAACCCGGCGCATCGGTCAGGCCAGTATCACTGCCTGGACAGCTGCCGCCCGGCGTCAGCCGGGTCTTGCAGAAGGCATCGACGACGCCATCGGCAGGTGTCGAAGTATCGAACCCGTATTGCGCCACCAATGCGACCACATCGTTGGCGACCGGCGTCCAGACTTGCGGATTGTTGATCGCGCCCGCATCGGCGCAGTTCGAGGCGGTGAAATCGCAACGGGTCAGCATGCCATTACGCACGGTATAAACCACGAACGACGGTTTGGGCTGGGATGATGGTGGGGGCAAAGGCTGCGGTGGAACCGTCAGTTGCATCACCCTTGCATTGTCGGTGCTGTAACCAGCAAACATGGGGGTTTGAACTTGTACCTGATCATCGACATTGGGTGGATTAACCAGACTTGCCTTTGTCAAAGTGCAATCCTGGCCGGCTTCGGCAATCAATAAGTATGCTCCAGCAGAGATTCCGCTTTTGTTGACCAAGTGAATCACACCATCGCCTGCGTTAGCCGCTAGCGCCAGGCGGCTGCCTTCGATCAGGGTCGCGCCATTCCCGGCCGAGATGATCAACATGTCAGAACCCGGATCCCCCGGCGGTATCCCCCATCGGTTGGCGATGTGACCAACAGCAGCGCCATCCGGAACGATGCTGACCGGTTGAAGGGTGAGATTGTTGAAGCCGGCAAAGCTCGAGCGGATGTTGCAGCCGAGCGCCTGACGATCGAGGAAACCATACCCCGCTCGCTGCATTTCGCGCTCGATCTGATACAAAGCGACGAGCGCACCCGATTGCGCCTCGCCAAGGCTGCCGAGCGCACGCTTGCCCGCCTCGCCGCTTATATACACCTGCATGATCGCGATGGTACCGATCATCGCGATCACCAGGGCGACCAAAAGCTCGATCAGGCTGAAACCACGGGATGTGAGAGGAGACATGGCGCGCATGATTCACCTTCTGATCTGGGCGACGACGACGTGGCGGTGCGGTGTCGCTTCGGTAGGCGCCTGCCATGAGATCGTGATCGTTACGATGTTGTCGGCACTGATCGAGACGGTCGGCTCGTTGCTACCCGTAGTGCCCGGCAAACCGGTAGTCGCAGCCCAGATTTGGTTACGCCAAGCAACGAATTTCGGCCCGCCCATCGAAGAGTCATATTGAGCCGCCAGCGTGGAGGGATCGTCCGCCCACATCTGACTGATCAGTTGATCGGCATACATCGCCGCTTCGGCACGGTATTTGGCCTCGCCGGTGAGCTGGGAGGCCGTTGCCTGCATGCCCAACAAGCCCAGCACGCCAAAAGCAAAGATCAACAGTGCGACGAGCACTTCGAGTAAGGTAGCGCCAGCCTGTATTCTTCTCATGTTTGAGCCCCTCAACAGGCCTGCGGATCGCCTGCCGGCCGCTGCGGATCACACAGGCGCACTTCACCCCCCAGCGCCACGGTGATGCGCAGACAGCGGATCGAGCCGCCAGCACTTTCACAGGCCCCCACGGCAGGATTCGTGATATCGATATTCAAGACCGCCGGTGGCGCAGCAGGCTGGCTGCGGCGACCGAGATTGTCGAAAACGATATCGACGTTGCCTCCCGCCATCATTGCTTCGACCGCACCGCCCTCGGCGGCGGATTTTTGCTGGATCACCGTGGCGTCGGGCAACAGTACCTGCCACCCGCCGCCCACTCCGCTGGCGGGAATGAAACGGAATGTGACATCTACGTTGCGCTTCAATGCCTCGCCACGCGCATATTGCAAACCAGAGAGCACGCCGTCGGCCACCGCGCGCACGCGCAGATTTGCGAGCATCGTCACGAAGCCGGGATAAGCGATCAATAGCAGGAAGGCGAGCAACGCGATGGTCACCATCAGCTCAACGAGGGTAAAGCCCTGTCCATGACGCCATTTCATGAACATGAACCACCTCTTCTGATCACCCAACAGTTGGCGTTGGCCGTCCAGCCTGAAGGAACGGCGGTCGTTGCCCGTGCATTGTCCTGATCAATCGTGTAGGTGAAGCCGGCAGTACGTTCCCCCACTTTGCCGTCCGCCTGAATGGTGTAGGTCGTCGGGGACAGGTTTGAACACGTATAGTTAAAAAAACGTCCAGTCGGCAATGGTGCGACTGTGTTCGCTGCACAAGCGCCCACATAGGTACGGTTGTCGAGGAAATAGGTTTCCATTTTCGTGCGCATCGCCACCAGCTCACCATGCGCCTCGGACAATGCGCCACGCAACAGATAGTCGTTGTATGCGGGCAACGCAACGGCCGCCAAGATGGCGACGATGGCGACGGTGATCATCAACTCGATCAGGGTGAAACCACGCAGCACCTGTTTCATGGATCGCTCCTCTTCTACTCTGATTGGAATTTATGCCGCCCGTATCGGCGAGGCCAGCACGAGCCGACGAGCGGCAGCTGTCGGCCGGCGAACGGTGAGTTGGCCGTCAGTCCAGTTCCTTCGGCAACGGAAACCGCACGCCCTCGTCGTGCAGCGCGATCTCCGGTCGCGCTGCACCGGTGAGGCAGGCGACGGCCTGGACGACCTCCTCGACCAGCATCTCGGGCGCCGAGGCGCCGGCCGTGATGCCCACCGCTTCCGCGCCATCGAACCACTCGGGGCGGATCTCGCTGGCGCGGTCGATCAGATAAGCGCGGGCGCCCTGCTGCTCGGCCACTTCGCGCAGCCGGTTCGAATTGGAGCTGTTCGGCGAGCCGACGACGAGGATCACGTCGCAGGTCTGGGCGAGCTTTCGCACCGCATCCTGGCGGTTTTGCGTGGCGTAGCAGATGTCGTCCTTCTTTGGGCCGACGATGCCGGGAAAGCGCGCTTTCAGCGCCGCGACGATGGCCGCCGCATCATCGACCGACAGTGTGGTCTGCGTCACATACGCCAAAGGGGGTGCCGTGTCACCAGCGCCGACTTTCAGCGTGGCGACATCGGCGACGCTTTCGACCAGATACATGCCATCCGGCCACTGCCCCATCGTGCCTTCGACTTCCGGGTGGCCCTTGTGGCCGATCATGATCACCTCACGGCCGGCCTTGCGATGGCGCTCGACTTCGAGATGCACCTTGGTCACCAGCGGGCAGGTGGCGTCGAAGACCGTCAGCTTGCGCCGCTCGGCTTCGAGACGCACGCGCTTGGGCACGCCGTGGGCGGAAAAGATCACCGTCGCACCGTCCGGCACTTCGTCGAGCTCATGGACGAAGATGGCGCCCTTGGCTTTGAGATCATCGACGACGAAGCGGTTATGCACGACCTCATGCCGCACGTAGATCGGCGCGCCGAATTTTGCCAGCGCCGTCTCGACGATGCTGATCGCGCGTTCGACGCCGGCGCAGAAACCGCGGGGGTTGGCGAGGAGGATGTTCATCGATGCACCTCGACCAGTTCGGAGTAAACGGCAAGCAGCCGATCCGCAGTGATGAGGCGCAAGCCCTCTTCGAGGGCCTGCGCCACCAGCAGACGATCGAACGGATCGCGATGATGCCAAGGCAGCCGGGCGAGATGCAGGGTCTGGCGGGCGGTGAGCGGAAGCTCGACGAAATCGCTGTCCTGCGCTGCCTGCATGATCTCTTGCGGATCGAATGAAAAGTCGGCACGCCCCAGCGATGTCTTGAGCGCGATCTCGGCGATCGATACCGCGCTGAAAAACACCTCATTGTGCCGATCCGCGAGCCGCTCTTGCAATGGGGCCGAGAGACTTTCCGGGCGATAAATCGCCCATAGGAGTACTTGTGTATCGATGAGGAGCCGCATCAGCGGTCCTCTTCAGACCGACGATAAAACATCGTTTCGATTTCCGTGGCGAAGGGTGTGTCGATGTCGTCTGGCACCGAGCGCTTTCCTGCAAGGATGCCGAGGCGGCGTGGGGTGCTTTCTGTCTTTCCCATCGGCACGAGGCGCGCCACGGGACGGCCGGCCCGGGCGATGACGATCTCGTCGCCCCCAGCCGCCCGTTCGAGCAGACGGGAAAGATGGGTCTTCGCCTCGTGAACATTGACGGTTTCCATATGCCACCCTTTTCAAACCTAGCTTAGTCTAGTCATCTTGCTGGAGATACGCAAGGATCGCTCAGAGTATCCCGATCACCTCGACCTCGAAGCGGATCGACTTGCCGGCGAGCGGATGGTTGAAATCCACCAACGCGGTCTCCCCGTCGATCTCGCGCACCAGCCCGGCGAACTTGGCCCCATTCGGCGCCGCGAATTCGACCAGCGTCAGCACGCCGATGTCGGCGCCGCCGTTGGGCAGCTCTTCGACCGGCATGCGCTTCATCAGCTGCGGGTTGTGGGCGCCGAAGGCCTGATGCGGTTCGAGCAGGAAGACATGGCGCTCGCCGACCGGCAGGTCTTCGAGGCAGGCTTCGAGGGTGGGCGCGAGCTCGCCGCTGCCCAGTTGCAGGGTGGCGGGCGTGCTGCCGAAGGTGGAGACGATCTCGATGTCGTCGGCGGTGGCGACGCGGTAGTGCAGCGTCACGAGGTTGTCGAGCTTGACGCGTTCAGTCATGGGACTTGTGCCTGAGTTGGTGCCAGAGCAGCAGTATGACACCGAGGGTGATCGCCGAGTCGGCGACGTTGAAGGCCGGCCAGTGCCAGCCCGCGTAATGGACATCGAGGAAGTCGACGACCGCGCCGAAACGGATGCGGTCGATGACGTTGCCGAGCGCGCCGCCGAGGATCAGTGCCAGCGCGGCGGGCATCAGCCGTTCCCCGGCATGGCGGAGGATCAGCACCGCCAGCCAGGCGGAAATGCCCAGCGCGAGCGCGATGAAAAACCATTTTTGCCAGCCCCCGGCATCGGCGAGGAAGGAAAACGAGGCGCCGGGGTTCATCACCAGCACGAGGTTGAAAAACGGTGCGACGGCGACGCTCTCGTGCAGATGAAAGACGGCCAGCACCCAATTCTTGGTGACCTGGTCGAGCAGGATCACCGCGCCGGCAAAGGCGAACCAGCGGACAGGCATTTTCTTCACGGTCAGGCGGATATCAGCAGCGGAGCGAGCTCCGGGTAGCGGCGGAACTCGCCATCCAGGCTGATCAAAGGGCATCGATGCCACAAGGCAGTGGCGATGATGAAACGATCGGCGGGATCGCGATGGACCAAGGGCAGTTCGGCGGCGAGTCTGGCGATGTCGCATGTCAGGGGGAGAGCGTGGACCGATGACTCGGTCAATGCGGCTTCGAGCCAGGCATCGAGCGGCAGACCGGTTGCGACCTTGCCCATCCGGACGAGATGGGCCAGCTCCCAGCACGAAACCACCGACACCGCCAGGCGTGACGCCTCGTCGATGGTTTGTTGCAATTTCTGCGGCAGAGGGCCGGTATCGGGCGCAACCCACCGCAGCCAGATATGCGTATCAAGCAGGATCACCGCAGGACATCCCAGTCGCTTTCCGGAACGATGGGCTTGAGCAGTTCCTCCGCATCGACGAGCAGACGCGTGTCCCGCAGCTTTGGCGAGGGACGGCGGGATGCCACAGGCTGCGGCGTTTCATTGGCGGCTGGCAGCACCGTGACGATCACTCGGGCTTTCTCCAAAGGGGGAGGTTGATCGATCCACCGGATCGTGCCGTGATCGTAAACCGCTTCATAGCTGTTGAGCATGTCGCATCTCCACCGGAGGCTGCACCGTTTTCATCATACGCTTACGCAAACGCGCGCGCCTCGCCCGTGCCGAAGAGATTGCGGGTGCAGCGGCCGCACAGCTCGGGATGTGACGGGTCGTGGCCGACATCCTCGCGCCAGTGCCAGCAGCGCGCGCACTTCTTGTGCGGGCTGGGCGTCACCTGGATTTCATGGTTCGCGCGCAGCGCGCCGCAAGTTTCCCCGCCCGAGAGGGAGGGGCTGGGGGTGGGCGGGTTTTCTCGTGCCGTCTCACCAGCGCCGACTTTCACCAACGTGACTTTCGAACAGATCAGCACGAACTTGAGATCGTCACCGAGCGAGGCCAGCAGGTCGTAAGTTTCGCCCGTGGTGCGAATCTCGACCTCGGCCTGCAGCGAGGAGCCGATCCTGCCCTGGCTGCGCACGTCCTCGATCGCCTTCATCACCTCGGCGCGCACGGCGCGGATCTGCCGCCAGCGGGCGAGCAGCGTTTCGCGCCCGGCCACCTCGGGCAACACATGCCATGTCTCCAGCATCACGCTGTCCCGTCCCGTCACCGCGTGGATTTCCTCGGCGGTGAAGGCGAGGATCGGCGCCATCAGGCGCGTGAGGCTCTCGGTGATGTGCCAGAGCGCGCTTTGCGCCGAACGGCGCGCACGCGAGGCGGCGCCGCTGGTGTAGAGGCGGTCCTTGAGGATGTCGAGATAGAAGGCGCCCAGATCCTCGGCGCAGAAGTTCTGCAGCGCCTGCACCACCTTGTGGAATTCGTAGCGCTCATAGGCGGCGATGCAGGCCGCCGACAGGTCCTGGGTCAGCGCCAGCGCGTAGCGGTCGATCTCCAGCCACTCGCCGACGGGCAGCATGTCCCTGGCCGCGTCGAAATCGGCGGTATTGGCGAGCAGGAACTTCACGGTGTTCCGCAGGCGGCGATAGACCTCGACGACGCGGTCGAGGATTTCCTGCGAGATCGACAGCTCGCCCGAATAGTCGGTCGCCGCGACCCACAGGCGCAGGATTTCGGCGCCGAGCTTGTCGGCGACTTCCTGCGGCGCGACGACGTTGCCCTTCGATTTGGACATCTTCATGCCCTTGCCATCGACGACGAAGCCGTGGGTCAGCAATGCCTTGTAGGGCGCGCGGCCGTCGATGCAGCAGCCGGTGAGCAAGGACGAATGGAACCAGCCGCGATGTTGGTCCGAGCCTTCGAGGTAGAGATCGGCCGGATAGGCGCAGTCTTCCCGGTGCGAGCCGCGCATCACGGTCCAGTGCGTGGTGCCGGAATCGAACCAGACGTCGAGCGTGTCGCTCATCTTGTCGTAGTGCGCCGCCTCCTCGCCGAGCAGATCTTTCGGATCGAGCGCGAACCAGGCCTCGATGCCGCCGGCCTCCACGCGTTTCGCCACTTCCTCCAAGAGCTCCAGCGTGCGCGGATGCGGCTCGCCGGTTTCCTTGTGCAGGAAGAACGGGATCGGCACGCCCCAGTTGCGCTGGCGCGAGACGCACCAGTCAGGGCGGTTGGCGATCATCGCATACAATCTCGCCTTGCCCCAGGCGGGGAAGAACTCGGTCACCTCGACGGCCGCCAGCGCCATCTCGCGCAGCGTCTTGCCGCTGCCCTGGGCGCGGGCCTCCATGCCGACGAACCACTGGGTGGTGGCGCGATAGATGGTCGGCGTCTTGTGGCGCCAGCAGTGCATCGTGCTATGCACGATCTCGCCGCTCGCCATGAGGCAGCCCACTTCGGCGAGCTTGGCGACGATCAGCGGATTGGCCTGCCAGATTTCTATGCCGCCGAAGAACGGCAGGCTTTCCACATAGCGGCCGTCGCCCTGCACCGGAGTGAGGATGTCCTCGTTGCGCATCCCGGCGCGCTTGCAGGAATCGTAGTCCTCGACGCCGTAGGCCGGCGCGCTATGCACGATGCCGGTGCCGGTGTCGAGCGTCACATACTCGCCAAGGAATACGGGCGAGGCGCGGTCGTAGAACGGATGACGAAACTGCATGCGGTCGAGCGCCAGCCCGCGGCAGGCGCCCAGCACCTCGCCTTCGAGCTGGTAGCGCGTCAGCGCGGCGGCACGCAGTTCGGCGGCGAGGATCAAGAGCCCTTTGGCGGTATCGACGAGCTCATAGACGAAATCGGGATGCAGGTTCAGCGCCTGGTTGGCGGGAAGGGTCCACGGCGTGGTGGTCCAGATCACCGCATACACCGGCTTGTCCGGCAATGCCGTGACACCGAAGGCCGCCGCGAGGCGCAGGCGTTCGGCGGCATCGAGCGGGAAGGCGACGTCGATCGCCGGGCTCTTCTTGTCGGCATATTCGACCTCGGCCTCGGCGAGCGCCGAACCGCAGTCGAAGCACCAGTTGACGGGCTTGAGGCCCTTGAACAGATAGCCCTTCCGATACAGCTCGCCGAGCGCGCGAATCTCGGCCGCCTCGGTCTTGAAGTCCATCGTCTTGTAGGGATGTTCCCAGTCGCCGAGCACGCCGAGACGGATGAAATCCTTCATCTGCCGCTCGATCTGCTCCTGCGCATAGGCGCGGCACAGCGCGCGCGCCTGGTTGCCTGCCAGGTGCTTGCCATGCGTCTTTTCGATCTGGTGCTCGATCGGCAGGCCGTGGCAGTCCCAGCCCGGCACATAGGGCGCATCGAAGCCGGCCAGCGTCTTGCTGCGCACGATGATGTCCTTGAGGATCTTGTTGACCGCATGGCCGATGTGGATGTCGCCGTTGGCATAAGGCGGGCCGTCGTGCAGCACGAAGCGCGGCCGGCCGCGGCAGGCTGCGCGGATCCTGCGGTAGAGCTGCTGTTCCTGCCATGCCTTGACCCAGGCCGGCTCACGCTTGGCGAGATCACCGCGCATCGGGAACGGCGTATCGGGCATGTTGAGGGTGTTCTTGTAATCGGCCATCTTGCTCACTCGTCGGTCAGCCTGCTGGTGAAATACTTGCGCGTCACCGCCACGTCGCAGGCGATCTGGGCGGCGAGCGCGTCGAACGAGTCGAACTTCATCTCCTCGCGCAGCTTGTGCAGGAAATGCACGGTGACGTGCGCGCCGTAGATGTCCTGATCGAAATCGAACAGGTGCACTTCGAGCACCGGACGCAAGCCCTGCCCCAATGTCGGCCGCACGCCGAGGCTGGCCGCGCCCGGCAGGTGGCGCTTGTCGAGGCCCGACACCGTCGCGGCGAAGACGCCGGTGAGCGCCACGCGCTTGCGCTTCAACTGGACGTTCGCGGTCGGCCAGCCGAGCCGGCGGCCGATCTTGCCGCCGTGGACGACGCGACCGGAGATGCAGTAAGGCCGCCCCAGCAGGCGCGCGGCATGTTCGAGATCGCCTCTGCTCAGCGCCTCGCGCACGGCAGAACTGGAAACGCGCTCGCCGTCGATCTCGATGGTGTGCATCGCCTCGACACCGAAGCCGAGCCGCCGGCCGGCGGCGGCGAGCATGGCGAAGTCGCCGGCACGCCCCTTGCCGAAGCGGAAATCGTCGCCGATGATCAGATGGCGCACGCCCAACCCGCGCACCAGGATGCGCTCGACGAATTCCTCCGCGGTGAGCGCCGCGAGCTTGCGGTTGAAATGCAGCAGATGCACCTCGTCGATGCCGCAGGCATCGAGCAGGCCGAGCTTCTCGCGCAAGGAGGTGAGGCGCGCTGGCGCCTGCTCGGGTGCGAACAGCTCGCGCGGATGGGGCTCGAAGGTCATCACCGCGGCCGGCAGGCCGAACTGGCGCGCCGTCTCGGTCAGCCGTTCGAGAAGCGCGCGATGCCCCAGATGCACGCCATCGAAGTTGCCGATGGCGAGCACGCGGGACGAAGTCGCTTGCGCAGGAATGGTTCGAAAAAACTGCATTGCCGCAGGGAAGGAATGGCTGCCGGGAAACGGCGGATTGTATCAGCCGAGCCGCGCCAGCTTCGATTTCGCCGCGGGCGGGTTCTGCGCGAAATAGCGCTTCATGCCGGAGAGCAGGGCCTCGGCCATCTGGTCCTGATAGGCTTCGTCGGTGAGGCGCTTTTCTTCCTCGGGATTGGAGATGAACGCGGTCTCGACGAGGATCGACGGGATGTCCGGCGCCTTGAGCACCGCAAAGCCCGCCTGCTCGACATGTCCCTTGTGCAGGTTGTTGATGCCGCCGAGCTCATTGAGCACCGCGCGGCCGAGCTTGAGGCTGTCGTTGATCGTCGCCGTCTGCGACAGATCGAGCAGAGTGCGCGCCAGATGCGGATCCTTGGTGCCGAGATTGACGCCGCCGATCAGGTCGGCGGCGTTCTCGCGGTCGGCGAGCCAGCGCGCGGCGGACGAGGAGGCGCCGTTTTCCGACAGCACGAACACCGACGAGCCGCGCGCGGTCGGCTTCATGAAGGCATCGGCATGCACCGAGACGAACAGATCGGCCTGCACGCGCCGCGCTTTCGCGACGCGCTGCTGGAGCGGGATGAAATAGTCGCCATCGCGTGTCAAGAGCGCGCGCATGTTGGGCGTCGCGTCGATCTTCGCCTTCAGCCGCCGCGCGATCGCCAGCGTGACGTCCTTCTCGCGGCTGCCGCCGGCACCGATCGCGCCCGGATCCTCGCCGCCGTGGCCGGGGTCGATGACGATGGTGACCAGCCGGGCGACATCCGGCGTCTGCGCATGCGGCTTGCGATCGGCTGCCGCGAAAGGGTCGCCCTGGGCGAACGGATCGTCCTGGCCGCGCTTTTCCAGCAAGGCAAGCAGCGGATCGGGCGGCTCGGCAGGATAGAGATCGATCACCAGCCGGTGTCCATAGCTGCCGACCGGCTTGAGCGTGAACAGCTGCGGCTTCACCTCGCCCTTGAGCTCGATGACGATGCGCGCAACACCCGGCTTGAAGCGGCCGGCGCGGATCAGCTTGATCTGGGGATCGCTGTCTAAGATCTTCCCCGGCAGGCTGGCGAGCACCGAATTGAACTCGACGCCTTCGAGGTCGAGCACGAGCCGGTCCGGGTCCTTCAGCACCATCTGCCTGAAGTCGATCGGCTGATCGTGCTCGATGGTCACGCGCGTGTAATCGGGCGCTGGCCAGACACGCACGCCGAGCAGCGTCGGCGCCGCCGACCATGCCGTTGGCGTGACCAGCAGAGTCAGGACGGCGCAGCCGCCGCGGAGGAATTCACGGCGGGTGAAACCGGCAACATCGCTAGCCATCGCCGCCCCCGCTCGGAAGCCGCTTCGATGCTGGCATGACGGCCTGCGCCGGCATGCGCGAGACGGATGACGAGGTCCGGCGGCGGCACATAGGGTGCCGCGCGATCCGGCCATTCGACCAGGCACAGGCCTTCATTGGCGAAGTATTCGTCCAGTCCCGCATCGAGAAATTCTTCTGGAAAATTGAACCTATAAAAATCAAAGTGATATAAGTGTAATCCAGAAATTACATAAGGTTCAACCAGCGTGAAGGTCGGACTCTTCGCCGTTTGGCCGTTGCGGAGTTTTTGCAACAGGCCGCGCACCAGCGTCGTCTTGCCGGCGCCGAGATCGCCTTCGAGATAAATCACGGCGGCCGGCTTCGGGTCTCGAGGCCAGAGCCCGGCCAGCAGCGCGCCGAGCGCCCGGGTCGCCGCCTCGTCGGGCAGCGGGTAGTCGCGGCGGTTATCATCGGCAGGATGCATGAGTGGATCACTCTGAAGGAAAAAATCCGCGGCTGGGGGCAGGAGCTGGGCTTCGCCGCCGTCGGCTTCGCCGGCATCGATCTCGGCACGGCGGAACAGGGGCTGCTCGACTGGCTGGCGGCCGGCTGCCACGGCACGATGGATTATATGGCCCGCCACGGCGCGAAACGGGCGCGGCCAGCGGAACTGGTGCCCGGCACGCGCTGCGTGATTTCATGCCGGATGGATTATCTGCCACCCGGCATGGTGGGGTGCCGTCCCGCCAGCGCCGACTTTCTTGATTCAGCCGACAGCGCGGTGATCTCGCGCTATGCGCTCGGCCGTGACTACCACAAGCTGCTGCGCAACCGGCTGCAGCGGCTGGCCGAGCGCATCGCCGCCGAGATCGGCCCCTTCTCCTACCGCGCCTTCACCGATTCGGCGCCGGTGATGGAGGTCGAACTGGCGCAGCACGCCGGGCTGGGCTGGCGCGGCAAGCACACGCTGCTCCTGTCGCGCAGCGGCTCGTGGTTCTTCCTCGGCGAGCTGTTCGTCGCACTGCCGCTGCCGCCGGATGGGCCGGTCCGGGCGCATTGCGGCAGCTGCCGCGCCTGCCTCGACGCCTGTCCGACCGGCGCTTTTCTCGGCCCCTACCGCCTCGATGCGCGGCACTGTATCTCCTATCTGACCATCGAGCATGCCGGCAGCATCGCCGAGGCATTGCGCCCGCTCATCGGCAACCGCATCTATGGCTGTGACGATTGCCAGCTCGTCTGCCCGTGGAACCGCTTTGCCCAATCGACGCGCGAAGCCGACTTCCTGCCGCGCCACGGTCTCGACCGGGCGACGCTCGTCGAGCTGTTCGCCTGGAGCGAGACGGATTTCAACGACCGGCTGGCCGGTTCGCCGATCCGCCGCATCGGCCATGAGCGCTGGCTGAGGAACATCGCCATCGCGCTCGGCAACGCCGCGCCGAACCCAGAAGCCAAGGCAGCATTGCTCGCGCGCGCGGATCACCCGTCCGCGCTGGTGCGCGAGCACGTGGCTTGGGCGCTGTCACGCTTCTGATCGTATAACACCCAGCGCCGGCGAAGGGCCGCCCCGAGCCGGCGAGACAAGCGCCGAAGGCGCAAACCGCGGTGCGCGTATTGACCGCCACCCTCATTTTCGAGCATCGCGCAGCGAGGCGAGCAGGTAAGAACCCCCCGCGAGGGGGGTGAAGGGGGGCGGGCTCAATTATCCCGCTACCCCGGCTGATCGCCCGTCACATAGGGGCGCGAGGAATCGGCGCACCACTCGCTCCAGGAACCGGGGTAGAGTTTCGAGCCCGGCAGCCCGGCCAGCTCCATGCCCAGCACATTGACGCAGGCGGTGACGCCCGAGCCGCACATATGCACGACCGTGCGCGGATCACGATCGCCGATGAGATCCAGAAACTCTGCGCGCAGCTCATCAGCCGGCTTGAAGTAGATCGCCGCGTCGTCGAGGCAATCGTAGTAAAAACGGTTGATCGCGCCCGGGATGTGGCCGGCGACCGGGTCGAGGCGCTCGTTCTCGCCGGCATAGCGGTCCTCGCTGCGGCCATCGATCAGCAGCATGTCGGGCCGGTGCAGGTGTTGCGCGACGTAGTCGGTATCGACCAGCATCTCCGGCCGCGGCTGCGGCACGAAGCGCGTCGGCGTCACGGCTTTCACCGTGGTATCCAGCGGCAGCTTGGCGCGCCGCCAGCCCGGCAGGCCGCCGTCGAGCAGCGCCACCTTGTCGTGGCCGAGCCATTTGAGCAGCCACCACAGGCGCGCCGCGAACGCGCTCGCCTCGTTGTCGTAGGCCACCACCTGCGTCTCGGGCGTGATGCCGCATTCGCCCATCCTGCGCGCGAAGGTCTCGATCTCGGGCAGCGGATGGCGACCATTTTTGCCGGTCATCGGGCCGGAGAGATCGCGGTCGCAGTGCAAAAACAGCGCGCCCGGAATGTGCGCCTTCGCCCAGGCCTGGGCGCCGTATTCGGTATTCGCCAGATCATGGCGGCAGTCGAAGACGATCCAGTGCGGATCCTCGAGATGCGCGGCGAGCTCTTCGACGCTGACCAGCGGATGCACCATCAGCTCGCCTCCGCCAGCCAGGCGCGCGCCGCGTCGATGTCCTCGAAGACGCGCAGCTCGGCCTGGACGAAGGCCTTTTCCAGCCAGGCGCTCCAGGCCACCCACTGGCTATCCGTCACCACCGCGATGCGCTTGAAATCGCCGCCGTGGATGCGGGTGAAGCGGATTTCCTCCAGCGCCAGATCGACGGTGAAGCCGAGCATTTCGCGCAGGTCGAAGAGCAGGCTGTGAGTGCCGTCGAACAGGTCGTTGGCGATCAGGTATTCCTCGAACTCGGTGAAATCCTCGAGGGTGAATTCGCCGAGCACGGTCAGCGTGACGAGCTCGGGCGTATGGTCGAGCGTGATCATCGTCCTGCCAGCGCCTCCGCCATGATGCGCCGGTAGAACTCGTGGAAGTGCTGCATGCCGTCCTCCATCGGCGATTGATAGGGGCCGACCTCGTTCTTGCCCTGCTTCATGAGCGCAAAGCGGCCGCGGTCCATGCGCTCGCCGATGTCGTCGTCCTCGATGGCCGTCTCCATGTAGGCGGCCTGCTCGGCCTTGACGAACTCGGGCTCGAACAGCGCGATGTCCTCGGGATAGTAGAACTCGACGACGTTGAGGGTCTTTTGCACGTCCTGCGGGATCAGCGTCGAGACGACGAGCACGTGCGGATACCACTCGACCATGATGTTCGGATAGTAAGTGAGCCACACCGCGCCCTGCTTGGGCTTGTCGTTGCGCGCGGCGTAGTATTCGCGCACCGCCTTTTGCCAGCGCGCATACACGGGCGAGCCTTCCTTGAGCAGCGAAGTGATGCCGACCTTCTGCACCGAATACCAGTCGGCGAACTGCCAGGTCAGATCGTCGCAAGTGACGAAGTTGCCCAGGCCCGGATGGTAGGGCACGACATGGTAGTCCTCGAGATAGACCTCGATGAAGGTCTTCCAGTTGTAATTGCACTGGTGCAGCTCGACATGATCGAGCTTGTAGCCGGTGAAATCGAATTCTTTGGCGACTTTCATGCCGGCCAGATCGGCATTGGCCGAGCGCGGCCCCTTGAAGAGCAGGCCGTTCCAGCTCTCCAGCTTGACCTTGTCGAGGTTCAGGCAGGGATTGGTCGGGAAATGCGGCGCGCCGATCAGCTGGCCTTCGGTATCGTAGGTCCAGCGGTGGATCGGGCAGACGATGGTCTTGTCGGCGGTGCCCGAGCCCTGCAGCATGATCGCCTGGCGGTGGCGGCAGACATTCGACATCAGATAGAAGCCGTCAGGCTGGCGCACGAGGAGGTGCGAGTGATCGGTCCATTCGGTGGAGCGGTAGTTGTAGAGCTCCGGCACCATCAATTCATGGCCGACATAGCCCGGCCCGGCATCGAAGATGAGCTTTTTCTCCAGTTCGAAGAGCTTTTCGTCGAAATACCATTCGACGGGAAACTGGGAAACGCCAGGCGCCAACCGCGCCTTCGATGCGATTTCGGACATGATGGTCGTCAACCTCCAAACAATCTAACGCCGCAACGCCGACCTCGGGCCACCCACAGTCGAAGAAACGTCAACAGTAGCGGTCGGCAAGCAAGGCGTTCCAATAATTAACCCCGGGAAACCGGTCGGATACGGAAACAGGCCCTTTCGCAGGGAATGGAAAGTATAACGTATGCCGACCGTTGTCCTTGGCGTACCGGCGACCGTGAAGGGCCCGAAACCGGCGTTGCAGCCTTGGCCGATTTGACCTGATGGGGCCCGATAGGCTATTTTGCGGGGTTCGCAAAATCGCCCCCGATGATGGAATCGACTGCACTTTCCACCCCCGCCTCCTTCGAGGCCGCCTTACAGGAACTCGAACGCCTCGTCCAAACCCTGGAGACCGGCAATCTGCCGCTCGAAGCGTCGCTCGCCGCCTACGAGCGCGGCATGGCGCTGCTCAAGTATTGCCAGGAAACCTTGGCCTGCGCCGAGCAGCGCATCCGCATCTTGAACGGTGAGGAGCTCACGCCCGCCGCGCCGCCGGAGTCCGCCGCGCCATGAACGACGCTTTCCTGCACTGGATGGGCGACATCCAGCGGCGCACCGAAGCCGCGCTCGACCACTGGCTGCCGCCGGCGGCCACCGCGCCGGCGCGGCTGCACACCGCGATGCGCTACAGCGCGCTCGGCGGCGGCAAGCGCATGCGGCCGCTGCTGTGCCATGCCGCCGGCGAGGCGCTCGGCGCGGACGCCTTGGCGCTCGACGCCGCCGCCTGCGCGGTCGAGCTGATCCACGCCTACTCGCTGGTGCATGACGACCTCCCCTGCATGGACGATGACGTGCTGCGGCGCGGCCGGCCGACCTGCCATGTCGAATACGACGAGGCCACCGCGCTCCTGGTCGGCGATGCGCTGCAAACGCTCGCCTTCCAGGTGCTGGCCGAATCGCCGGTGCCGTCCTGCCAGCGCCGACTTTCGATGATCGCGCTGCTCGCGCAGGCCGCGGGCTCGCGCGGCATGGCCGGCGGCCAGGCGCTCGATCTGGCGGCCGTGGGCGGCGCGCTCTCGCTCGAAGAGCTCGAATTCATGCACATCCGCAAGACCGGCGCGCTGATCCGCGCCGCCGTGCTGCTCGGCGCCCATTGCGGCGAGGCCGATGAGACCACGCTCGCCGCGCTCGGCCACTACGCCAACCGCGCCGGCTTGCTGTTTCAGGTGATCGACGACATCCTCGATGCCGAAGGCAGCACCGTGACGCTGGGCAAGACCGCGGGCAAGGACGCGGCGCAGGAAAAACCCACTTATGTCAGCATGCTCGGCCTGCCGCGCGCCAAGGCGCTCGCCGCGCAGCTGCGCGCCGAAGCCCATGCCGCGCTGGCGGCGTGCCCCCTCGACGGCACGCGGCTGGCCGCGCTGACCGATTTCATCGCCGAGCGCAGCTTCTGATGACGGCCTATCCCCTGCTCGAAACCATCGACGATCCCGCCGATCTGCGCGCCCTGCCGCGCGAACGGCTGCCCGAACTCGCCGCCGAGCTACGCGCCTTCCTGCTCGAATCGGTGGCGAAGACCGGCGGCCACCTGTCGTCGAACCTGGGCACCGTCGAGCTCACCATCGCGCTGCACACCGTGTTCGACACGCCGCACGACCTGCTGGTCTGGGATGTCGGCCACCAGACCTATGCGCACAAGATCCTCACCGGGCGGCGCGCGGCGATGGCGCGGCTCAGGATGAAGGAAGGCATTTCCGGCTTCCCGCGCCGCAGCGAAAGCCCCTACGACACCTTCGGCGTCGGCCATTCCTCGACCTCGATCTCCGCAGCGCTGGGCATGGCGATCGCCGCGCGCGACAAAGGCGAAGACCGCCGTGTCGTCGCCATCATCGGCGATGGCGCGATGTCGGCCGGCCAGGCCTTCGAGGCGCTCAACAACGCCGGCGTGGCGGATGCCAACCTGCTCGTCATCCTCAACGACAACAAGATGTCGATCTCGCCGCCGGTCGGCGCGTTCAACAAATATCTGGCGCGGCTGTTTTCCGGACGCACCTTCAACGCCGCGCGCAAGGCCGGCGAACGCGTGCTCTCCGTCGCCCCGCCGCTGCTCGAATTGGCGCGGCGCGCCGAGGAGCATGTCAAAGGCATGTTCGTGCCGGGCACGCTGTTCGAGGAGTTCGGCTTCAACTACATCGGCCCGATCGACGGTCACGATCTCGAATCGCTGATCCCGACGCTGGAAAACCTGCGTCAGCTCAAGGGGCCCCAGTTCCTGCACATCATCACCAAGAAAGGCCAGGGCTACAAGCTCGCCGAGGCCGATCCGGTGCTCTACCACGGCGTGTCGAAATTCGACGCCCGAAACGGCATCCAAAGCGGCAAGGGCGCCGGCCGACTCACCTTCACGCAGGTGTTCGGCGACTGGCTGTGCGACATGGCGGCCGCTGACGACAGGCTGGTCGCGATCACCCCGGCGATGTGCGAAGGCTCCGGCATGACGCGCTTCGCGGAGACCTTCCCGACGCGCTTTTACGACGTCGGCATCGCCGAGCAGCACGCGGTGACCTTCGCCGCCGGGCTGGCCTGCGGCGGCATGAAGCCGGTGGTGGCGATCTACTCGACCTTCCTGCAGCGCGCCTACGACCAGCTCATCCACGACGTCGCGCTGCAGAATCTCGACGTCACCTTCGCGATCGACCGCGGCGGCATCGTCGGCGCCGACGGCGCGACGCATCAAGGCGCCTTCGACCTCTCTTATCTCACCTGCATTCCGAACATGGTCGTCATGGCACCAGCCGACGAAGCCGAATGCCGGCGCATGCTCACCACCGCGTATCGTCATCCGGGGCCCGCGGCAGTACGCTATCCGCGCGGCGCCGGACCTGCCGTTCCGCCAGCGCCGACTTTCGAAGAAATCCCGCTCGGCAAAGGCGAGCTGCGCCGCCAAGGGAAAAGCGTGGCGATCCTCGCCTTCGGCACCCTGCTTTCCGCCGCGCTGGAAGCGGGCGAGGCCCTCGATGCCACCGTCGCCAACATGCGCTTCGTCAAGCCGCTCGATGCCGAGCTCGTGCTACAACTCGCCGACACGCATGACGCGCTGGTGACCGTCGAGGAAAATGCGGTCATCGGCGGCGCCGGCGCGGAAGTGGCCCGGGTGCTCGAAAACGCGGGGATTGCCAGGCCCCTGCTGCGCCTTGGCCTGCCGGACCAATTCATCGAACATGGCGAGCAGGGCCAGATGCTCGCCGAAGCCGGCCTGAGCGCAGCGGCGATCATCGATCGCATCAGGCGTTTCGTCACCCTCATTACTTGAGAAAATTGCTCGGGAATGTTATATAGGCGGCTAGAACGAGCAGCCGGCAGCGACCGGCCGGCACCCCCAACCCCCTGGAGACATTCCCATGAACCTGAAAGACCTCACCATGGCCATACCTGACGTCCAATCGAGCTTTGATGCACGCCAGCTGCCGATCAACAAGGTCGGCATCAAATCCATCCGCCATCCGGTCAAGGTGCTCGACAAGAGCGGCGGCGTGCAACACACCATCGCCAACTTCAACATGTACGTCGGCCTGCCGCACAACTTCAAGGGCACGCACATGTCGCGCTTCGTCGAGATCCTCAATGCCCACGAGCGCGAAATCTCCGTCGAGAGCTTCGAATCGATGCTGCGCGAGATGGTGGAGAAGCTCGAGGCGAAGACCGGCCATCTGGAGATGAGCTTCCCCTACTTCATCAACAAGACCGCGCCGGTGTCGAAGGTGAAGAGCCTGCTCGACTACGAAGTCACCTTCATCGGCGAGATCGTCGAGAACGACGGCTACCGGCAGACGATGCGGGTCGTCGTGCCGGCCACCAGCCTGTGCCCCTGCTCGAAGAAGATTTCCGAGCGCGGCGCGCACAACCAGCGCTCGCACATCACGATCACCGCGACGACCAACAGCTTCGTCTGGATCGAGGAACTGGTGCAGATGGCCGAGAGCCAGGCATCGAGCGAGCTGTATGGCCTGCTCAAGCGGCCGGACGAGAAATACGTCACCGAGCGCGCCTACGACAATCCGAAATTCGTCGAGGACATCGTGCGCGACGTCGCCGGGGTGCTCAATGCCGATCCGCGCATCGATGCCTATGTGGTCGAGTCTGAAAATTTCGAGTCGATCCACAACCACTCGGCCTACGCACTCATCGAACGGGACAAGCGCATCGGCTGACGCACTGCAGGAGCAACGAAAAGGGGACGCCGTAGCGTCCCCTTTTGCCGTCATGGAAAAGACCCACTCCTTGACGGCTTCGCCCTTCTTCGACAGCTTCTGGTTCCGGCATCACGCCCGCTCACGCGGGCATGAGCCTTCGCCGAAAACTCGCGGAATACCTTACTCCTTCGCCTCGGCCGTCTTGCGCGCGAGTTTTTGGTTCCGGCATCACGCTCGCTCACGCGGGCATGAGC
>JACAEF010000094.1 GCA_013388985.1 Rhodocyclaceae bacterium
CGACCTTGCGGTACTCGACGTTGAGCGTGTTCAGGATCGGAACCTCGAAATGGAAAGCCCGCCGACGGAGAACCGTGGGCGGGCTCGTGATGTGTATCGGGGAGTGCAAACCGCAAACCCTGCAAACCTCGGTTTGCACCCTGACGGTGGCGAAGCGCCGCGCTCGCGCCCCCCGCATGGCGCTTTGGCCAGGAAGGACCCGTCGATGCGCGGGCGGCTCGTTCGGGCGTCACCGCTGTCCAGAAGTTAGCCGAAATCCTACCCCCGAAACGGCGGATGTGTTGCAGCGGCTCGAGTCGCTGTTTCCCGCAGATGCGCGGTCATGCCCGACCCCGCGCGCCAAATCACGCCAAAACACGCGGACGGGAAGCGTTGGGTGGGGACTTGCGGTCGCGCTTGGCTACCCGGCACAGCGCGTCGTACTTGCGCATCTTGCGCTGGTCGATGAAGCCCAGGCGATGCAGATCGGAGGCCATCTCATGAACCTCGCGCAGGATACGACTCTTGCATCGCTTCACGGTCATGGTCGATCGTTCGTTGCGTGCCACAAACGGCGCTCAAGCCGCGACGATCCGAAACTCCGTCGCCTTGGCCACAGGACGGACGTGGTTCTTCTCGCGCTGGAGCTCGACGATGCCATAGCGCGACATCGTCTTGAGCGTCCGTGAGAGGTTGCTCGGCTTGCGCCCGGTGGCCTCGGCCAGTTCCGAGATCGAGCCAGGTCGTTTCTCGGCAATCACGCGAATCAAGGCCCGGTTGTCGTCGCTGAGCACCTCGGCGAGGGACTTCATCGAGGGGAACCAGATTTGCGGCTCGCCTGGCTTGGGCTTGTGCTCGCTGCGCGCGATCGCCAGAGCGCGCTCGCGGATCTCGTCTTTCGGCAGGATGCCGATCACGATCGGTTTCATCGTCATTCCACCTTGCTGCGCGGGGCAATTCTTCCGATTGCCCATCACTCGGACAGTCGGCCTTTGCGTACCAGATCGACGACCCGGTTTCGCACCTGCTCCAGCTTCTCGTCCTTGATGCGTCCTGCCACGCGTTGGAACAGGCCTTGATGCGCGGTGAACAGTTTTCCGGGTCGGATGAAGCTGGTCCGCGCCAAGGAGCCCCGGGAGAAGTCCCCATCCGCCAGTTCGATCGCGAACGAGTCGGCGTAGGGCCGGCTGGTGATCTGCAGGCACAGCCAATCCTCCCGTCCTGCATGGGCAAGAACGAGCGCCGGCCGAAGCTTGGATGTCGATAAATCGGAGAACGGGAAAGGGACGAGGACCACGTCGCCTACTGCAGGTGCGTCCATGCCTCGTCCTCTTCCGGTTTCAGCCAATCTTCCGCAAGGGTCTTCTCAGCCAGCTGAGTGATCTCGTCGATCTCGACCGGCGCCTCGTCCAGGATGGTCACCAAGGCGCGATGCGTGCCCATGATCTTGACGGGCTCGGCCAGACGGACATGCCCCTGCTCGTCGATGATGGCTTCCACGGTCTGTTTCATCGCATGTCCTCCGCTCGATCCGGATCGTCCGGCTCGGCCCTGTTCTACGAGCCTTGAATGTTATCATCTATTGATACATGACGCTGGGTGGATCTCACCCGTTCAGCCGATCGACCACGATCTGCAGCGCCCGCTGCCAGCGCCGCCAGGCCGTGGTGCGGTCGCAGCCCAAGCGCGTGCAGATGTCGCGCCAGCGGTGGCGCTCGGCGCGCATCCACACGAGGTGCCGTTCCTCTTCCTCCAGCCACTGCACCCAGCGCATGGCTTCGAGCATGCGCTCGATGGCTTCGGGACTGGGCGGGAAGCGCCGGATCGTGGGTTCGGCCCCCAGCGTCTCCCACGGCATGCGCCGAATCGCCGGCCAGGTGTTGAAGTAGCCCTGCACCCGCACGGGCGGCAGGCGGTGGGCGGTGATGGCGGCCTCCCGGAAGCGCTCGGCCACCTGCTCGATGGTCCACTCAGCCATGGCGCGCCTCCCGGGCTCCATCCCGTGGTCCATAGAGCCGCTCGCCGATGCGGCGGATCAGCTCGCGCTCCGTCCAGTGAAGCCGTTCATCGTCCAGGCCGACCACGAGCAGGCGCTGTTCGCGCCAGCCCTGGCGCTTGACGGCTTCCACGTCCATCGGCTCGGGCTGCAGGCGTGCCAGCGGGCCACGGTAGCGAGGGGTCGGGATGTGCATGTCAGACCTCCTGCGCCGCGTCGTGGCGGTCGATGGCCCAATGCAGCAAGGCCAGCGCGTCGGCCTCGTTGTCGTCGGCGGGGCTGTGGCCGCGGGCGCGGGCGGCGGCCAGCATCTCGTCTTTGCTGGCGTTGCCCTTGCCGGTGGCGTGCTTCTTGATCGTGCCCACCGGCACGCCTTGGTAGGGGATGCCGTGGTGCTCGCACCAGGCCGTGAGCGTGGCCAGGAACCCGCCGTAGGCGTGCGCGGCATCGACGCCGGCGTGGCGGCGCACCTCCTCGAAGACCAGCGCATCGATTCCGTCGGCGTGGGCATTGAGTTCGGCAAGCCACGTCTTGAAGCGCAGGAAGCGCATGCCGCCGCCTTCGAAGCGCTGCGGCCGGAAAGAGGCGCTGCCGCTGATGATGTGGCCGTCGCCGCCGCGCAGCGCCCAGCCGGTGGTGGTGCCCAGGTCCAGGGCCAGGATCGTGGAGATCATCGGTTCATCCTTTCATCGGTGTCTGGTGACCGAAGGTGACCGCCGTGCCGTATATCGGCTCTCACGTGCGCGCGCGCACGTGTAGAGGAATTACCGGCAGGCCAGTCACCTTCGGTCACCCTTGGGGTTCAGTCGTCGCGGTATGGGAGCCGTGCGCCGTAGTCCTTGGGTTTGAGGGACAGCCCCGCCAGCCCCTTGGTGCCCCCGTGCAGCCGCGTGCGTTCGAAGCCACGGTTGGCCAGTTGCTGCGCGAGCCAGCGGCTCGTGCCCACGTACTCGCCCCTCCGGACGGCCCACTCTTGCCAGCGCTGGAACACGTCGGCCACGGCCACGCGGGCCTGCGGATGGCGCTGCGCTTCTTCGTCGAGAAAGTCACCGATCGCGTCCTCCTCGTCGAAATATTCGGCGGTGGCCGACATCACGCTGGCCGGGGGCTGCAGCCCCTCGCGCTGCCAGGTCAAACACCCCTCGACCGCCCAAGCCAGGATCCCGTCGCGTTCGGCCAGGAGCTTCTCGGTGAGCCGGCCATCGCGCTTGTCCGGCGGGATCGTCACCGTGAACGGGATCAGGTGCAGCCGCCGTTTCATCGCCTCGTCGATGTTGCGGATGGCGGGCTTGTGGTTGCCGACGATGACGGGCTTGAACTGCGGCGTGTAGGTGAAGAAGTCTTTGTGCATGAAGCGCGCGGCGATGCGGTCTCCGCCCGTGATGGCCTTGACCTTGGATTCGGCCCAGCGCCGCCCCTGCTCGGTTTCGATGGCGGAGACGAAGCGCGCCCCGCGCAGGCCCGCGAGGTCCGTCGGGTGGCGCTCATGGCGCGTCTCGACGAAAGTCTCCATCGAGGCGGTGGCCGCATAGTCGCCCAGGATCGTGTCCACGGTGTTGACGAACACGCTCTTGCCGTTGGCGCCGGTGCCGTAGAGGAAGAACAGCGCATGCGCCGCCGTCGAGCCGGTGAGGCAGTAGCCGACCATGCGTTGCAGATACGCTTGCAGTTCGGCATCGCCGCCGGTCACGTCGACCAGGAAGGCCTGCCAGCGGGGACAGTCGCCGCGGGGCGTGGCGGCGGCGAGCTTGGTCATGCGGTCGGCGCGCTCGTGCGGGCGCAGGCGGCCCGTCCTGAGGTCGACCACGCCGCCTGGGGTGTTGAGCAGCCAGGGATCGGCGTCCTACTCGGCGGTGGTCGCGGCATGACGTCGGTCTGCGCG
>JACAEF010000090.1 GCA_013388985.1 Rhodocyclaceae bacterium
GTTTTGTTCCTGCGCACGGGTTTTCGAGGTTCTCAAGCGATCTAAGGGCATTTGGTGGATGCCTTGGCACCTAGAGGCGATGAAGGACGTAGCACCTTGCGATAAGCTTCGGGGAGATGGGAGCGATCTTTGATCCGAAGATTTCCGAATGGGGCAACCCACCCCTTTAGGGGTATCGGCGGCCGAATCCATGGGCCGTCGAGGCGAACCCGGCGAATTGAAACATCTCATTAGCCGGAGGAAAGGACATCAACCGAGACTCCGTCAGTAGTGGCGAGCGAACGCGGACCAGGCCAGTGATAATCCTGAGACAACCTGAAACGTTTGGAACGACGTGCCGTAGTGGGTGACAGCCCCGTACGGGTAATGCGAAGGATTATCCTCGAGTAAGGCGGGACACGTGCAATCCTGTCTGAACATGGGGGGACCACCCTCCAAGCCTAAGTACTCCTCAGCGACCGATAGCGAACCAGTACCGTGAGGGAAAGGTGAAAAGCACCCCGACGAGGGGAGTGAAACAGCACCTGAAACCGGATGCTTACAAACAGTGGGAGCCCAAGGTTCGTCCTGGGTGACCGCGTACCTTTTGTATAATGGGTCAGCGACTTAAAGTTACGAGCGAGCTTAAGCCGATAGGTGGAGGCGCAGCGAAAGCGAGTCTGAACAGGGCGTTCAGTAGCTGGGCGTAGACCCGAAACCGGATGATCTATCCATGGCCAGGTTGAAGGTGCGGTAACACGCACTGGAGGACCGAACCCACTAGTGTTGCAAAACTAGGGGATGAGCTGTGGATAGGGGTGAAAGGCTAAACAAATCCGGAAATAGCTGGTTCTCCTCGAAAACTATTTAGGTAGTGCCTCGTAATAGGCCTCCGGGGGTAGAGCACTGTAATCGTTGGGGGGGTCACTGAGATCTACCCCGCGATAGCAAACTCCGAATACCGGAGAGTCGTTTTACGGGAGACAGACATCGGGTGCTAACGTCCGGTGTCGAGAGGGAAACAACCCAGACCCACAGCTAAGGTCCCTAATGATGTGCTAAGTGGTAAACGAAGTGGGAAGGCTAAGACAGCCAGGAAGTTGGCTTAGAAGCAGCCACCCTTTAAAGAAAGCGTAATAGCTCACTGGTCGAGTCGTCCTGCGCGGAAGATGTAACGGGGCTCAAGCCAATAACCGAAGCTGCGGATTCAGGAATCAGAGTTCAGGAATCAGGAATCAGTATGAAGGCTGACAAGTTTGAAGACTTGGAGGTATTCAGGCGGGCTTACAGGATTTCCCTGGAAGTTCATGCGGCAAGTCTGAAATTCCCACAGGTTGAGCAGTATGGGTTGGCCGACCAGATCCGGCGCGCCAGCAAAAGTATCTGTGCAAACCTGGCGGAAGGATATGGCAAGCGCAGTCAGTCGCGAGCTGAATTCAAGCGCTTCGTGCTGATGAGTATAGGCTCTGCAGACGAGATGCGTGTCTGGAGTCGGTACTGTCTTGATTTGAACTATATTGATGAAGAGCGATGGAAGCATTGGCGCGATGAGTATGAGCAAATCGCCAAGATGCTGCAGGGACTGAGCAAGAACCTTGACAAAGCAAGAGGGTCTGGCTGATCCCTGATTCCTGACCTCTGATTCCTGAATGGTAGGGGAGCGTTCCGTAGGCCTGTGAAGGTGGGGTGGGAACCCTGCTGGAGGTATCGGAAGTGCGAATGCTGACATGAGTAGCGATAAAACGAGTGAAAAGCTCGTTCGCCGAAAGCCCAAGGTTTCCTGCGCAACGTTCATCGGCGCAGGGTGAGTCGGCCCCTAAGGCGAGGCCGAAAGGCGTAGTCGATGGGAAACAGGTCAATATTCCTGTACCGATCACAGATGCGATGGGGGGACGGAGAAGGTTAGCTCAGCCGGGTGTTGGACGTCCCGGTTTAAGCGTGTAGGCGTGCTGCATAGGCAAATCCGTGCGGCTTAGCTGAGGCGTGACGACGAGTGCTCTTGGAGCGCGAAGTGAGTGATACCCTGCTTCCAGGAAAAGCCTCTAAGCTCCAGTCTGTGATTGACCGTACCGCAAACCGACACAGGTGGGCAGGATGAAAATTCTAAGGCGCTTGAGAGAACCCAGGAGAAGGAACTCGGCAAATTGACACCGTAACTTCGGGAGAAGGTGTGCCCCGCGTACGTGTAGTCCCCCGCGGACGAAGCGGAACGGGGTCGCAGAGAATAGGTGGCTGCGACTGTTTAACAAAAACACAGCACTCTGCCAAGTCGAAAGACGACGTATAGGGTGTGACGCCTGCCCGGTGCCGGAAGGTTAATTGATGGCGTGCAAGCGCTTGATCGAAGCCCCGGTAAACGGCGGCCGTAACAATAACGGTCCTAAGGTAGCGAAATTCCTTGTCGGGTAAGTTCCGACCTGCACGAATGGCGTAACGATGGCCACACTGTCTCCTCTTGGGACTCAGCGAAGTTGAAATGTTTGTGAAGATGCAATCTCCCCGCGGCTAGACGGAAAGACCCCATGAACCTTTACTGTAGCTTTGCATTGGACTTTGACGGGACTTGTGTAGGATAGGTGGGAGGCAGTGAGACGCGGTCGCCAGATCGCGTGGAGCCGACGTTGAAATACCACCCTGGTGTCGTTGAGGTTCTAACCTGGGCCCCTGAATCGGGGTCGGGGACCGTGCATGGCAGGCAGTTTGACTGGGGCGGTCTCCTCCTAAACGGTAACGGAGGAGTACGAAGGTCTCCTAGGCACGGTCGGACATCGTGCTCATAGTGCAATGGCAAAAGGAGGCTTGACTGCGAGACCCACAAGTCGAGCAGGTGCGAAAGCAGGTCATAGTGATCCGGTGGTTCTGTATGGAAGGGCCATCGCTCAACGAATAAAAGGTACTCCGGGGATAACAGGCTGATACCGCCCAAGAGTTCA
>JACAEF010000019.1 GCA_013388985.1 Rhodocyclaceae bacterium
GGAAGAGTGAGGGGCGTCGAGGGACGGGGAGTGGCGGCCTTTCGGCGTAGGCTCACGTGAGCGGAGCGAACGTTAAGCCGCGCAAGCGGCGGCCGGAGCCAAAAGACCGCCTGGATGGTCAGGAGTCTGCTGGAGGAGTGAGGCGGCACGTCACTTATCAGCTGCTGATCGAAATCGAACGCCCGGTACGGGTTCGGATCGGCCGGTTTGGGGAGTTCGACTTCCCGGCCGGCCGTTATGTTTATACCGGCTCGGCACGGCGCAACTTCGAAGCACGCATCGCTCGTCACCTGCGCACGGAAAAGGCATTGCGCTGGCACATCGACTACCTGCTGGCTGCCCCCGGTGTGCGCATCGCCGGCATACGGCGCTACGTCGAGGTGGAGTGCGCGATCAATCGCGCAACGCCGGGCAGCGTGGCCTTACCAGGTTTCGGCGCCTCCGACTGCCGGGCCGGCTGCGGCAGCCATCTCAAATATCTGGGCTGAGTTCGGCCGTCATGCCGATGTTTTCAGAGGTGGATAGCCAACCCGAAAACCACCCCAATGCCGTCCTTGAATGAAAATGGGTACCGAAAGGTCATGCATGACTTCGCCGGTATCGCGTTTGTAGGTCTGGATCAGCAGGGGTTCGGTATTGGTACCGCAACGGGCCCCCGTGCGGTCGTTGAAGATCCGCTTGGTGCGGTTGCTGGCCAGGTCTTTTGCAGGATCGCCGGTCAAAGGCTGGCTGAAGCATTTGTTGTGGGTGGGTACGTAGCCATTGCGATCAGTGCAGATGGCATAGATCGCTTCGGGATGGGCTGCCAGGAAGGCTTCCTGAAGCGGTGGAAGAAGGCGGTCGGTGAGCTGGTCGAATGAAGTGGAATATTTTTGAGGTTGGGTGCCGGGAATCGGGGTGTAGTTTTCGGAAAAGAGTTTTTCGAGCGTGATTTCACCGCGCGCAATCGCCGCTGTGAGTGCTTCGCTGACCTCGTCGGCGGTCTGCCTGGCGGCCTTGTAGATGCGTGTATGGAGGGAATCCACGCTGCTGATGGCCAGTAGGCGGAAGGTCTGCTCGCCGGGTTTGTCCGCCAATTCCGCAGCCTGCTTCAACGCGCCTTGGAAGTGCTCCATGCGCGTATGCCCCGATTGCGCATGAGCGGCGATGGTGTCGGCTTTTTCAACAGTTTTTTGCGCTTCGGCGGCGATGGTTTGCAGACGGGCTTCTGTCGCGACAGCATCGTCGAGGATGCCTTTCAGTTGCTTGCCGACTTCGTGAGCGGTACGTGCGACCATGCCGGATTCCGTTGCGAGTGAAGAAATGACATTCATCGTGGTTCCGGTCTGTTCCTGTATGCGCGCCACCGTCTCGGATATTTCGCTGGCTGCGCCGATCGCGGAATTAGCGAGTTTGCGTACCTCATCGGCGACTACGGCAAAGCCCCGTCCCTGTTCCCCTGCGCGTGCTGCCTCGATGGCAGCATTCAGCGCGAGCAGGTTGGTCTGCTTGGCGATCATGTGAATCGTCGCGGAATTCGCTTCGATACGTTGAATCTGCTCGATCAGTCGCAGCATCGCGTCATGAGCCTCGCCCACTCGGGTAGCCATTTCGCTCATGTCACTGACGACCTTGTCGAGTTCTTTGGAGCCTTGCACGGATTCATCGCGGGTGCGGGCTGCGGCATCGGCCGCGTGCATTGCATCCTCTGCGACGGAATGGGCGATCTCCCGGATATCGACGGATTCGGCTGCGATCTGTTTAGCCTCCTCGGCGGCCTGTTCGGACTGACGGGTCAGATCAGTCAGCCGGTAACAGACATTGGCAAGGTCGATAGCCATTTGCTGCAGGGTATCGATGATTCTCCTGCTTTGCGGTTCAAGGGTGGGGGGCTGTGTCTGGGTTTTGGGCTTGGGTGCTTCAGTTGGGCTGGAACGTCGAAAGAAAACCATCGTCGAATCCGTGATAACTTTTATTTAATTATAAAAATATTTTAAAAATTTTTGTGCTGCGGTAACAGTCGGAGAGGCCGAAATCTCTCTATAGCAAAAAAATTTCATGCCCAGCGGTCACTGAGCCATTCGACCAGATCCTGCGCCGGCCTGCGCCAGTCGGCTTCGAGCATCAGGCCGTGGCCCATGCCGGGATGGATCACCGCCTCGGCGCCATAGCTCTTCGCGGTCAGCGTCACCAGGGAAGGCGGAATGATCACGTCATGCTCGGCGCCGACGATGCGCAGGCGCTCGCGCCCGCCCGGCAGATGTGCCAGCACCTGCCGGGTGCGCGGCAGGTTGAACAGCATCATGTCCCAGATCGCGCGATGCGATTCGGGCTGGGCGAGGCGGTAGTAACGCGCCAGCTCGTCGAGCGATACCGGCTGCGCGAACAGTGCGCTACGCAGGCTGTCGAGTGCCACATGCCGGCCGCTCATCAGGCGGTTGAGGTCGGCGAGCAGGCCGGGTTGCTTGAGAAACATGCCGAAGGCCGAGGCGGTCAGCCCCTGCGGCGGCACCGCGCACATCAGCACGGCGGCGGGGGCGGGGTAGCGCTCGAGATATTTCTGCACCACGAAGCCGCCCATCGAATGGCCGATCAGCACCGGCGGCGTGCGTAAGGATGCGACGACCTCGGCGACGTCATTGACGTAATCGTCGATCGAGTAGCTGTCGAGATGGTCGCGGCGGCGGCTCGCGCCGTGGCCGGAGAAGCTCAGCGCGTGATTCTCGAAACCGGCGGCGGCGAAAAAGGGCTGGTAATGTTCCCAGCACCAGGCCGCGGTGTAGGCGCCATGCAGGAACAGCAGCGGCGGCGCGTCCGGACGGGGGTGTTGCGGCTGGAAGGAGAGGACTTCGAGAGCATCGTTGCGATTGCGCATCGCTCCATTCTATTGGCCCGATCGCCTCTCCTGTGCGCTGGATTCCGCCAGCGTCCAGAGCTGGCGCCAGAAGGCGGGCGGAATCGCGATGCCTTTCAAGGCGGTGATGTCGCGGATCGCGTAGGGCGCCCGGCGCGTGTCGCGCCGCACCGGATCGCGCAGCAGCCGGCCATGCACGCCGAGGATCGAGATGGCCTGCCGCGGCAGGGCCATGCCGTGCGGCGCATCGACGACCAGCGCGGTTTCGCGGTTGGCCAGTCGCACGACCGTGCCGGGCGGGCAGATGCCAGTGACACGGCGCAAGGCTTCGATCAGACGCGCGTCGAACTGCTGACGATTGCGTGAGAGCAGCCAGTGCAGCGCGGCGCGCGGCGTCTTGGCGCTGCGCAGCAGACGTTGCGGCGCGACGAGCGCATACCAGACATCGGCGATCTTCAGGATGCGCGCTTCAAGGCAGATCTCGTCGCCGGCCAGCGCGGCGGGATAGCCGCTGCCGTCGAGCGATTCGTGATGCTGGAGGACCGCTTCGATCCAGGCGAGATCGGTTCCGGGCGAGTCGCGCAGCAGGTCGGCGGCGAGCTGCGGATGGCGCGCGAGCGTGATGCGCTGGGCGTCGCTGGGCACCGCGTAGGGTGCGACGAGATCGTCCTGCAGCTCGAGGCTGGGCAGGTTCATGAACAGGGCGGCCTTCGCCACCGTGTGCTGGCGGCGCGCGTCGAGCCGGATCGCCTGGCCCAGCCGGATGCCGAGCACGGCCGCGGCGAAGGTATGGCGCAGCGAAGGACTGGCGAAGGGCAGGTGCGGCGCCATGCCGAGGCAGACGGCCGGCGCGAGTTCGACCAGGCCGACGAGCTCGGCCGCCAGCGTCGAGAAGCGGATCACGTCTTCGACGGTGCAGGACCAATGTTCGATCACCTCGACATAGGCGGCGGCGATCGCGGCGAGCCGGTCGCAGGGGGCGGCGCGCTCGGGCGCGATCGGTGCTGGCCGGGCGAGCGTGTTGGCGTAGGCGCTGCCGAAGGTTTCGGCGTAGGCGAGGGCGGAAGCATGCATGGCTGCCTCTGCTGCAACTTCCTTGCCAGCGGCAAGCGAACCTCTGAATGACCTGCTGCGCGCCCCGTTCGCGGTGTCGCATGCTCGCTCCTCGCCTATCTCCTCGATATGTCTCGTCGCTCGCTGCGCGGCTCCTTGCGCCCAGGGCTGCTCGCGACGGTTCTTCAGAGATTCCCAAGAGACGGGGACGGCGCGAAAACGCGGTTGAAGTAGCCGTCGTGGCGGCAAATCTTGCCGTCAGGGGGCGAGGGGTGCCGTCTCACCAGCGCCGATTTTCCGCAGCGCTTCGTCGGGGGTGAGGATGCGAAACAACCCATCGAGCCGTCGGCCGCGTCGCAGTTTCAGCAGCAGCTTGTCGGCGGTGACCAGCCAGCGAGCGTTGCCGTCGCGCGCGAGCTCGAGGAACTTCTGGTCGTCGCGGTCCTTGCAGCGCGGCAGTGCGACGGCGGCTTGCGGCACGGCAGCGACGGTTTCGACGTGCGCGAGATAGGCCGCGTAAGCGGCCTGTTGCGCATCGGCCGGCAGGGAAAACAGCGGATAGCCGAGCACGCGCCGGAATTCGGCGAGACAGGGGGCGCTGGTCAGCGCGACCCAGCGGCCAGCCACGACTTCGCCCCACAGCGGATGGAGCCGGCTGTCGGCGAAGACGAACAGGGAAACCAGCACGTTCGTGTCGAAGACGACGCGATCGGGCTCATTCATGCGGCTTGCTGGTCGAGGCGGAATTTGACGTAGGAGCCCGGCGCATCCTCGATCACGCCGAGCTTGCCCTGCGCCGGATCGCGCGCCGGCACCCGCTCACCGTTCAGCGATGCAACCCAGGCCTGCCAGTCGGTCCACCACGAGCCCGGCTGCTGTTCGGCGCCTTCGAACCATTGCTCCGGCGTGTCCGGCAGCGTCTTGGCCGGATTGATCCAGTAGCCGTACTTGTTGGCGGCGGGCGGATTGACGATGCCGGCGATGTGGCCGGAGCCGCCGAGCACGAAGCGCACCGGGCCGGAAAAGAGTTTCGCGCCGAGATAGGTGCTCTGCCACGGGGCGATGTGGTCCTCGATGGTCGAGATGAAATAGGCGGGCGTCCTGATCTTGCGCAAATCGATCGGCACGCCGTCGAGCACGATGCCGCCCGGCTCCTTGAGCAGGTTCTTCATGTACATGTTGCGCAGATAGAAGCTGTGCATCGCCGCCGGCATGCGTGTGGAATCGGAGTTCCAGTAGAGCAGGTCGAACGGGAAGGGGTCCTTGCCGAGCAGATAGTTGTTGACCACGAAGGACCAGATCAGGTCGTTGGCGCGCAGCATGTTGAAGGTGCTGGCCATCTCGCTGCCCTCCAGATAGCCGCGGCTGCGCATCTTTTCTTCGAGATTGGCCACCTGCTGCTCGTCGATGAACACGCCCAGCTCGCCCGGAATCGAGAAGTCGAGCATCGTCGTGAAGAAGGTCACCGAGGCGAGCCGCTTGTCCTTCTTCGCCGCCAGGTAGGCTGCGGTGGTGCCGAGCAGGGTGCCGCCGAGACAGTAGCCGACGGCATTGATCTCTTTCTCGCCGGTTTGCTCGCAGACCTTGTCGATGGCCGTCACCGCGGCTTCGGTGAGGTAGTCCTCGAAGCTCTTCTCGGCCAGCCGCGCATCCGGATTGACCCAGGAGATGCAGAACACCGTGTGACCCTGATCGACCGCCCATTTGATGAAGGAGTTCTTCTCGCGCAGGTCGAGGATGTAATACTTGTTGATCCACGGCGGCACGATCAGGAGCGGGCGCTTCCACTGCGTCTTGGTGCTCGGAGTGAATTGCAGGAGCTGCATCAGATCGTTCTGGAACACCACCTTGCCCGGCGTCGTGGCGATGTTCTTGCCGAGCTCGAAGGCGGTGGTGTCGGTCATCTTGACGCGCAGCTGGCCGTCGCCCTCCTCGATGTCGCGCAACAGGTTGTTGAGCCCCTTGATCAGGTTCTGGCCGTGCGTGCGCACCGTTTCGCGGAACACCTCGGGGTTGGTGTGCACGAAGTTGGTCGGCGAGAGCGCATCGATGAACTGGCGCGTGAAGAAATTCACCTTCTCCTGGGTATGGGGATCCAGACCCTGCACGCAGCAGACCGTGTCATGGATGTGGCGTGCGGTGATCAGGTAGCTTTGCTTGATGAAGTCGAACAGGAAGTGCTCTTCCCACTGTTCGTCCTTGAAGCGCTTGTCGCTCTTCGCCGGCGCGGCGACCGGCGGCGTGTGCATGCCCATGAAGCGCAGCATCGAGTGCTGCCAGAGCGAGAAGTAGTCCCAGACCAGGTTCATCTGCGCCTGCGCCAGCCGGTAGGGGTTGGCGAGCAGCTTGGCCATCAGCTCCATGAAGGCCTGCGCCACCCCCAGCTCGTCCTGCGGCGGCGTGATGCCTTTCTTGAGCTGGCGCTTGACGTGCTGGTTGAGCAGCTTCGCGGCGCGCTGCGCGACCTCGGCATAGGTCCTGGCGATTTCCTGCGGGTCGGGCAGGGTGGGCTTTTCGGTTTCCTGTGTCGTGCTCATGTCTCTCGCTCCTCGGTTGGGTTCGTCGTATAGCGGATGATGCCATCGTCGTCGTGGCGCAGCAGGCGGCCCTGGCATTCCAGATGGTTCAGGTGCGCGATCGCTTCGCCCATCGCGAACAGGGTCTGGTGTGGGTCGGTGATCGGCCGGCCGAACAGCACTTCGAGCAGTTCGCCGGCGCTGTGCGCGCACTGCGCGCAGGCGGTGACGAGGTCGGCGCAGCGGGACGCATGATGCGCGTGCAGTTCGGCGACGCGGTCCGAGAGACCGCGAAAGGGCAGGCCATGCGAGGGCAGCACCAGCGTGTCTTCCGGCAGCGTGGCCAGCCGGTCGAGCGAATCGAGATACCGCTTGAGCGTATCGAGGCGCGGCGCCGCGGCATAGCAGCTCACGTTGGTCGAGATGCGCGGCAGCAGCATGTCGCCGGAGATCAGCAGGTTCAGTTCGGCGCAGTAGAGGCTCGCATGCTCCGGGGCATGGCCGTGGCCGACGATGACCTGCCATTCGTGAATCCCGATCTTCAGGCGGTCGCCCTCGAAGAGCGGCTCGAAGGTGGTGGGAATGGCCGGCACGCCGCGCCGGTAGGCGTTGCCGCGCGCCTCCAGCGCATTGCTGCGTTCCGCATCGAGGCCGTGGCGGCGGAACATCTGCACCATCGACGCGACGTCGAAGGGCGGGATGCCCGCGGCGATGGCCTGGGCGGTCAGATACTCGCCCTGCGTCATCGAAAGCGGCGCGCCGGTCTCGGCTTCCAGCCAGGCAGCAAGGCCGAGGTGGTCGGGGTGGAAGTGGGTGACGATTTGCCGATTCAGGTGCCGTCCCGCCAGCGCCGATTTCCAGGCAGCCTTGACGGCATCCATCGCGATGCCGGTATCCACCGCGGTGAAACCGTCGCCGTCCTCGATCAGCCAGAGATTGATGTGGTCGAGCGCGAAGGGCAGCGGCATACGCAGCCAGTGCACGCCGCGGGCGACCTCGAGGGTCGCGCTGGCGTCCGGCGGCTGGACATGGGGATGATCGATCGGCATGAAGGAACGTTGCCCGGCTATCGCAAATCTGTTTAACTGCGGAATGTTATTGGCTCCGGCTAGTTTAGCCGAAACGGAAAAATATTTGTGCACCGCAACAACCGTTGAAAACGAGATGCCGACCGACGCCACTTCTTACAGCATCGCCGATCTGGCGCGCGAATTCGGCGTGACGCCGCGCACGATCCGTTACTACGAGGATCAGGGCCTGCTGAACCCGGCCCGGGCGGGCGGCCAGCGCATCTACAGCAAGCGCGACCGCACGCGGCTGAAGCTGACCTTGCGCGGCAAGCGCCTCGGCCTGTCGCTGGCCGAGATCCGCGAGCTGATCGACATGTACGACACCGCGCCCGAGACCTCACAGCTCGCCCGGCTGATCGAGGTGCTGGGGCGTCAGCGGGCGAAGCTCATACAGCAGCGCGAGGACATCGAGGCGGTGCTCGGCGAGCTCGATGCGTTCGAGGCGCAATGCCGCGCCCTGCTCGATGCCGGCAAGACGCGGCGCAAGACGGGTTGACGTTGACGTAAACGTCAACATAGAATCGGCCGCAACGGAACCAACCGAGGGAGTGCGACAGTGAGCTACGGCATCCCGCGTGGCGAGGCGCGATTCGAACCCCGCGATCCGCTCTGGAACGAGAAAGTGCGCGCCAGCTTCGCGAAGCAGGGGATCATGGGCCTGTTGGGTGCGACGCTCGCGGACGTCTGGCCCGGCGGCTGCGAGATCCATCTGCCTTACCGGCCCGATCTTTCGCAGCAGCACGGCTACTTCCATGCCGGCGTGACCTCGACCGTCGTCGACAGCGCCGCCGGCTATGCGGGTTTTTCGCTGATGGCGCCGAACACCTCGGTGCTGTCGGTCGAATTCAAGGTCAACCTCTTGGCGCCGGCCGACGGCGAGTTGCTGATCGCCACCGGCGAGGTGGTGAAGCCGGGCAAAAACCTCGTCATCACGCGTGGCGATGCCTGGGTGGTGAAGCACGGCAAGACGACGCACTGCGCGATGATGCAGCAGACTCTCATAACGATGCACGGAAAGGCTGAACGATGATCGGTTTGAACTTCCAGCTGGGCGAAGAGATCGAGATGCTGCGCGACACGGTGCGCGCCTTCGCCGCCGACGAGATCGCGCCGCGCGCGGCTGCGATCGACCGCGACAACGAATTTCCCGCCGATCTCTGGAAAAAGTTTGGCGACCTGGGCCTCTTGGGGTTGACGGTGCCGGAGGAGGACGGCGGCACGGGGATGGGCTATCTCGCGCACATCGTCGCGATGGAGGAAATCTCCCGCGCCTCGGCCTCGGTGGGCCTCTCCTACGGCGCTCACTCGAACCTGTGCGTGAATCAGATCCGCCGCAATGGCACTGCGGCGCAGAAAGCCAGGTATCTGCCGAAGCTCATTTCCGGCGAGCATGTCGGCGCCTTGGCGATGTCGGAGCCGAACGCCGGCTCCGATGTCGTCTCGATGAAGCTGCGGGCCGACAAGAAGGGCGATCGCTATGTGTTGAACGGCAGCAAGATGTGGATCACCAATGGCGGCGACGCCGACACGCTGGTCGTCTATGCCAAGACCGATCCGGCGGCCGGCGCCAAGGGCATCACCGCCTTCATCGTCGAGAAGAATTTCAAGGGCTTTTCGCACGGCTCGCATCTCGACAAGCTCGGCATGCGCGGCTCGAACACCTATCCGCTGTTCTTCGACGACTGCGAGGTGCCCGAGGAGAACGTGCTCGGCGGCGAAGGCCAAGGCGTCAAGGTGCTGATGTCCGGCCTCGACTATGAAAGAGCCGTCTTGTCCGGCGGGCCGCTCGGGATCATGGCCGCATGCATGGACGTGGTGCTGCCTTATCTGCACGAGAGGAAGCAGTTCGATACGCCGATCGGCGAATTCCAGCTGATGCAGGGCAAGCTCGCCGACATGTACACGACCTGGCAGGCCTGCCGCGCCTACGTCTATGCGGTCGGCCGCGCCTGCGACTCGTCTGACCATGCGCGCACGCTCAGGAAAGATGCCGCCGGCGCGATCCTCTACGCGGCAGAAAAGGCGACCTGGATGGCCGGCGAGGCGATCCAGGCGCTTGGCGGCAACGGCTACATCAACGAGTATCCGACCGGGCGGCTGTGGCGCGACGCCAAGCTCTACGAGATCGGCGCCGGCACCTCAGAAATCCGCCGCATGCTGATCGGCAGGGAACTCTTCAACGAGACGTCCTGACCATGAAGAAAGTCGGCGCTGGTAAGACGGCACCCGTGACCGCGGTCGATCCCGATCATGCCCTCGCGCGGCTGTTCGAGGCCAACCGTCGCTGGGCGCAGCGCATGGAAACGGCGCAGCCAGGCTTCTTCAAGAAGCTCGCCCAGCTGCAGGCGCCCGAATATCTGTGGATCGGCTGCTCCGATTCGCGCGTGCCGGCCAACGAGATCGTCGATCTGCTGCCGGGCGAGGTGTTCGTCCATCGCAACGTGGCGAACGTCGTCGTGCATACCGACCTCAACTGCCTGTCGGTGATCCAGTATGCGATCGACGTGCTGAAAGTGAAGCACATCATGGTGGTCGGCCACTATGGCTGCGGCGGCGTGACGGCGGCCTACAAGAGGCAGCGCGTCGGCATCGTCGATCTGTGGCTGCGCCATGTGCAGGACGTCCACGCCAAGCACTTCGAGCGCGTCGAAGCCCTGCCCGCCGCGCAGCGCATCGACAAATTGTGCGAGCTCAACGTGCTTGAACAGGTGCTCAATGTCGCGCACAGCATGGTGGTGCAGGACGCCTGGCGGCGTGGCCAGGACCTGACCGTGCATGGCTGGGTGTATGGCCTGCGCGATGGACTGATGCGCGATCTCGGCATGACCGTCGGCGCAAGCGACGACATCGAGGCCAGCTATGCGGCTGCTTTGAACAAACTCTTCTGAAAGGAAATGCCATGTCCGATTCGATCGTCATCGTCTCTGCCGCCCGTACCCCCATGGGAGGGTTCCAGGGCGACTTCGCTTCTCTGACCGCCGCCAACCTCGGCGCGGTGGCCATCAAGGCCGCCGTCGAACGCGCCGGGCTGAAGGCCGAGGATGTGCAGGAAGTGCTGATGGGCTGCGTGCTGCAGGCCGGGCAGGGTCAGGCACCAGCGCGTCAGGCCGCCTTGCAGGCCGGGCTGCCCATGTCCGCCGGCTGCACCACGGTGCACAAGGTCTGCGGCTCGGCGATGAAAGCGGTCATGATGGCCTGCGATACGCTCAAGGCCGGCGGCCAGGACGTGATCGTCGCCGGCGGCATGGAGTCGATGACCAACGCGCCCTATCTCTTGCCCAAGGCGCGCGGCGGTTACCGTCTCGGCCACGGCCAGCTGATCGACCACATGTTCTTCGACGGCCTCGAAGACCACTATTCGCCCGAGAACAAGGGGCGCCTGATGGGCACCTTCGCCGAGGACTGCGCCGCGCACTACGGCTTCACGCGCCAGGACCAGGACGCCTTCGCGATCGCCTCGACCCAGCGCGCGCAACGGGCTGGTCAGGACGGCAGCTTCGATTGGGAGGTCGCGCCGGTCACCGTTTCGAGCAGGAAGGGCGAGGCGATCATCAAGACGGACGAGCAGCCGGCCAAGGCGCAGCTCGACAAGATCCCGACGCTCAAGCCCGCGTTCAAGAAGGATGGCACGGTCACCCCCGCCAACTCCTCGTCGATCTCCGACGGCGCCGCTGCCTTGGTGCTGATGCGCGAGAGCGATGCGGCGCAGCGGGGCCTTGCGCCGCTGGCGCGCATCGTCGGCTATACGCAGCATGCGCAGGAGCCGGCCTGGTTCACCACCGCGCCGGTCGGCGCGATGAAGAAGCTGTTCGAGAAGACCGGCTGGACGGCGGAGAGCGTCGATCTTTATGAAATCAACGAGGCCTTCGCGGTCGTGACGATGGCGGCGATGAAGGAGCTGAATCTGCCGCACGACAAGGTCAATGTGCATGGCGGCGCCTGCGCGCTCGGCCACCCGATCGGCGCCTCGGGCGCGCGCATCGTCGTCACGCTGCTCGGCGCGCTGAAGAAGTATGGCAAGAAGCGCGGCGTCGCCAGCCTGTGCATCGGCGGCGGTGAAGCCACGGCCATGGCCATCGAGATGCTCTGAGTGTTCGCCACCTACGCCAGACTCGTGATCACGGCGGTGATCTGGGGCGGCACCTGGGTCGCCGCGCGCGTCGCGGTGCAGGACGTGCCGCCGCTCGGCGTGGCCGTCTGGCGCTTCCTTCTGGCCGCGGCGAGCCTCCTGCTGCTGGTGCTCTTGCACTATGGCCGCCTGCCGCGCCTGAGCCGCAATGAGCTATGGCTGGTGATCGGCCTGGGCGCTTCCGGCATTTACATCTACAACCTCTTCTTCCTTTACGGCATGCAGCACATCACCGCCGGACGCGGCGCGCTGGTCGTCGCCACGACGCCCGTGATCACGCTCTTGGCGGCGGCCTGGCTGCTTCGGGAGGGCATGACGCGGCTGAAAGCGCTGGGCAGCGCGCTTGCCCTGCTCGGCTGCCTGACGGTGATCGGCCGCGGCGACCCCCTCGCGCCGCTGCGCGGCCGGATCGGCAGCGGCGACCTGCTGATTCTCGGCTGCGCGCTGATGTGGTCGATCTACACGCTGATCGGCCGGCTCGGCACGGAATCGCTGGCGCGGCGCAATCTCGGCGCACTCGTGATGACCGCCTACGCGAGCTGCGCGGGCTTCCTGATGCTGCTCATCACGGCGTTGCTCGTCGATCCGGCGCAACTCGTTCCCCATTATCCGCCACTGGCCTGGGCGGCGATCCTGTTTCTCGGTCTGCTCGGCACGACGCTGGGATTTACCTGGTTTTCGGCCGCGGTGCAGGCGATCGGCGCCCAGCGCGCCTCGATCTTCATCAACCTCGTGCCGGTCGCCGCCGTGCTGCAAGGCGCGCTGCTGCTCGGCGAGCGCCTCGATCTTTCCGCGCTGGTCGGCGGCGTGCTGGTGATCGGCGGCGTGCTGCTGATCCAGCGTCCGGCGAAACCACTCAAGGAAGCAACGGCATGATCCTCGACGACGACCAGACCATGATCCGCGACACGCTGCGCGCTTTCGCGCGCGAGCGGCTCGCGCCCAATGCTGCGCGGTGGGACCGCGAGCACAGCTTCCCCGCCGAAGCCCTGCAGGAGCTCGCTGGCCTGGGCGCATGGGGCATGGTGGTGCCGGAAGCCTGGGGCGGCGCCGGGCTCGATTACGTTTCGCTCGCCGTCGCCATCGAGGAGATCGCCGCCGGCGACGGCGCGACCTCGACGATCCTCTCGGTGCAGAACTCGCTGGTCTGCGGCATCCTGAACAAGTATGGCAACGATGCGCAGAAGGAACGCTGGCTCAAGGGCGCGGCGAGCGGCGAGCTGCTCGGCTGCTTTTGTCTCACCGAGCCGCACGTCGGCTCCGACGCCGCGGCGATCAAGACCCGCGCAGTGCGCGATGGCGACTACTGGGTTTTGAACGGCGTCAAGCAGTTCATCACCTCGGGCCAGCACGCGAAGATCGCGATCGTCTTCGCCGTCACCGATCCGGCCGCTGGCCGCAAGGGCATCTCCTGCTTTTGCGTGCCGACCGACACCCCGGGCTACGTCGTCGCGCGCATCGAGGAGAAGCTCGGCCAGCGCGCCTCGGACACCGCGCAGATTCTGTTCGAGAACTGCCGCATCCCGGCCGACTGCCTGATCGGCGCCGAGGGCGAGGGCTACAAGATCGCGCTCTCGAACCTCGAAGCCGGCCGCATCGGCATCGCCGCGCAGGCGGTGGGCATGGCCAGGAGCGCGCTCGAAGCCGCCATCGCCTATGCGAAGGAGCGCGAGGCCTTCGGCAAGCCGATCGTCGAGCACCAGGCCGTCGCCTTTCGCCTCGCCGACATGGCGACGCAGATCGAGGTCGCGCGTCAGATGGTCTGGCATGCGGCCAGCCTGCGCGATGCCGGCCTGCCCTGCCTCAAGGAGGCGAGCATGGCCAAACTCTTCGCTTCCGAGATGGCCGAGCGCGTCTGCTCCGACGCGATCCAGATCCACGGTGGCTATGGTTATGTCAGCGACTTCCCGGTCGAGCGGATTTACCGGGATGTCAGGGTCTGCCAGATCTACGAAGGCGCCTCCGACATCCAGCGGCTGGTGATCGCGCGGGCGGTGACGGGCGAATCATGATCAGCATCGAATGATGCTATATTTGATGCAGATCATTCCGGGGAGGACGCCATGAGAACCACCGTGACGCTGGATGACGCGCTGCTCGCCGAAGTCGAGGCGCTCAGCGGGATTCATGATCGTTCGCAGCTGCTGCGCGAGGCCCTGCTGGAAATGCGCCATCGGCTCGCCTCGCAGCGCCTGGCATTGCTGGCCGGCTCCGAGCCCGGCGTCGTCGCGCCGCCGCGCAAGGTGGTGCAAATGGCCGCGGAGCCGGAACCGGCGCCTTACCTGTCGAAGAAACGCGCGAGGTCGCGTTCGTGAGCATCCTCGCCGACACTTCGGTCTGGGTGGATTTCCTGCGCAACCGCGAGGCCGCACTGGTCGGCCCGCTGCGCCAGGGCGATGTCGTGCTGCACGATTATGTGATCGGCGAGCTCGCGCTGGGAGGCGTGAGCCAGGCCAAGCTCGCGATGTTCGGGCAGATGCGGCGCTGCCGCAGCGCCAGTCACGACGAGGTGATGCACCTGATCGCCGAACGCGGTCTGGCCGGACGCGGCTTGGGCTATGTGGATGCGCATCTGCTGGCGGCCGCGTTGATCGGCCGCTTGAAGCTTTGGACGCTGGACAAGCCCCTGCGCCGGGTGGCGCAGGAGTGCGGTTGCGCTTTGGCAGTGCATTGAGGCGAAAGGATTCCGATGTCGGTCATCAAATCGAAGCTCAATCCGCGCAGCGAGGAATTCAAGGCCAACGCCGTGGCGATGCAGGCGCTGGTCGAGGATCTCAAGGAAAAGTCGGCGCTGGTGGCACGGCACGGTGCGGGTGGTTCCGAGGAAGCGCGCGCCAAGCATCTCGCACGTGGCAAGCTCCTGGTGCGGGACCGCATCGACGGCCTGCTCGATCCCGGCGCGCCGTTCCTGGAAATCGGCCAGCTCGCCGCCTGGGGCATGTATGGCGGCGAGGTGCCGTCGGCGGGCGTGGTGGCGGGGATCGGCCGCGTCTCGGGCGTCGAATGCATGATCGTCGCCAACGACGCGACGGTGAAGGGCGGCACCTACTATCCGCTCACCGTCAAGAAACACCTGCGGGCGCAGGAGATCGCACGCGAGAACCGCCTGCCCTGCCTCTATCTGGTCGATTCCGGCGGCGCCTTCCTGCCGATGCAAGACGAGGTATTCCCGGACAAGGAGCACTTCGGCCGCATCTTCTTCAACCAGGCGAACATGAGTGCCCTGGGCATTCCGCAGATCGCCGTGGTGATGGGCTCCTGCACCGCGGGGGGCGCTTACGTGCCGGCGATGTCGGACGAGTCGATCATCGTCAGGAACCAAGGCACGATCTTCCTCGGCGGCCCGCCGCTGGTGAAGGCCGCCACCGGCGAGGTGGTCTCGGCCGAAGATTTGGGCGGCGGCGACGTGCATACGCGCATCTCGGGCGTCTGCGACCATCTGGCCGAGAACGACCAGCATGCGCTCGCCATCGCGCGGCGCATCGTCGCCAACCTCAACTGGAAGAAGACGATCCCGCTCACGCTCGCCACGCCCGAGGAACCGCTCTACGATCCGGCGGAGCTCTATGGCGTGATCCCGGCCGACACGAGAAAGCCCTACGACGTGCGCGAGGTGATCGCGCGGCTCGTCGATGGCTCGCGCTTCGACGAGTTCAAGGCACGCTATGGCACCACCCTGGTCACCGGCTTTGCGCACCTGCACGGCTACCCGATCGGCATCGTCGCCAACAACGGCATCCTGTTCTCCGAATCGGCCCTGAAGGGCGCGCACTTCATCGAGCTGTGCGCCCAGCGCGGCATCCCGCTCGTCTTCCTGCAGAACATCACCGGCTTCATGGTCGGCCGCAAATACGAGAACGGCGGCATCGCCAAGGATGGCGCGAAGATGGTCACCGCGGTGTCGACCGCGCAGGTGCCGAAATTCACGGTGATCATCGGCGGCAGTTTCGGCGCCGGCAATTACGGCATGTGCGGTCGCGCCTACGGCCCACGGCTGTTGTGGAGCTGGCCGAATTCGCGCATCTCGGTGATGGGCGGCGAGCAGGCGGCCTCGGTGCTGGCGACCGTCAAGCGCGACGGCATCGAGGCCAAGGGCGGCAGCTGGAGCAAGGAAGAGGAAGAAGCCTTCAAGGCGCCGATCCGTCAGCAATATGAAACCCAGGGCCATCCCTACTACGCGACCGCGCGGCTGTGGGACGATGGCATCCTCGATCCGCAAGAGACGCGCCGCGCGCTCGGCCTGGGCATCTCGGCCGCGCTCAACGCGCCGATCGAACCGACGCGTTTCGGCGTGTTCCGCATGTGATGGGAGGCGACATGCAGCAAAACATCCTCACCGAAATCGATGCCGGCGTCGGCATCGTCACGCTCAACCGGCCCGAGCGCCACAATGCCTTCGACGATGTGGTGATCGCGGAATTGTCGGAGGCGCTGCTGTCGATGGCCAGCGACCCGGCCGTGCGCGTCGTCGTCATTTCCAGCATCGGCAAGAGCTTCTGCGCCGGCGCCGATCTCGATTGGATGCGCCGCGCTGCGGCCTACGATTTCGAGCGGAACCGCAGCGATGCCGGCGAGCTCGCCAAGATGCTGCGACGGATCGCCGAATGCCCGAAGCCGGTGATCGCGCGTGTGCAGGGCCCGGCCTATGGCGGCGGCGTCGGCGTGATCGCCGCCTGCGACATCGCGGTGGCGACCTTCGAGGCGCGTTTCGCGCTCACCGAGGTCAAGCTCGGCCTGATTCCCGCCGTCATCGGTCCGCATGTGCTCGCCGCGATCGGCGAGCGTTATGCGCGCCGCTACATGCTGACGGCAGAAACCTTCTCGGCGGCCGAGGCCTACCGCATCGGGTTGATCCACGAGATGGTCGTTGACGAAGCCGCCCTCGACGAGGCCGTCGGCGAGTGGGTCGAGGCGATCATGAAGAACGGCCCGCAGGCGCTCGCCGAAGCGAAGATGCTGATCCGCGCGATCGCCGGCCGGCCGTTCTCGGCGGCGCTGATCGAGGACACCGTCGAGCGCATCGCCCGCGTGCGCGTCTCGCCGGAGGGGCAGGAGGGGCTTGCCGCGTTCATCGAGAAGCGCAAACCCCATTGGGCGACATGAACTTACCCAGGACGGGTCGTGATGCCGTCCTACCTGCGCCGAGTCTTGAGCAACCGTTTCATACAGACAAGAATGCCGCTGAACAACTATGTTTGGTCGCTATATCGCACCTCGGTCGAGGGCCGAAAAGCTATCAGTCAAGCATTTCCGAGGTTTGCCAAAACTTGCAAAGAATATGGAGCTTCTGTCGGTCATTTGCAACTGAATCCTCCTGTTCCAGTTTGGCCTGAAGCATCCGAAGGCTCGAAAGAGAAGTCGAGCCCTGAGTTTTTTATTCCTCTGCGGCAACTGCTCACTCAGGCTTTCGGCAATTTGCCGACTTTTGGGGTGGTAGAAGAGCGCTTCAGGGAAATGGTGAATGAAGGTTTTTTTTTGGAATGGGACAGCGCGGCACGACCCGGCAAGAAACTCTATGGGGGTATTGGCGGGAAGGGCTATGAAATTGAGGTCCTTGATGCCATCGCCGCAATTTCATCATGGCTTCACTGGCGTTATCCAGAATGGTTCGTTCCCTACTATTTCTCTCATCGTTTTAGCCAGTTAGCAGAAATTTGCTCGACATTCGAAATTCCCCTTCCGCCAATTCCAGGAAAAATACAGCGTGCTGCAAGAGCGTTGTATTTCCTCGCAGTCAACCGGTCACTTCAGGAGTTTCGCAATGCACAAGGGTTGAGCACCAAGGAGCTCAATGCTTTTCTTTACGACTTTGCCCCCCGTTATCTTGCGGTTGAAGAGGATGACGAATTGCCGCTTCCGCAACGAGCATGGTTTGTCATGGCGGGTGTGGGTACGCAAGAAGATTTCTATTTTTTAGATAGTGCCACACCCACTAGCCGCAGTTATTGGAGAGGCCACCGTGATGCGCGTCGTGGCGATATTGCCGTGGTTTGGTGTGCCAGTCCGCGTGCTCATCTCCACTCCATATGGCGCATTTTGGACGATGGCTTCGATGATCCTTTTGCGCACTGGTATTCGTTGATAAAGATCGGCCGCCCGTTAAGGCTTCCTCCAATCAGGCTGGCAGATTTGAAATCGCAACCGGTACTTGCTGCCAGCCCGATGGTTCGAGCTCGCTTTCAAGGATGCGCCGGCCAGTATTTCAGAGATGTCGACTATCAAGCCTTGCTTGATCTCTTGGCAAGCAGAGGGGTCGATGTCGCATCTCTGCCCCGGATAACCCGAGCAGGAGAGGATCAAGAGCTGACGCTCATGAACGAGCGCGATGTCGAAATTCATTTGATAGAACCCTTTCTGAGAAGCCTTGGCTATGTCGAATCCGACTGGACGCGCCAACTTCGTCTGCGCATGGGACGTGGCGATCGGGTCTTCCCGGACTATGTCATTGGAGCCAAACTGGAGGTCGGTGAGGAGCGCGGCAGACTGGTCATTGAGTCCAAATACAGAATCTCCACACAAAAGGAATTGCGGGAAGCCTGGATACAGGGCCGCTCTTATGCGCTAAGACTTGAAGCGGAATGGTTGGTGCTGGCGGCGCTGGAAGGAATATGGCTGCTCTCTTCCAAGGGAGGTTTCCGCATCGAAACAGCCTTAGTATTCCGCTGGTCGGAGCTAAAGCAGCCTGCCATGTTTTTTCGCGTTGAACACGCAATCGGCAAGAGATCGATCTGCAAGGGGGCGCCTTCGTGATCTTGGATACGAAATTTCTTGTCCTCTCACTCGCACCGAGTTTTCGTTTCGACAGGCCGGCGTCAGGCAGAGCCGGTTTCGCGCGCTTTCGCTGGTCTCGTCAGACCGGAGAGTGCGTTTTCAGCCAATCGCGCAGCGCCGCATTCAAGCGCGTTTGCCAGCCGGGGCCCCCTGCCCGGAAAGCGGCGAGAATGTCGCGATCCAGGCGGATCGTGGTGGATTCCTTGTCGCTGCCCGCAGGGCGGCCGCGCCGCTTGCGGTATGCCTCGATGCCCACCTGCATCTCTTCCCGCGTCAAAGGCCGTTCGTCCTCGTTCTGGCCATCCCAGACGAATGGGGCGTTCGCGCGCAGCTTCGCGATATCGGTCTGGCTTTCGCCACGAGCGCGGGCAGCCTGCATGTCAGCGAGCGTCGTCGAAGTCGTTTTCGAGCCAGTCATGATAGGCGCTCCTCTCTTCCTCACTAGCCGGGCGGAAGCTCACGATCCGCAGCGCGTCGTCGCGCTCGACATGTACCACCGTGAGAACCGTCAGCACATCGAATACATAGGCGAACGATTGCGTTCGTCGTTCGCCTGCGCGCACGCTCTCCACATCCAGACGGTAGCGGCTGTCCAGCACCATGACCGCGTCGACGAAATCCAGGCCATGCTTCTCCAGATTGATCAGCCGCTTCGCCTCGTCCCAGAGAATGCGTGTGCTCATGGCATTTATCGTAGTAACAATAAATTGCCCTGTCAAGAATTATCGTTACTACAAAAAATATCTGCCGTTCCGCCAGCGTCGTCTTTCTTGATAGGAACATGAATATGTTCAACAAAATTCTCATCGCGAACCGGGGAGAAATCGCCTGCCGCGTGATCAGGACGGCGCGGCGTTTAGGGCTTCGCACCGTCGCCGTGTATTCCGAGGCCGATCGGGCAGCGCGCCATGTGCGCATGGCCGACGAGGCCGTCTGCATCGGTCCGGCGCCGGCGCGCGAATCGTATCTTGCCATCGACAGGATCATCGCCGCCTGCCAGGCTACCGGCGCCGAGGCGGTGCATCCGGGCTATGGCTTCCTGTCCGAGAACGAGGCGTTCGCGGAAGCCTGCGCTGCGCACGGCATCGTCTTCATCGGCCCGCCGCCGGCGGCGATCCGCGCGATGGGGCTCAAGTCGGAAAGCAAGAAGCTGATGGAAAAAGCCGGCGTGCCGCTCACGCCGGGTTACCACGGCGACGAGCAGGCGCCGGACTTCCTGCGTGCGCAGGCCGAGGCGATCGGCTACCCGGTGCTGATCAAGGCCAGCGCCGGTGGCGGCGGCAAGGGCATGCGCGTGGTGTGGAACGGCGAGGAGTTCGCGGCCGCACTCGCTTCCTGCCAGCGCGAAGCGGCCGCCAGCTTCGGCGACGACCACGTGCTGATCGAGAAGTATCTGCAGCGGCCGCGCCACATCGAATTCCAGATTTTCGCCGACACGCACGGCAACGTCGTCCATCTCTTCGAGCGCGACTGCTCGGTGCAGCGCCGCCACCAGAAGGTGCTCGAGGAAGCGCCCGCGCCCGGCATGACGCCCGAGCGCCGCGCGGCGATGGGCCAGGCCGCCATCGATGCGGCGCGGGCGGTCGGCTATGTCGGCGCCGGCACGGTCGAGTTCATCGTCGAGCCGTCCGGCGCCTTCTACTTCATGGAGATGAACACGCGGCTACAGGTCGAGCATCCGGTCACCGAGATGATCACCGGGCTCGATCTGGTCGAATGGCAGCTCCGCGTCGCCGCCGGCGAGCCGCTGCCGTTGCGGCAGGAACAGCTCTCGATCCGCGGCCATGCGCTCGAGGCGCGCGTCTATGCCGAGGATGCGGACAAGGGCTTTCTGCCGGCCACCGGCCGGCTGGTGCATTTCGCCCCGCCGGCCGAGTCGCTCAACGTGCGTGTCGATACCGGCGTCGAGGCCGGCGACGAAATCTCGCCACACTACGACCCGATGATCAGCAAGCTGATCGTCTGGGACGAGAACCGTGAGCGCGCGCGGGTGCGCCTGCTGCAGGCGCTGGCGGATTTCCGCATCGTCGGCGTGACGAGCAACGTCGGCTTTCTGTCGCGGCTGGTGGCCTGTCCGGCATTCGTCTCGGCCTCCCTCGACACGGGCCTGATCGAGCGCGAGCAGGCTTTCCTGTTTCCCGCGGAGTCGACGCCGCCGCGCGAGGCCTGGCTGTTGGCGGCGCTCGCCGAGCTCCTGCGCGACCGTAACTTCGCCCGTGCGCACGCGCAGGCCAGCGCGGATCCGCATTCGCCGTGGCATCTGCGCGACGGCTGGCGCGCCAATGGCATGGCGCGGCGTGCGATCCTGCTGCGTGCAGGCGCCAGCGAAAAGCGTCTCGTCGCGGCCTATGCCGGCGACGGCTTCGTCCTCGACGGCGATGGACAGACGACGGCGGTGGCCGGCGAGCTGCACGACGACGGCGCGTTGCTGGCCGATCTGGGCGGACGGCGCGTCAATGCCACGGTGATCGCCGCCGGCGAGAAGCGCCACGTCTTCTTCGACGGCATGAGCTTCGTCTTCGCCGCGATCGATCCGCTCTTCCATGCCGGCGAGGGCAGTGGCGCCGAGGGGGGGCTCACCGCCCCGATGCCCGGCAAGGTGATCGCGCTGCTGGCCGAGCCTGGGGCGCGCGTCGAGAAAGGCGCGCCGCTCGTCGTGCTCGAAGCGATGAAGATGGAGCACACGCTAATCGCACCCGCCGCCGGCACCGTCAAGGCCTTCAACTACGCAGTTGGCGAGCAGGTGGCGGATGGGGCAGAATTGCTCGAATTCGAACCTTCACGATAACGCCGCATCGCCGACCTCGGGCCACTCACGGTTCAATGAAGCGCTGGGGGCAGCGGTCGGCAAGTAAGGCGTTCAACATTAAATCATGCCCCTGCCCAAGAAAGCCCGCATCGTCGAAGTCGGCCCGCGCGACGGCCTGCAGAACGAGACAACGTCGATTCCGACGGCCACCAAGATCGCGCTGATCGACCGTCTGGCCGATTGCGGCCTGACGACGATCGAGGCGACTGCCTTCGTCTCGCCGAAATGGGTGCCGCAGATGGCCGACGCCGCGGCGGTGATGGCGGGCATCGCGCGCCGCGAGGGCGTGAGCTATCCGGTGCTGGTGCCCAACGAAAAGGGATTCGAGGCCGCACTCGCCGCGGGCGCGGGCGAGATCGCGGTGTTCGCCGCCGCCTCGGAAGCCTTCTCGCAGAAAAACATCAACTGTTCGATCAAGGAATCGCTCGAACGCTTCAAGCCAGTGCTCGCGCGCGCGAAGGAAGCGGGTGTCAAGGTGCGCGGCTATGTCTCCTGCGTGCTCGGCTGCCCCTACCAGGGCGAGGTGTCGCCGGTCGCCGTCGCCGAGGTAGCCTGGGCGCTGTTCGAGATGGGCTGTCACGAAATCTCGCTCGGCGACACCATCGGCACCGGCACGCCGGAAAAGACCAAGGCGCTGATCGACGCAGTCGCGCGCCGCGTGCCGATCAAGAAGCTCGCCGGCCATTTCCACGACACCTATGGCATGGCGATCGCCAACATCTACGCCGCGTTGCAGGAAGGCGTCAATGTGTTCGATGCCTCCGTCGCCGGACTGGGCGGCTGCCCCTATGCGAAAGGCGCCTCGGGCAATGTCGCCACCGAGGATGTCGTCTGGCTGCTGCAGGGGCTCGGCATCGATTGCGGCGTCGACCTCGACGCACTGGTCGATACCGCCCAGTGGATCTCGGCGCAGCTGGGGCGCGAGCCGGCCTCGAAGGTCGCGCGGGCGTTCCTCGCCCGGCGATGAAGCTGCCGTCCACGCTGCACGTCATCGAGCGCGGCTGGCTGTCGTCGAACAACATCCTGCTGTTCGATGGCAACGAGGCGACGCTGATCGACAGCGGCTATGGCGGCCATGCCGCGCAAACCGTCGAACTCGTAAAGTCGGCGCTGGCGGAGCGGCACCTCGCCCGTATCATCAACACCCACGGCCACTCCGACCACATCGGCGGCAACGCGGCGCTGCAACGGGCATGCGGCTGCGCGATCCTGATTCCCGCCGGCATCGAGCAGCACATCCAGGACTGGAACGAGGACGCCCTGCTGCTCGCTCCTGCCGGGCAGCGTGCCGACCGTTTCCGCCATGATGGCGTGGTGCATGCGGGAGAGACGCTGCGCATGGGCGGGCTCGATTGGCACGTGTATGCCGCGCCCGGCCATGACAGGGACGCGCTGATTTTCCATTGTCCGGACGCGAAGCTGCTGATCTCGGGCGACGCGCTGTGGGAAAACGGCTTCGGCGTCGTTTTCGGCGAACTCTTCGGCCAGCCGGGTGCGCTGCGCGAAACGCGCGCGACGCTCGATCTGATCGCAGGGCTGAAACCCGACACCGTGATTCCCGGCCATGGCCGCCCTTTCGGCGACGTCGGCGCAGCGCTCGATCGCGCCTACCAGCGCCTGGCGGCCTTCGAAGCGGAGCCCGAGCGCCTGGCGAAGAACGCCGTGAAGGCCTGCTTCATCTTCAACCTGCTCGAGCGGCAGGGACTGCCGCGTGCCGAGCTCGAAAGCCACCTCGCCGCGGTGCCGATCCTGCGCGATGTCGGCGCGCGCCTCTTGGGCATGGACGTTCCCGCACTGGCAGCCTGGCTGGTGTCCGAGTTGAAGCGCGGCTGCGCGCTGGAAGAGCGCGACGGCATGCTGCTGCCGACGATGGCGGCTTGAGCGCCCGGCGCGGGAGAATGGTTGCGCCCGTGCGGTCTCAAAGCCGCGCGATGCCCGGCAGGAAGACTTCGGTGACCAGGAGCGGCCGGCCGAGGCGGCAGAAACGCGAGCGGCGCGCCCACAGCGTCGGCAGCCGCTCGCCCAGCGCCTGCTCGGCATGGCGATGGAGCGGATGGCGTGGCGTGAGCCGGGCGGTGGTCAGCGGGCTGCGGCAGATCGTCGGGTCGGCGAACAGCGCGGCACCCAGCGGGCGGGCGCCGATCGCCTGCGCCATGTGCCAGGCGCCATTGAGGTCGCTGGGCGCCAGCACGCTGTGGGCGAACACCACGGCGATGTCGTCGGCATAGAGGAGCACTTCGCGCGTCCACGCCGTGCGGCCCAGGGGCAGACCGATCAGATGCCGTTCGTCGGCGAACGGCCGGGCGCGCCGCTCGGCGACGACCTGGACGCGAAAGTGCGTGCAGCGCGCCATGAGGCGCGCGGTGAGTGAGCCGGTGTCGGTCAGCCAGGGGTGGAGGTAGGCGGGCGCGCCGGCCAGGATGGGACGGATCTTCCAGCGGGATTCCTGGCGGGGCATCGGGCGCGGCGCATCTTGTGGATCGTTGTGCCGATGCTACCATAGCGCGACTGTGCTCGGCCTTTCTTTCCCCATGCAGCTCGTGCTCATCAGCGGCGTTTCGGGTTCCGGAAAATCCATCGCATTGAACGTGCTGGAGGATGCCGGCTATTTCTGCGTCGACAACCTGCCGGCTGCCTTGCTGTCGGGACTGGCCGGTCATTTGATGCGCGAGGGGCATGAGCGCGTCGCGGTGGCGATCGACATGCGTGGCGGCAGCGGCATCGCCGTCTTGCCCTCCCAGCTGCAGCAGCTCGCGGTGCATCGCATCGACGTGCGCTTCATCTTCCTCGATGCGCGCGACGACGTGCTGATCCAGCGCTTTTCCGAGACGCGCCGTCGTCATCCACTGGACAGCGGCGACAAGACGCTGGCCGAGGCGATCGCCGAGGAGCGGACCGCGCTCGCCGCCGTGCAAAGCCTGGGCCACCGCATCGACACCAGCTACCTGCGGCCGAATGCCCTGCGCGCGATGGTCAAGGACTTCCTCGCGCTGGCAGGAAACGGCGAAGGCTTGACGCTCTTGTTCCAGTCCTTCGGCTTCAAGTATGGCCTGCCGCTCGATGCCGATCTGGTCTTCGACGTGCGTTGCCTGCCGAACCCGCACTACGACCCGCTGCTGCGGCCGCTGACCGGGCGGGATGCCGCGGTGATCGAATTTCTCGAAGCGCAGCCCGAAGTGCAGCAGATGCTCGCCGACATCCGGCAGTTCCTTGAAACCTGGCTGCCGGCCTACATCCGCGACAATCGCGCCTATCTGACCGTGGCGCTCGGCTGCACGGGCGGGCAGCACCGTTCGGTGTGGTTCGCGGAAAGGCTGGCCGAGCATTTCAGGGGTAAGGCCCGCGTGCTGGTGCGGCACCGCGCGCTGATGCCGTGAAGGCCTGGCTCGCCCTGCTGCGCCCGGGCGACGGGTTCGTCGTGCTCGTGGCCGCGCTCGCCGTCGGCGTTTCCTTCCCGTTGTTATGGGCGGGCGGCAGGCCCGAGCGCGCCGTGGTGCGCGTCGATGGCAAGGTAGTCGCCGAGTTCCCGCTCACCGCGCCACGCCGCTATACCGTTGCCGGACCGCTCGGCGAGACGGTGATCGAGATCGCGCCGGGCCGCGCGCGCGTGCTCTCAGACCCCGGTCCGCGTCAATACTGCGTGCAGCAGGGCTGGCTCACCCGCCCCAATGCCATCGCCATCTGTGCGCCGAACCACGTCAGCCTTTCTCTCTCAGGCCGCGAAGCCAGCCATGACAGCCTCAACTATTGAACTCGCCGTCACGCCCGACGATCGCCGCATCGCGCGCCATGCGGCGGCGGCGATCGCACTCGCCGTCGCGGAAGCCGCGCTGCCCTCGCCCCTGCCCGGCGTGAAGCCGGGGCTGGCGAACATCGTCGTGCTGATCGTGTTGTGGCGCCACGGCTGGCGCGATGCGGCCTGGGTGTCGCTGTTGCGCGTCGTCGCCGGCAGCCTGCTGATCGGCCAGTTTCTCGCCCCCGGCTTCTTCCTCGCGCTGACGGGCGCGCTGGCGAGCCTCGCGGCGCTGGCGCTGGCCGTGAGGCTGCCGCGCCGCTGGTTCGGGGCGGTGACGGCGAGCGTGCTGGCGGCCTTCGCGCACATCGGCGGGCAGCTGTTACTCGCGCGCCTGTGGCTCGTCCCGCACGACGGCGTGTTCCTGCTCGCGCCGGTTTTCGGCCTCTCCGCGCTGGTTTTCGGTATCGTGAACGGTCTCGTCGCCGCGAAGCTGCTCAACGAAGATGACTAAAACGATTGCCGTCGCCTGGACCGGCGCCTCCGGACTGCCCTATGGCCTGCGCCTCGTCGACCGCCTGCTGGCGGCGGATTGCCGCGTCTGGCTGATGTATTCGCAGGCGGCGCAGATCGTCGCCAAGCAGGAAACGGATCTCATCCTGCCCGCGCAGCCGCGCGAGGCGCAGCGCCTGCTGGCCGAACGCTTCGCCGCTACCGCCGGGCGGCTCGAGGTCTTCGATCGCAACGACTGGAACGCGCCGCCGGCTTCCGGCTCGAACCCGCCTGATGCCTATGTGATCTGTCCCTGCACGATGGGCACGCTCGCCGAGGTGGCCGCCGGCACGGCGAAGGACCTGATCACGCGCGCCGCCGACGTCGTGCTCAAGGAAGGCAAGCCGTTGATCCTGGTGCCGCGCGAGACGCCGTTTTCGGCGCTCCATCTCGAGAACATGCTGAGGCTCGCCCGCGCCGGCGCGGTGATCCTGCCGCCTTCCCCCGGCTTCTATCACCGGCCGGCGGACATCCAGGGCTTGGTCGATTTCGTCGTCGCGCGCATCCTCGACCGGCTGGGGCTGCCGCACGATCTGATGCCGCGCTGGGGAGACGCGCGTGACTGAAATGGAGATCCCGCTCTTCCTGCTCAATGTGGTGCTGCATGCGGGCGGGCGCATGGAGCTGCGCGTGTTCGAGACGCGCTACCTGGACATGGTCAAGGAATGCCTGCGCGCAGAGACGCCGTTCGGCGTCTGCCTGATCGCGCAGGGCAGTGAAGTCGCCGGCCCCACCGGCGTGACGGCGACGCCCCGCGCGGTCGGCACGCTGGCGAGCATCGCCGACTGGCAGATGCCGCAGCTGGGCATCCTGCACATCGTCACGCATGGCGGACAGCGTTTCCGCATCCTCTCCTGGCGGCGTGAGCCCAATGGCCTGGTGCGCGCGCGGGTGGTCCTGCTGCCTGATCCGCCGGTGGCGCCGATCCCCGGCGACTATGCGCGTCTGGTGCCGATGCTGCGTTCGCTGATCGAAGCCCTGGAAGACCCGCCGCCCAAGCCCCACCGCTTTTACGATGCCGCCTGGGTGGCCGACCGCTGGGCCGAACTGCTGCCGCTGCCGATGGAGCAGCGCCAGGAGCTCCTCGAGCTCGACGACGGCGTGGCGCGCCTCGACGCGATCTATCGCTTTCTCGAAGAGAGTTAACTCCGAGCTTGTGAAAAATTTCGTCGCAAGCGGCCCGAGGGCAAGGCGCACGGAGCGCAGGAGCCGAGGCATGACATTGAGTTAGGCGAGGTTCCGAGCACCGCGCAACGCCGCCATCGGGGCGCGCAGCAGAAATTTGCACAAGCTCTTAGGGCCTGTTCTCAATCATCCGGCGGATGGCGTTGCTGGCCGGAAAGGGA
>JACAEF010000103.1 GCA_013388985.1 Rhodocyclaceae bacterium
CCGCTGCTGCCGCCACCGCCCGAACCCGCCGAGATGGCCAGGCCCCAGTTGGCCCCATCGGTTTGGCTTTTCTTCTCCGGCAGGTGGAAGAAGTACTGGCCGTTGAAGGCTTCGAGCACGTGCAGCTTGCTGCTCCACTCGCTGATCAGGTTGCGGTAGCGCTCGGAGAGGTACATGCCGCCGAAGTCGATCATCAGCGCTGCGCCGCCACCACTGCCGCCCACGCTGCCTGAGGAGACCGCCGCGAAGGCCACGGTATCGATGTGGCTTGCGCGCCGCTCGTTGCCGAAGGCTTCATAGACGATGCGGTATTTGCCCGCCGCGCGCTCTTCCAGGCTCTTGGCCATGCCGGAGGTGTCGGCCCAGGCGGTGATGAGTTGATCGAGCAGGGCTTTTTGTTCGGCGCGCGTGCCCGCGTTCTGAAACTGGGCGAGAACACTGGCGAGGCTGCTGGATTGGGCGGCGGCCTGCTGCAATTCGCGCACGTTGCCGGCGCCGCCCATGGTGGGCAGGGTCTTGAGGGCTTCGGGGACTTCGACCGGTTCGGCGAAGCGGGTGTTGAACGTGTCGGTGGCGAGGCGGAATTCGCCCATGGCGGACGTTGAGCCGTCGGCGCGGGTGAAGCTGCCTTCGCGGGTGAGCTGGTTGCCGTTGGCGAGGTTCTGGTTCTTGAGGGTGTTGGCCAGGTTGAGGCTGACGATGCCGGCGTCGGCCAACGAGATCAGCTCGCCATCGCCTGTCCGGCCATCTTGGGACACATCGCGCCAGAGCTTGAGTTCGGTGAAGGCGGGGTCGGAAGCATCGATGATGCCGTCGCCGTTGGCATCGAGTGCGGCCAGCGCCGCGAAGCCGTTCGGGGCGAGGGTGCCATTGGGCAGTACCGTGAAGTCGCCGAACAGCTCTGCGCCGGTGTCGATGCTGCCGTTGGCGTTGCGGTCCCAGACCAACAGGGCATCGTTCTTTCCGGCCCAGCCGGTTTTGGTCAATACACCGTCGCCGTCGTGGTCGAAGTAAACGTTGCTGGCAAGGCCGACAGTTTCGAGGCCGTTGCCGTCGAGGTCGAGGATGATGGGGTCGCGCGGCCAGAGCCAGTTCTTGGCGCGGTCGTAAAAGTCTGAAATTTTGTCCCAGTTGTTATAAATGAACAGCCCGCCGCTGGCGATGGTAAATGCGCCGCGCACCCACGGATTGACCTGTGCAATCGTCAACCCAAGACCGAGTAGCAGGTCTCCGGTCTTTTGAATCACATTGGCATAATCGCCGCCGGTTGCTGTGCCATTGGCCATTTTCTCGCCAAGCGCACCAACGGATGTCGCCCATGCAGCTTGACCGACAACCAATTTGGCATACCCCATGCCGAAAGTGCCGGCTATGCTGTTTCCAATCTGGCTCGCAACAAAACTGGCAGCGGCAGTCCCTGCTGCCGCATTCTGAATCCCACTCATGAGTTTCCTCCCGTCATTACGCCCACAACTACGAAAATAAGCCCAGCAACCAAAGTCGGTACCCATAGCCTATTCGCCAATGAAACCCAAGCCTTGGTACGCGGGTGCCGCGCATAGAAGTCGGCTAGTTCACCCTTCGGGTCCCGCCACACTTCAAGCCATGAATACCCCCAAATGGCGCAAAAAATCAGCATCGCCGCACCGGCTGCTGTAAAAAACTGGCTCACATATCCTCCTTCACCAAACTCACCTGCCGGGCATGCTGCCCCATATTCACCACCTCATCCACCTGCAAGCCCTTGGGCACTTGGTGCGTGATAAAGATCATCGTCACCTTGCCTTTGAGCCGGTTGATCGTCTGAGCAAAGTGCTCGGCGGTTTGCTGATCCAAGTTGGAAATCGCCTCATCGAAGATCAGCACCTTGGGGCGTTTCAATAGCGCACGGGCAATCGCAATACGCTGGCGCTGCCCGCCCGATAGCCCGGTGCCACGCTCGCCGATTTCGGTCTGGTAGCCCTGCGGCAGTTTCTCGATCACCTCATGGATTTCAGCCGCTTTGCACGCGGCGATCACGTCCTCGAAGCTGGCGTGCGGGTGCGCCATGATGAGGTTGTCGTAAACGGTGCCGGAGAACAGCACCGTTTCCTGCGGCACCACGCCGAAGGTGGCGCGCAGTTCGTTGGCCGCCAGTTGCCGGGTGTCGCGCCCGTCCAGCGTAATTCGCCCTTCCTGCGGCCAGTAAAAGCCTTGCATCAGCTTGGCGAGCGTGCTCTTGCCGCAGCCACTGGGGCCCATCAGCACGGTGAGCTTGCCGGTGGGGATGGTGAGATTCAGGTTGCGGTAGAGCCAGGGGTGTTGATCGGAGTAGCGGAAGCCCACATCGCGAATGTCGATCCGGCCTTCGCCGCCAGCAGCCCGCTGTGGGGTGAGCGTGATGGGCTCCTGCGGCATGTCCAGAATGTCGCCCAGGCGTTTGACAGAAATGCTGGCTTGCTGGAACTCTTGCCACAGCCCGACCAAGCGGAGTAGCGGCTGGCTCATGCGGCTGGCAAACATCTGAAAAGCCACCAGCATGCCGACCGTCATCCCCGCATCGGGCTACATCACCAGCCAGGCGCCGACGATGAGGATGGACAGTGTCATGACCTGCTCCAGCCCGTTGGCCACCACGTTGTAGGTGTTGCCCACCTGCCGGGTGGCAAAGCCCGCCGAGAGGTACTGCGCCAGGTAGGTGCCGTAGCGCTTACCCACATGCGGCTCCAGTTGCAGCGACTTCACCGTCGCCATGCCCGCCAGGTATTCGGTGAGGAACGCCTGATTGCGCGCGCCGAGCAGGAACTGCTGGTCCAGCCGCGCGCGGAAGATGGGCACCATGATGAGGCTTACGGCGACGATCAGCGCCATGATGCCCAGCGCGATCAACGTGAGCTGCCAGCTGTAGGCGAACATCACCGCCAGGAAAATGAGCAGGAAGGGTAGATCGAGCACCAGGCTGACCACGCTGCCTGCGATGAATTCGCGCAGTTGCTCTACGCCGTGCAGGCGTGCGACCAGCGTCCCGGTGGGCCGGGCCTCGAAATAGGGCAAGGGCAGATGCAGCAGGTGGCGCATCACCTTCTCGCCCAAAACAGCATCGATGCGCGCGCCTGTGTGCAGGATCAAGTACTGGCGCAGCCAGCTCATGCCGCTGGTGAAGAACATGAACACCACCAGGGCCACACCGAGGACGATGAGGGTACTTTCCGAGTGGTGGGCGATGACCTTGTCGATGATGACCTGGGTGAAGAGCGGCGTGGCCAGACCGACGAGCTGGATCGCGAGGCTGGCGAGCAACACGTCGCGCCAGATGCTTTTGTGGCGCAGGAGCTCTGGCACGAACCAGGAGAAACCAAAGGGCTTGCGTTCGGGTGCGCAAGCAGTCGAGCGGCCCGGAGTATCGGACGCAGGCCCACCGACCACATCGCTTACCGGCGGTTCGGCCTCGGCCGCCAGCAGCACCACGGGCGCGCAGCGCACCTTGAGGGCCTCCACCGAAATGGTCTCGGGCTGCGTCTGACCCGGACGCACCCAGGCGAGTGTGTGCTCACCGTGCTGAAGGATCAGCGCCGGGGTGAGTCGTGGAGCTTGGGGAGGGTGTTCGACGGCTTCGGGGGCGGATGGCACCTGCGAATTCGGTTCGTCCACGAACACCACCGCCGGCAGCGGCACCGAAGACCAGTCGTCCTCCGGCCAGCACGTCAGGCCCGCGTTGAGCTTCAGGGCGCGAAGCGCCTCGATCAGCGCCGGGAAATCGACCGGAGGCGCCAGGCGTTTGAGGACGAGTTCGGCGTCGAAGGGCCGGCGGTAAAGCCCCGCGACGCTGCCCAGTAGCCATACGGCCGCAGCGGTGTCGATGACGCCATGAGGCGCGAGCTCTCCCTCCCTATGCGCTCCCTGCATTTGAATTCTTTGTTGTGTGAATCATGCCCTACCTTGATAGGGCAATGAAGAAATCGTAACGGAAGGCGCCGGCTGTAGCAATATGTCATTCCGTCGCATCCTCTGCCGGTTGTGTCCCAACCGCATGACACGCAGACGCCCGCGCAAGCGTGAAGAAGTGCTCATTCGTTCGGAGAAATGGTTTGAATCCGGTCGCGCCTGCACCACCACTTACCCAAAACCCAACCGCTCTCGGTTGGGTTTTTTTCTACCCGGAACGCCAGAGTTGGCGGGGCTTCGGGCCTTGCTGCGACGGACGCCACCGCCCCGGACAGCCCGGTTCCGGGCGTTTTTTCTCTCTCTGCTCCCGCCTATTCTCTGTTTCTGCGAAGGGGGACTTCGCACCTGACCCTGTAACTGCGCGGGTTTCCGGCTGCTTGTTCGTCGCGGAAGCCGCCTTCACGCAGGCGACCCGGCACTGAAATGGGCTACCCGTTCACGATAGGACGGACGTCCCAGGTGATTGGCATCCCTGGCCGGTATACGACCTCGTTGCCGAATTTGATGCTGGCCTTCAGATGCTCAGCCAGCGGCTTGTCGTACCTCTCAATCTGCTTGATGGTACGGTCAACCGCGTTGCGGAAAGCGTCCCGGACATTCTTGCGCTTGTCCCCTGTCCTGCGTTGCCGTCCTCCGAGGCCCTTGCCGCTTTCGATGTACTTGGTCAGGGCGGCCATCTCCTTCTCAATCTCCTCGATCCTGGCGTGATCGCCAATCTCTCGCGCCTCTTCCATCTCGCTGAAAAGTTCCTGGGCCAGTTGCCTACACTCCCGCAGTGCCTTCTTGTCCACGACGTCGCCCGCGTCTCCCAACGGTATGCCTTGGGTCACTTGGAAACCGTCTTCAATTTCTTCGGGTGCTACGCCTACGTTGTCGGGTATGTCGATGGCATTGACTGCGCTGCCGCAGGCAATCTCGTACACCGAGGTCTCCTTGTCTGGGAAGGCCAGCAGAATGTTTATGTACTCAGCCCCTTTGTCGACTCCAACCAGACAGATGGTGTTGCGGCCCTCGAATCGCGTCTCCCAGACCGCACCGCGCTTGCGAAAGAAGTTATCTGGCTGCTTTTCCTTCGGCGACACCGCTGGCACCGAGATCACCGATGCGGACTCATGTACCGTGCGAAGTAAGGCATCGCCTGGCATGGTGCGTTCCCGGATCGCTGTAGCATGGCGGCGAACCATCTCGTCTAGCGCGGCATTCACTTCGCTGGCGTGCCGCTTGTAGAGATCGAAAACGAGCTGGGCAGCCTGCGCAGTGCTGCCACCGAGGTAGCGCAACACCCTGTTCACCTCGGCGTATTTCGCGAGGAATTGCCCCACGTTCTCCAGCGAGCTCACTTGGTTGGCCCGCTCCAAGTAGGATGCGGACATGATCTTGTCGTCGTCCTTGTTCCGGCTCTGGGTGAACACGTCCGTCTTGTAATGCTCAATCGGATCGTACTGGTCGGCCTTGGCAGCGATGAGCGCAAAACGCCGGTCGATGCATTGCGAGCATAGGCCGCAGTGGGTATGCTGATTCGTCATCTCCCACGTGTGGGTGCAGGTCATCGAGTGCTTGATGAGGTCGGCGCAGCCCAGCTTGACGATCTGCTCGACGACTTCGGCCTTGGTCTTCCAGATATACGGGTTCTCGACCGTGAATGGCGCTTCAGCCACCATTGTGATGATGTCCTGGAAACCCTTCATCACCTTTGGGTGTGTCGTCCGTGTGGCGCGGCCGCCGACCACTTGAGCACACACCGGCAGATTCAGGCTGATCACGCCGTTTTCGTAGAAGCGCACGCTGCTCAGGCCGAGCATCTTGGCGATGGTCGCGCCAATCGAGACGAACAGGAACGAGCGGCTGCGCTGCGTGTATTCCCGGTTCAGCGGCTTCTTCTTGTGAACGCGCACGCTGATCTGATGCGGCGCGTTGTCTCCCGCTTTCTGCGCCAGCAGATCTTGGAGCGTCTTGTGCCGGGTGTTGAGCTTAGGCGTGGCCTTATGAGTAACCAGCACCACACGCCGCCTCTGGCCCAACACTTCGTCCAGCGCGCCTGCCAGTGAGTCCAAACCACCGGAAAACATCACCACCTGCTCCGGTTTGCCATACATGGTCTGTGCGTCGTTGAACTCCAGATAGTCCTGGAACGAATGATCCTGTTCCAGCTTGACGAAGCTGAACGCGTAGTTGTCGTCCGAGAGGAAGCCCAACGTCGAGGTGAGCGCGTTCTTCACCTCCTCGCCGTTCCAGAAATCCGGGTTGCGCACCGGCACGACGAAATGCAGGTCGCGCCGCCATCCATCGCCGAAGCTGTCAACGTCGTCTGCACCCCGCAGAATCACCTGATCGGCGCTGTAGACGTAGGTGGCGATTTCCAGCAGGTCATGGAACTTGGTCGGCACCGTACCGAACATCTTGCTGTGGATGTCCTCGATACGCAGCGTGACGTTGCCTTCTCCGTTCACGCCGGAGAGCCGAAGGCGAAGATCGTTCTTCGGATCGTCGCTGATCCCCTTGGCCGAGGCGTTTCCGCAAATGACGAATTTCTTAGTTTGCACCGGTGCGCGCCCCCATCTTCAATTCATCCTTCATCTTCTTCAGCGCGAAGCCAGCGAAGCCGTCGGACGATTTTCTTGAAATGTCACCGCCTTCCTCGTAGCGGTGTTTTGAGAACCATTGGGACGAAAATTCGCGTACGATCACCGATGCCTCCCTCGTATGAGTATCCAGCGCTTGATCGAAAAGCGCCTTCTGGTTCATCGTCGCAAAGCGCATCCCGTCGCCCACATGGGTCGCCAGCGTCTTGGACAGGAAATATTGGAGGCTCTGGTTGGCGAGCCGGTCGAAGAACGAGCGTGAAAGTTCGCCAAATTCCTTTTGCGTTCCCAGCCTAGAAAGCGCCGCGCGCATCGTGTCCTTGTCGTTCGGGAATAGACCGTTCAAGTGAGGCTGAAGTGCGTCGGCCACCGCGCCGACCAGCGCGCGTCCGGCGATCTCGGCGAGATCGGAACGCCTGCGGGAATGGTCGACGGCACGATCCAAGGCCTCGGTGAGACTCGCCGTCACATCGGGCAGTGTTGCGTCGTCAGGCAAGGAAATGCCGACGGATCGAAGATGGGCGTAGAGATCATCCTTTTTGGCGGCAATGGCCAATTGCGTCATCAGCCACACGGCCTCCGTGTACCCCTTGTCATCCATCACGAACGAGAACGCCTTTTCTGCGGCGGCGATGGTGGCGTTGGCAACTTGGGACACGTCTGCGCCAGCGGCGATCAGGCCGACGACCTCCTTCCACGCTTTCGTCCTTGGCAGTACCCCGAGCCGAACGTGCCCCATTCAGGATTCCCCTTGTTGAGATCAGTACATCGCGATCACTCGTGCCGTTTCACGATCACGATGCTCCGGGCTTTTTTTTCTTCTTTCCTCAAATACCCTTTGCGTACCAACTGCGCGATCTGTTCATGGGCGCTGGCGTGGCTGATGCCCAGCGCGTCGGCCAACTCCTTGACGGTAGGCGGCAGGCCTGTGCTGTCGAAGATTTGGCAAATCGCCCTCAGCGTTCTGGTCTGCGGCTCAGTGATGCCTTCTGTCTTGTGCTTGCTCATGGCATTCCTCCTCGCCGATTTCGAGAATATATGACCTGATAAACATCAGGTCAAATGGGGCGACCCGACGCGCAAAATCTTTGCCAGGACTATGGGCGCGCGGCGCGACGCCAGTCCCAAGGGGCTACCGGATGGGCATCACGCCAGAGTCCGACGCGACGGTCCCGTGCCGCTTGCTCTGCGACCTCGTAGGTGCTGGCGTCTTCGGCGGACTGCTCCCGTGCGTACTGGCGGTACCACCAAGCCATCCCGGCGGTGATCTGAGCCAACCCTGCATCCAGGGTCTTCGGACACGTACTCACTGCGCAGTAGGGAACGGCGACCAGTACCTTGCCAACCAGGCGTCCGTAGCGGTCGCGTTTGTTGCTCTTCACGACGACGTCTTTGCCGAATACGAGGTCGGACATTGACGCCTTGGATCTCTGCCCGAACGCCTGATTCTTCTCCGGCGCATTGATCCCAGCCACCCTGATCTTGTGCTGCGTCCTATCAGCATCAAGCACGGTGACCGTGTCCCCGTCGGCCACGCCAACCACTCTGCCCGTGATGGTCTCCGCGCTGGCACTCCACGCAGCCAGGGCGATCAACGTCGCCCAGAAAAATCTCCTCGAAATCTCGCTCTCCCTATCTGATGCACGCTGAAACGGGATACCCCGACCGCCCTGTGTGCATATTCTTCGTAACGGTCTGACAACTTTACTGGCTACCGAAATGACCGTCGAACAAACACTCCCTGAATTGATGTCCCCTCGCCAACGGGCGCGCGAGGCCGCGGAAATCATCGCAACCGCCATCGCGCGCTTGCATTCCACGCGCCCCAAAGATGGCGACATTCCTCTTGGCTTCTCGGCACCCGAGCGCGTTCATACGAACCCCTCTACAAAAGGAGTTTTGAAATGAACGCACCCGCAACACCCCTCTCGCTGGCGGCGCAAATCGCTAATCTGCCGAAGCTGCCCATGAAAGCTCTGTGGGCTATCTGGGACAAGTATTTCCCGCAGCGACCGCCGCACCATAACCGGGCTTATGTCGAAGGCCGCGTCGCCTACAAAATTCAAGAGGAAGCGCTGTGCACTACGCTACTTGTCCAAAAACAAATGGCGCGGATTGGCGAAGCCCAATCCAAGATCAAGACGCAGCGCGGCGTCGAAGTTCAGGTCATCCCCGGCACTGTGTTGGTGCGGGAGTTTGACAGCCGCGAACATCGCGTCACCGCGCTGGCAGACGGATCTTTCGAATACGAAGGCCGCCGGTTCAAAAGCCTGTCAGCCGTTGCCCGCCACATCACCGGCACCCAGTGGTCGGGCCCCCTGTTTTTTGGGCTTATCAAGAACAAGCGGCGAGGAGGCGGGAAATGAATAGCGTTGTGACCAAAAAGCGCTGCGCCGTCTACACCCGTGTCTCCACCGACGAGCGCCTGGATCAATCCTTCAACTCTCTTGATGCCCAGCGCGAAGCAGGCCATGCCTACATCGTGAGCCAGCGTGCCGAGGGCTGGTTGCCGGTCGCCGATGACTACGACGACGGCGGCTACTCAGGCGGCAACATGGAACGCCCGGCATTGAAACGGCTGATGGCCGACATCATGGCCGACCAGATCGACATTGTGGTCGTCTACAAGATCGACCGCTTGACACGCAGCCTGGCCGACTTCGCCAAGCTGGTGGAGCTCTTCGAGCGCCACAAGGTGTCGTTCGTGTCGGTGACACAGCAATTCAACACCACCACGTCGATGGGGCGGCTGATGCTGAACATCTTGCTGTCCTTCGCCCAGTTCGAGCGCGAGGTCACCGGCGAGCGCATCCGCGACAAGATCGCCGCCAGCAAGCGCAAGGGTCTATGGATGGGGGGATACACGCCGCTGGGCTACGAGGTCAGAGACCGCAAGCTCGTTGTTGTGGAAAAAGATGCGGAGGTCATCCGGCGAATCTTCATGCGATTTACCGAGACACGCTCCATCACAGACATCGTCCGCGAAATGGCCTTGGAGGGAATCACCACCAAGCCCAACCGCCTGAAGGATGGCTGCGTGCGTAACGGCACGCCAATGGACAAGAAGTACATCTCCAAGGTACTGCGCAACCCGATCTACGTCGGCGAAATTCGCCACAAGGGAGCGGTGTTTGCCGGGCAACACGAGCCCATCATCACGCGCCAGCTGTGGGACCGAGTGCAGGCCATCCTTGCCGAAGATGCCCATCAGCGCATGGGCAAGACCCAGACCCGGCACAAGACCGATGCCTTGTTGCGTGGCCTGATGTTCGGCCCTGATGGCGGCAAATACCACATCACTTACAGCAAGAAGCCATCCGGCAAGAAGTACCGCTACTACATCCCCAAGGCAGACAGCCGTTACGGCTACCGCAGCAGCGCCACCGGGATGATCCCGGCCGACCAAATCGAGGAGGTGGTGGTGAACCTGATTGTGGGGGCGCTCCAGTCGCCAGAAAGCATCCAGGGAGTCTGGAACGCGGTGCGCAGCAAGTACCCGGAGATCGATGAGCCCACGACCTTGCTGGCCATGCGCCGTCTCGGAGAGGTCTGGAAAGCCTTGTTCCCCGCTGAGCAGGTGCGGCTGGTCAATCTGCTGATCGAGCGCGTCCAGCTTCTCTCCGATGGCGTCGATATCGTCTGGCGCGAGTCGGGATGGCGGGAACTGGCCGGTGAGTTGCAGGCGGACAGCATCGGCGGCGAACTGCTGGAAATGGAGATGACCCCATGAACCGCACGTCCAAGAAGCTGATCGGCGATGGCATACCCCACGAGCGCCGCCATCCGCTGGAGGGGGGAGGTGTCCGGATCACGACTTTCGTGCCCTTCCATTTCAAGAAGCGCGGTATCAAAAAGGTAATCGTTGCCCCGGAAGGCGTCACCCAGCCAATTGCCATCACCAGTACCCCGGTACTGACCCCCGAACAGGATCGCCCACTGCTCAAGGCGCTGGGACGCGGTATCTACTGGCAGCAGTTGATCGACAACGGAACGGTGGCCAGCAGCGCCGAAATTGCCGAGCGGGAGTGCATCCACCGTTCCACGGTCAACGATCTGCTGCGGCTGGCGCTGCTCGCCCCTGACATTGTCCAGGCTGCATACGAAGGACGCCTGCCCCGGGCGGTGTCCTTGGAGGCCCTGCTGCGGGCCAAGGTGCCCCTGGACTGGAATGAGCAACGCCGTCTGATCGCGTCCCTCGGGTAGCAGAGGGTCCAGCAAAAAAATTTTCCGCTACGCCAAATGTAGCTGTTGCTACGCCGGATGTAGCGCCTTCCCCGATGAAGGCGTGCATCGGTCATCAACGGCCAGTACAGGACTGGCCACCGGTCGCGCCCGAATCCCTGAGCGGGAAGGAGCACGGCAATGGCCTATTCCATGGCATTGGCTGGGGGCTCCGGTGGAACACCGGCCCTCAATTCCGGCGTCGGCTTCAGTTCGACGCCCACCCCTGAAAGCACGGCGCTGTCCCAGCGCCGATTCCTGAGCGAGGTCGAGCTCGCCAATCGTTGGGGCATGTCCCCCAAGACCCTCACCAGGTGGCGCGGGATGGGAAAGGGCCCCTTTTTCGTCAAGTTCTCGAAGAAGGTGGCCTACCCCCTCGATGGCGAGAACGGGGTGCTCGATTACGAGAAACGCCACGTCTACGCCTCGACGTCCGAACGTGTGCCGGTGAAGGGAGGTCAGTCATGAAAGAACTGACCCTCTACCCAGCCGACCTCGCGGCCATGAGCACGCCCCAGTTGGCAGCGCTACCGATCAGCGACTTCGTCGCAGCCGAACGAAATGTCGATGAGGCCGTCGCTTACCTCAAGAACCTGCGCGCCAAGCTGGATGCCGCCAAGCTCCAGCGGTACGGCGAGCAGGCTCGAGCGGCCCTGCGCGCATCTGGCCGCGATTTCGGCACCGCCCACATTCGCGACGGGGCGCTGCACATCAAGTACGAACTCCCCAAAAGGGTGACCTGGAACCAGATCATCCTCAAGGAGATGGCCGAGCGCATCGTCGCTGCGGGCGACAAGGTCGAGGACTACATCGACATCAAGCTTTCGGTGTCCGAGACCCGCTACAGCAACTGGCCGCAGGCCTTGCAGCAGCAGTTCGCGGCTGCCCGCACGGTCGAGGAAGGCAAGCCGGTCATCACCCTGACGCTCGATGGGGAGGCCGCATGAAAAAGCTCCCCATCGTGTCCGCTATCGAGCGGATGGCCGAGCGCAAGGGCGTGAAGCTGCTGATGCTGGGCAAGTCCGGCATTGGCAAGACCACCCGGCTCAAGGACCTCGACCCGGCCACCACGCTGTTCCTCGACATCGAGGCGGGCGATCTTGCCGTGGCTGACTGGCCGGGCGACACCATCCGCCCGGCATCGTGGCCGGAGAGCCGCGACTTCTTCGTGTTCCTCGCGGGTCCCGACAAGTCGCTGCCGCCGGAGGCCGCGTTCTCGCAGGCGCACTACGACCACGTCGTCGAGAAGTTTGGCGACCCGGCGCAACTCGACCGCTACCAGACCTTCTTCCTCGACTCGATCACGCAGCTCTCGCGTCAGTGCTTCGCGTGGTGCAAGACGCAGCCGGGCTCCGTCAGCGACCGCACCGGCAAGACAGACCTGCGCGCAGCCTATGGCCTGCTTGGTCAGGAAATGATCGCCGCGCTGACCCACCTTCAGCACGCACGCGGCAAGAACGTGGTGTTCGTGGCCATCCTCGACGAACGCCTCGATGACTACAACCGCAAGGTGTTCGTGCCCCAGATCGAGGGCAGCAAGACCGCCCTCGAACTGCCCGGCATCGTCGATGAGGTCGTGACGCTGGCCGAGATCAAGGCCGAGGACGGTAGCGCCTACCGCGCGTTCGTCACCCACACCGTCAACCCCTACGGCTTTCCGGCCAAAGACCGCAGTGGTCGCCTCGACCTGCTGGAGCCGCCGCATCTCGGCGCGCTGATCGCCAAGTGCGCGGGCGCAACCGCCACGCCTGCACGCGCCGCCACCCCTATCGAATCTCAGGAGTAATCGCCATGACCACCAACTGGAACGACTTCAACGATGCGGAACAGCAACAGGGCTTCGACCTCATTCCCAAGGGCACGCTGGTGCCGGTGCGCATGACTCTCAAGCCAGGCGGTTATGACGACCCGTCGCAGGGATGGACGGGCGGCTACGCCACCGAATCCTTCGAGACCGGCTCGATCTACCTCGCCGCCGAGTTCGTGGTCACGGCAGGCGACTACGCCAAGCGCAAGATGTGGTCGAACATCGGCCTGCACTCCAAGAAGGGCCCGACCTGGGGCCAGATGGGCCGCAGCTTCATCCGCGCCGTGCTCAACAGCGCGCGCAACGTCCACCCGCAGGACATGAGTCCGCAGGCCGCCGCCGCGCGGCGCATCCAGGGCTTCCATGAACTGGACGGCATCGAGTTTCTGGCCCGCGTGGACATCGAGAAGGACGCCAAGGGCCAGGACCGCAACGTGGTCAAGCTCGCGGTCGAACCCGACCACCCCGAGTACGCCAAGCTCATGGGCGTGCCGCCCAAGGCCAAGACCGGCGGCGGCACCTCGGGCGCTCCGGCGCAGGCAGCACCCGCGTATCAGACCTCGGCTACGCAACGCGCACCCGTGACGGGCAAACCGTCCTGGGCACAGTGAGGGAGGCCGTCATGAACGCATCCATGCTCACTGCCAGCCACTACGGCGTCGTGCATTTCGGAGATCTCGACTGCGAGGCGGTCGTGCTCACCA
>JACAEF010000004.1 GCA_013388985.1 Rhodocyclaceae bacterium
CGCATCAGCACGCTCTCGGTGATCTCGATCGCCACGCAAGACGGCGGCAAGCCATGGCGGGCGAGATGTTCGAGCAGCAGCTCCGGCGACAGCGCGTCGGGAATCTGACGCGTCGAAACGTTGATGGAGCAATACAGCGTGTGCCCCATCTGCCGCCAATGCGCAAGCTGACGGCAGGCTGCCTCGACCGCTTCCAGGCCGAGCGTGCCGATCAGACCGATCTCCTCGGCGAGGGGAATGAAAACATCCGGCGGCACCATGCCTCGCTGCGGATGACACCACCGCAGCAGCGCTTCGGCGCCGACGACCTTGCCCGTCACCAGCTCGACGATCGGCTGATACGCGAGTTGCAGCTCGTGTCCGGCGACGGCGGCGCGCAGATCGTCCTCGATCCGGCGCCGATGCTCGGCGGCCGTCTGCAAAGCGGGTTCGAAGAACTTCCAGCCGCAACCGCCGACCGCACGCGCATCGTTCAGGGCGAGCTCCGCCGCGCGCAGCAATTGCGAGATGTCACCTCCATCGTCCGGAAAGAGGGCGATGCCCATGCTGATGCCGACTGCCAGGGAGTGAAGACCGTCATGCAAGCGCAAGGCGTAGGGTTGCCTCAGCCGATCGGCCAGCCGTTCGAGGCGCGCGGCGATCGCTTGCCGATCGATCGCGCCAACCAGTAGCAGCGCGAACTCGTCGCTACCGATGCGCGCCACGCGGTCGCGCTCGCCGATTAGCTCGCGCAAACGGGCCGCGACGGCGATCAGCAACGCATCGCCCGCAGGGAAGCCCAGCGCATCGTTGATCTGCTTGAAGCCGTCGAGATCGACCATCACCAGGGCGAACGGCTCGCTCGCCGGCTCGAGGTCGGCGAGACTGCGCTGCAGGCCAAGACGATTGGGAAATCCAGTCAGCGCATCGGTGACGGCCAGACGTCGCGCCGCCAACTCTTCCCGCTTGCGCTGCGTCACGTCCGTGACCGTGCCTTGCACATTGCCATCGCCGAGCGGCACGGTCATCACATGCAGCCAGCGCTCTTCCCCTCGGCGGTCGCGGATCAGGTAATCATCCTCCAGGGCTTCGGCGTTGCTCGTGGCATCGAGACAAGCGCGGATCATCGCCAGCAGCTCGCCGGGCGCATCCCACTGCGAATCGGTCAGCCAATGGCCTTCTGCGCTGCTTTTCACGGGCACGCCTGCGAGTTCGCCATAAGCGCGATTGAAGGACAGCAGCCGGCCCTCGCGATCGGCGACGAAAATGCCCGAGCCGGCGTTGTAGAACAGATTCCGGTATTTGCGCTGATCGATTTCATGCTGGCGCCGCAGCAGGCGTTCCTGCTGCAGGGTATCGACCAGTTGCGCCGTCAATGCGTTGACATCGGCGACGAGACGTCCGATCTCGGTGGTTTCGTGCCCTTCCGGGATGGGCAAGCGCTCTCCGGCGGCGGCATCGAGATGATGCAAGCGGTCGGACGTCGCTTTGATCGGCCGCAATACCAGCCACAACAAGGCTACCGTCACCGCCGCGATCACCGCCAGCAACTGGCTGAGGAGCAGCAGGCTCGTCAGCCAGAGCTCTTTCGCGATGCGCGCATCGATCAAGCCGCGCGCGGCTTCCAGACGGATTTCGCCGATCATTTCGGCGGCCTTGAACGGCGAGCCGAGCTCGCGCCGCACCAGCAGGGCTTCTTCACCACCGGCACGCGCCACCTCGCGTTCGACTACCGCCAAGACATGATCCCGGCCACGGATCGTCACCCGCAGGACTTCGCTGTTGCGCAGCAGCCCTTGCGCGACCTCTTTCGCCAACTGCTCATCATTGGCAAAGCAGGCGACCGCGGCGGTACTCTCGACGGTATCGACCAGTTCGGCGAGGCGGGTCAGCGCCTCGTCATGCAGGCGGGCGCCGATGACCTGACGCGCCAGCAGCGTCGCGATCACACCGACCAGCAGCGCGATACCGGCGACGGTGAACAGCCCGCGAGCGAGGATGCCATGTCGCCAATGCCCCCTCCCGCCGGCCATCGTCTACTCCGTCAGTTCGAAGACGATCTTCACGCGGCGATCGGCCTGGGCGCGTTCGACATAAGCGAGCCCGCCCGGCTGACTGGCGACGAACTGCAGCGCGGCTTCGATGCTGTCGACCACTCGCGGCGGCCGCGTCTTGCCGGAGAAGACCAGCCGCGCCCAGTAGGCATTGATTTCCGGCAGGCTCTTATTGACCAGGATGCGATAGAAACGGGCGCGCAGCGCGGAATCATCGCCGATATCGACCGGCTCGGCGGCGATGCCGGAAGGCAGGCGCCGGTAACGACCGAGGAACACGTTGATGACATCGTCCTCGCTGAGCCGTTCGATGCCGCTGCGTGGGTTGGCGACCACCACCAGTTCGGCGCGCGCCACCGGCACGGCGAGGACGAGGCCGGCAAGGATCAACACGAACAGCACGCGCATGATCAGAACACGAAATCGAGCGTGATGGTCAGCACATCGGTCTTGCCATTCCAGGCGGGATCGGCGTTGGGGAATGAGAAGCTGGCACCCCCCCCGGCACGCACCGTATCCCATTGCAGCTTGAATGCCATGTCGTTGCGGAAATCCCAGCGCGCCCCCAGCGTGTAGGTGGTGCGATCCACCGCTGCGCCCGCAATGAAGAGCCGGTAAAGATCCCCGAGCCCCGGCAGCGGCACTATGGGCAGGCCACTGCGTGATTCGGATTTCCACCGTGATGCTCCGAGGAAGGGCGTCACCCGTCCCAACCGGTAACCCGCCAACAGGAAGGCCGCATCGGAATTCTCGAATACCGCGGTTTCGTGGCGGATGTGATTCAACATACCCTGCACGAGTACCGGCCCGCGGTCGTAGACCATGCCGACCGAAAAGTAACGCGTCGCCGTATCCTTCGTCTGCAGCGAATCCGCCGCCTCAGGGAAGCCATAGGCCCGCAGCGGCGTTTCGAGAAAGGCGGTATTCATGTCCGCCGCGAACCGGATGCGCGCGGCCTGGGCGCGCACTTGCCACGGCCCGGTGATGTAGTCGAATACGACACCAGCGACCGGGGAACCGCTGGTATTCCAGATGCCCAGGCTACCGGCGGCCTTTTCGTGCGTGCGCCCCGCAAAAACCTTGCCGTGCAGCAACCCATCGCCTGCCGGCAGCGTGACGGCCGCATCGGCGCCATCGAAATGCGAGAAGAACAGCGGCCCGAAGAAATCCGCCGGCGGACGCACCGTCAGATAGGAATAGCCCACCAACCGCGAATCGGCGAGCATCATGAAGTCCGCGCCGATGCGCCCGAAACGCAGCGCGAGGCGCGGATCGGGCTCCCATTTCGCAAAGGCCCACATCAGCTCCGGGTTGTGGCTGCGATCGTAGTGCAGGCGGCTGACCACCTGGCCGACCAGTTCGAGTTCGGCCGTCGCGCGCCAGCTCGCCTGCAGGCCCAAGATGCTGTCGATACGCCCCGACCAGTGCCCGCCTTTGATGCCGACGGGCTGGGAGAGGTCACGCACGAATTCGGCCTGGTCGGATGACGAGCGGGCCAGGCCGAGCGTGCCGAAGCCGCGCAACGCGAAAGCAGGCTCGACATTTTCCGCCTGCGCATGACCACTGAATGCGCAGACCAGCAACGATGCGGCCAACCATGATCTGGCAAGCATTGAGCTCACTCCTCTCTGTGGCGGCGAAGATTAGCATGCGATCATAGCCGGCGACCGATCAGCGTGACCCCCGAGACGACCAAAGCGGCGCCGAGAATCTGGTTCACCGACAGCGGCTCCGCCAGCAACCAGGCAGCGAAGACGATCGTGAGGAGCGGACCGATCATCGACACCAGCGCAACACGCGAGCTGCCGAGGCGGTGGATCGCGGCGGACTGGGCGAAGATCGGCAATGCGGTGCACAATAGCCCCATCGCCAAGGCATGGCCATAGACGGGCAGAGGCTGGATCAGTGCGCTCAAGGGCTTTACTGCGATAAAGTGCAGGGAAACGGCGACGGTCGAGACCAGCGTGGCCAGCGAGGTGAAACGCGCGGCTCCCAGCCGCGCGATCAGACCGGCGCTGCCGGTCAGATAAACCGTGTAGCACAGCGCCGAAGCGAACACCAGTCCGCCGCCGAGCCAGATCGCGGCACGATCCGTGGAAAATTCGAGATCGTGCCAGAATGCGGCGGCAATGCCGGCATAGCAGAGGATCAGCGCGAGCATCTCGCGTCGGGTGGCGAAGCGTCTGGCCAACGCCATGTTGAGCAGGAGCGTCAGCGTCGGGTAGGTAAACAGGATCAGCCGTTCGAGGCCGGCCGAGACGTATTGCAGGCCGAGAAAGTCGAAGATGCTGGCGCCATAATAGCCGGCCAGCCCCATGACGACGACGCCGAAGCGTTCGCGGTTGCCCAAAGGCGCCTGGCCGCGCGAGGCGGCGAAGCCGACCCACAGGAACACCGGCGCTGCAAAGAGCATGCGCAGCGCGAGCAGGGTGATTGCGTCCACGCCATAGGGGTAGGCGAGCTTGACGAAGATCGCCTTGAACGACAACCCGAATGCCGCCAGGATCGCCAGCGCGATCCCGCTACCCAGCGCCCCGGAATTCAACGCCGCTTGCTGCCGCCGAGCAGGGAACCGAGCACGCCGCGCACCAGCTCGCGGCCGACCTGGCTGGCGATCGTGCGCGTCACGCTCTTCGCCGCCGCCTGCACGAGGCCATCGGTCCGGCCGCCGCGCGGCCCAGTGCGGCCGAAGAGGATTTCACTCAAGAAGCCGCCGCCCTCGCCCGTTGCCGGCTGGGGTGCCGCTCCGCCAGCGCCGACTTTCGCCGGCGCCACCCCGCCGGCGCGCGCCTGCAGGATTTCGTAGGCCGATTCCCGATCCACGCTCTTTTCATAGTGGCCATACAGCAGCGAGGCGCGGATCGCTTGCTGACGCTCCTCCGGCGTCAGGGGGCCGATGCGCGAGGATGGCGGCAGGATCCAGGCGCGCTCGACCACGCCCGGAATCCCCTTTTCGTCGAGGAAAGAGACCAGCGCCTCGCCGACGCCCAGTTCGGTGATCGCCTGTTCGGCGCTGAATTTCGCATTGGCGCGCAGGGTCTGCGCCGCCGTCTGCACCGCCTTCTGGTCGCGCGGCGTGAAGGCCCTGAGCGCGTGTTGCACGCGGTTGCCGAGTTGCCCGAGCACCTTGTCGGGCACGTCGAGCGGATTCTGCGTGACGAAATAGACGCCCACGCCTTTCGAGCGGATCAGCCGCACCACCTGCTCGACTTTGTCGACGAGCGCCGGCGGCGCCTCGTCGAACAGCAGATGCGCCTCGTCGAAGAAGAATACGAGTTTCGGCTTCTCCAGGTCGCCCACCTCGGGCAAGTGTTCGAACAGCTCCGCCAGCAGCCAGAGCAAAAAGGTGGCATACACCTTGGGCGAGTTCATCAACTGGTCGGCAGCGAGGATGTTCACCACCCCACGCCCGTCCTGCGTCTGCAACAGGTCGTGGATGTCGAGCATCGGCTCGCCGAAGAACCTGTCGCCACCCTGCTCCTCGAGCGTCAGCAGGCCGCGCTGGATGGCGCCGATCGAGGCGGCGGAGATGTTGCCGTACCGGGTCTTGAACTCACTAGCATTGTCGCCGACATGCTGCGTCATCGCCCGCAGGTCCTTGAGATCGAGCAGCAGCCAGCCATTCTCGTCGGCGATGCGGAAGACGATCTGCAGCACGCCCTCCTGCGTCTCGTTGAGGCCGAGCAAGCGGGAGAACAAGAGCGGCCCCATGTCGGACACCGTCGCGCGCACCGGATGCCCCTGTTCGCCGAAGACATCCCAGAACACCACCGGGTTCGCGCGCGGCTGCCAGTCGCTTATGCCCAGCATGTCGAGGCGCTTTCGCAGCTTGTCGGACAGCGTCCCGGGCGCCCCGAGGCCGGAAAGATCGCCCTTCACGTCGGCGAGGAAAACCGGCACGCCGAGTACGGAAAACTGCTCGGCCATACGTTGCAGGGTGACCGTCTTGCCGGTGCCGGTGGCGCCGGTGATCAGGCCGTGGCGGTTGGCGAGGCTGGAAAGGAGGCAGAGCTCGGTCGAGCCCGTCCTGGCGATCGGCAAAGGTTTGCTCATGGTTTCAATGAGATACGTCGAGCGATGCAAAAAAACCGCCGGGCTGGATGGCCGGCATCAGGATTTCGAACCTACATGTGCGATAAAACAACAGCTTGCAAAAATAAACTGAAAAAAGACTTCAAATGTTGCCGTTATTTATCTACGATAGCGTTCATTGCCACTCGCTGCGCCAGGATTGTATCGCCAGGGTTGATCAAATCATGAAGCCGTTTCCCGATTCCGCCCGCATCGAGGAGGTGCGTCGCCTCAAACAGGAGGGCTTGAGCATGACCCAGATCATCGACCGCCTGGAAGGCGGCGGTTCCACATCGCGTCCGATCGCCCCCAAGGCCGTCGGCATCGGTGAGGCGCCCTTGCATCTGACGCTCGACGACATCACGCATCCGGCCTACATGATCAACCACAATTTCGAGCTGATGTGGATCAACCCGGCCGGCCGGCACGTGCTGTTCCACGATCACCTCGAACTGCCGCAGACCAGCGACCAGCGCAACCTCTTCCGCCTGTTGCCGGTGAGCCGCAACGAATGGGGCAGCCTGCTGGGCTTCCATATCGCGATCGCCAAGGCGCGGCTCGGACCGGAGTGTTTCGGCAACCTCTGCCGCGGCCTCGACCCGGTGAGCTATGCCCGCCTGCAGGCCGCCTACCTCGACACCGAGCCGGCGCCGGTGCAGCCGGTGATCCAGACGAGCGTGCTGCTGCCGGAAACCGACGGCAGCGGCCGGGAACGTTTCCACACCGCCTTTGCCTCGTTCTTCCGCGAAGGCATCTTCATCGTCCTGGTGCCGGAAGCGGAACCGGCCGACGAGATGCTCAAGCTGCTCGCGCGCCGCGACGAGGTGATCCGCGGTCTGCTCCGGAAGCGCCTGCCGGTGCTGACCGATCTGGCCGTGCTGGTCGCCGACCTGCAGGGCTCGGTGAAGATCTGCTCCGAGCTGCCGCCGGAAGAGTATTTCGAGCTGATCAACGAAATCTGGCGCACGCTGGCGCCCACTTTCCGCAAGTACAAGGGCACCTACGGCAAGCACGTCGGCGACGGCATGGTGTATTACTTCTTCCCGCAGCCGGACAGCCATTACCTGGCCAACGCGCTCGACTGCGCGGTCGAGATCCGCCGCGAAATCCAGCGTCTGTCGAAGGCCTGGCAGATCCGCAAGCAATGGTTCAACGAGCTGTATCTGAACACCGGCATCAACGAAGGCCAGGAATGGCTCGGCACCTACCAATCGCCGACCAGTGTCGAATTCGTCGTGCTCGGCGACACGATCAACCAGGCCGCGCGCATCTCGGATTTCGCCCGTCACGGCAGCATCTGGGTGACCAAGAACCTGATCGGCAAACTGCCGGTGGAAGAGCGCGCGCGGGTTTCGTTCGGCGTGCGCCGCCGCGCCCCGGAAGGCCGGGAGGTGTTCGTGCCGTCGAGCTTTTCGCAGGTCGGCACGCTGCTCGAACAGGAAGGCGCGCGCATGGAAAAGCTGCGCGACATCGCCAACCTGCCGATCACCGAGATCGTCGAGATCAGACCGCGGCAGCAGCCGTAACTTTTCCGACTACCGTAAAATACGCCTCAGTCAGCCGGCCCGCGCGAGGGCCGGC
>JACAEF010000044.1 GCA_013388985.1 Rhodocyclaceae bacterium
GCACGGCTCTATGGCGCGCGCTACGACGTCGAGAGCGAGATCACCGTCACCGCCGGCGCGACGCAGGCCATCTTCACCGCGATCGCCGCCGCCGTGCGGCCCGGCGACGAGGTGATCGTGTTCGCGCCGGTCTATGACAGCTATCTCCCGGCGATCACCCTCGCGGGCGGCACGGCGAAGGTGATCGATCTCGCGCCGCCGGCTTTCCGGCCCGACTGGCGCGAGGTCGCCGCGGCGATCGGGCCGCACACGCGCATGATCATCGTGAACACCCCGCACAACCCCACCGGCACGGTGTGGACCGCGGAGGACATGGCGTCACTCGCCAAGCTCGTGCGCGACACCGATATCGTGCTCCTCGGCGACGAGGTCTATGAGCACATCCTCTACACGGGCCGCCACGAGAGCCTGGCCCGGCTGCCGGAACTGCGCGAGAGGAGCTTCGTCGTCTCGAGCTTCGGCAAGACCTACCACATCACCGGCTGGAAGATCGCCTACTGCCTGGCGCCCGCCGCGCTGATGGCCGAATTCCGCAAGGTGCATCAGTTCAACGTGTTCACCGTGCATCACCCGTCACAGCTCGGGCTGGCCGACTTCATGCGCGCCGATCCGGGCTTCGCCGACGGGCTCGCCGATTTCTACCGCGCCAAGCGCGATTTCTTCCGCCGGCAGCTCGAAGGCTCTCGCTTCGAGCTCCTGCCCTGCGACGGCACCTATTTCCAGCTCGCCCGCTACGACCGGATCAGCGACCTGCCCGACACCGAATTCGCGCGCTGGCTCACCATCGAAAAAGGCGTCGCCGTGATTCCGGTATCCGCCTTCATGCCCGATGGCCGGCAGGACCGGCTGATCCGCTTCTGCTTTGCCAAAAACGAGGCGACGCTCGCGGCGGCGGGCGAGAAATTGCGCAGGGTGTGAAATGCAGCAGGACGGCGGTGCCGTCCTGCCCGCGCCGACTTTTACGGCGATTCAAACAGCGACTTAACTGCTCCGGCGACGCATCCCGGCGAGGAGTGCCAATGCACCGCCCAGCAGTGCCAGGCTGCCGGGTTCGGGTACGGTGGTGCCGCCGCCATTGTTGTTGAGACTGACGCCGGTGAGTTTGACGTTCAGCCAAGTCGCCCAGTCATCAGTGTCACCCGAGCGTGCGTTCGTTGCCAGAAACAGCTCGTCCCCGTCGCTAAAGGCAAACGTCAAATCAAAACTCGAATCCGCACCACCCGACCACAGGGGCGATGCAAAGCCATTGGCACCTTTGTAAATGTAATAGTCGTAATCTTGACTACCGCTCATGCCTGTCGAACCGGTAATCTTGAGATTTCCACCACTGCCACCTAACAGAATGCGAATCACTGGATCGGCTTCCAAACCCACATTTCTGGTTGAGGTGGGATGGGCGAAAATTGCGTTGTTTTGCCACAAGGCGATTGCTGGGAGATTCCACGGCATACCCGGCGAACCCCAAGTGTAGTCATCGATCCTCGTGAGATCAGTATATGTGGCCGATCCATCCGTGATCCCTGTTCCGCCGGCACGCCACTGCAGATTAATGCCGTTCTGGCCCTGCGTGGTCATGGGGAAGAGCGAGGCATTGAGATCGAACGGCGTGGTGGAGACGGTGATGGCCGAGGCTTGCAAAGAGCTGGCGAGCAAGGTGGCCGCCAAGAGAAGTTGAGTCTTGCGCATGATGGCTCCCTTTTTTTGTTTTTCAAACCGATCGGCACAGTGCAAAAAATAGGCCTAAAAAATTAGGCCTTGAATTTCCTTAAAAAATTTGTGTGTATCTATCTTTAGTGTAAGAAAGATCGACACTACCCCCGCGTGATCGGCTTGTAACGCAGCCGGTGGGGGCCGGCGGCTTCTTCGCCGAGGCGCTTCTTCTTGTCTTCTTCGTATTCGTGGAAGTTGCCTTCGAAGAAGAACCACTGCGAATTGCCTTCGCAGGCGAGGATGTGCGTGGCGATGCGGTCGAGGAACCAGCGGTCGTGCGAGATCACCAGCACGCAGCCGGCGAATTCGAGCAGCGCGTCTTCGAGCGCGCGCAGGGTCTCGACGTCGAGGTCGTTCGAGGGCTCGTCGAGCAGCAGTACATTGCCGCCCTGGATCAGGGTCTTGGCCAGATGCAGCCGGCCGCGTTCGCCGCCCGAAAGGTTGCCGACGATCTTCTGCTGGTCGGCGCCCTTGAAGTTGAAGCGGCCCAGGTAAGCGCGGCTGGGCATCTCGAACTTGCCGACGGTGAGGACATCCTGCCCGCCCGAGACGGCCTCCCAGACGGTCTTGTCGTTTTCCAGTCCTTCGCGCGACTGATCGACGGAGGAAATCTTCACCGTCGGGCCGATGACGATCTCGCCGGCATCGGGTTTTTCGCGGCCCTGGATCATGCGGAACAGCGTCGACTTGCCCGCGCCGTTCGGGCCGATGATGCCGACGATCGCGCCGGGCGGCACGCGGAAGGAGAGGTTGTCGATCAAGAGCCGGTCGCCATAGGCCTTGCTGACATTCTTGAATTCGATCACCTCGTTGCCGAGCCGCTCGCCGGGCGGGATGAAGATCTCCTGCGTCTCGTTGCGCTTCTGGTATTCGAAGCTCGCCATCTCCTCGTAACGCGCCAGCCGCGCCTTCGATTTGGCCTGGCGTGCCTTCGGGTTCGAGCGCACCCATTCGAGCTCGACCTTCATCGCCTTCATGTGCGCGTCGATCTGTTTCTGTTCTTGCTCCAGCCGCGCTTCCTTCTGCTCCAGCCAGGAGGAATAGTTGCCCTTCCAGGGAATGCCGTGGCCGCGGTCGAGCTCCAGGATCCACTCGGCGGCGTTGTCGAGGAAGTAGCGGTCGTGGGTCACGGCGATCACTGTGCCGGGGAATTTCTGCAGGTACAGCTCGAGCCACTCGACGCTCTCGGCGTCGAGATGGTTGGTCGGCTCGTCGAGCAGCAGCATGTCGGGCTTCGAGAGCAGCAGCCGGCACAGCGCCACGCGCCGCTTCTCGCCGCCGGAAAGGCGCTCCACCTTCGCGTCCCACGGCGGCAGGCGCAGCGCGTCGGCCGCGATCTCGAGCTGGTGCTCGCTGTCGGCGCCGGCGGACGCGATCACCGCCTCGAGCTTCGCCTGCTCCTCGGCGAGTGAGTCGAAGTCCGCATCGGGCTCGGCATACGCGGCATACACCTCGTCGAGGCGCCGCTTCGCGGCGAGGATGTCGCCGAGGCCTTCCTCGACGCATTCGCGCACGGTCTTCGCCGCGTCGAGCTGCGGCTCCTGGGGCAGGAATCCGACGCGCATGTTCGGCATCGGGATCGCCTCGCCGTCGAAGTTCTTGTCCTCGCCGGCCATGATCCGGAGCACCGTCGACTTGCCCGAGCCGTTCAGGCCGAGCACGCCGATCTTGGCGCCGGGAAAGAAGCTGAGCGAGATGTCCTTGAGGATCTGGCGCTGGGGCGGCACCGTCTTGCTGACGCGCCGCATGCTGTAGACGTACTGGGCCATCGGGATTTTTGCGGAGGGGCTGCGGGAGAACGCGGGAAAACCGGGATTCTATCCGGCCTGCCGGGTTCCGCCGTCAGCGCCGGACGCTAGGGGCGCGCGGGCGCGTCGGCCGGCTTCGCGTCGGCCGCGGCGACCGGGAGCGTCCAGCCGCCGCCGAGCGCGCGGTACAACCCGACCGACGCCTGGAGGCGCGCGAGCCGAGTCAGCGCGAGCTGATCCTGCGCCAGGAACAGGGTGCGCTGCGCATCGAGCACGACGAGGAGATCGTCGGCGCCTTCGCGGTAGCGGATCTCGGCCAGGGACAGCGCACGCCGCGCCTCGTCGCGCGCCTGCGCCTGGAACTCCTCCTGGACCGCCGTGCGCGTCGTCGCCGCCAGAGCGCCTTCCACGTCGGCGAGTGCGGCGAGAATCGCGGCGCGATAGACCTCGACGAGCTCGCGCTCGTGCGAGCTCGCCACGTCGACCAGCGCTCGGCGCCGCCCGCCTTCGAAGATCGGCTGCAGGAGCGCGGCGGCAATGGAGAGGGTCGGACCGCTCGCGCTGCCATGC
>JACAEF010000020.1 GCA_013388985.1 Rhodocyclaceae bacterium
ACGTGATCCAAGATCGGGGATTCCCCCCACAGCGAAAGCTTCGATTCTCGCCCCCACCGCCCGCGCTCGCCTCAAACTCAGCAAGCACCTACACCTATCGGCTGTTCGGTTGTTAAAGATCGTCTCGATGAATCTCAATGTGCATCGAGGAAAGACCGCCATTATAGCCAGAAGAAAAACAGCGTCAACACTCTTTGCAGATTTTTTTATCGACCGAGAGGGGGCAATGACCAGCGGCACAATGAAACATATTGTCTTTCAGCTGGTTGCGGTAGCGACTCGACCAACGCGAACTCCGTAACCGCCCAAGGAATCGGCCGTTTCAGCTCCGGCAACTCGCCACGATGGGCTTTACGCACCAAGGTGACGTGAGGCACGAAGGGCCGTCTGTCGATCTGGAACCCTTCGACGAGCAGGCTTTCAACCAGGGAGTCGTAAAGTCGGCGCTGGTAAAACGGCACTTCGGTACATCCGGCCCAGACGATCCGGTTGTGTGGCCAGTAGCCCAGCCGATCGATGTGCATCTCGAAAGCTTCGCTGCGAACCCGGTCTGCGATGGCATGGAGCCGGTCGAGCTGTTCGCGGGAGACCGCGCCGATGAAAGCGAGCGTCATGTGCAGGCTCTCACGCGGCGTGCGCCGGCCATTGCAGAGTCTGGCGATCCCGCCTGCCAAATCATCGAGCGTTTCCAATGCTTCGGGTGGCGGCCAGAGCGCAAAGAAAACCCGCCGCGCCCGAGACGGTGCCAGCTCAGTCACGAACCAACGATGCCACCGCTTCGGCGGCGATGCCTTCGCCACGGCCGGTAAATCCCAGCCGCTCGGTCGTCTTGCCCTTGACGCTGACACGGTCGATGGCAATGCCGAGGTCGCGGGCGATGTTCTCACGCATCGCCGCGACATGCGGCGCGATGCGCGGCGCCTGGGCGATCACCGTGCCATCGACGTTGTTCACCCGCCAGCCAGCGGCTTGTACGGCTGCCAGTGCTGCACGCAGCAGAGCCCGGCTGTCGGCGTCCTTCCAGCGTTCGTCATTGTCCGGAAACAGCTGACCGATGTCGCCCAGCCCGGCTGCGCCGAGCAAGGCGTCGGTGATCGCGTGCAGTAGCGCATCGGCATCGGAATGGCCGAGCAGTCCCAGGTGATATGGAATCGACACGCCGCCAAGAATCAGCTTGCGGTCCGGCACCAGCGCATGCACGTCGAACCCCTGCCCTACCCTGAATTCCATCATTTCCTCCGATTGGCCAGAATCCACCCGGCCAGTTGCAGATCAATCGGCCAGGTCACCTTGAGATTGGTCACATCGGCAGCAACGAGCTTGGGATGCAAGCCCAGAGCCTCGATCGCGCTGGCCTCGTCGGTCACGTCGGGCATGCGCTGCAGGGCGTCGAGCAGCATCCGGTATCGGAACATCTGGGGCGTCTGCGCCTGCCAGAGACCTTCGCGCGCCACCGTTTCGGCTACCCGCCCATCCGTCTGTGCGCGCTTCAGCGTATCGGCCACCGGCACGGCCAGCAGCCCTCCGACCGGATCGTCACCGACTTCGTCGAGCAGCTTTGCGACATGATCAATCGTCAGGCAGCAGCGGGCCGCATCATGCACGAGCACCCAGTCGTCGTCCGCGACGGCGCTCCGCATCGCATGCAGCCCCTGGATCACGCTCTCCGCGCGTGTCGCCCCGCCACAGCGCAGCACGGTCAGCCGGCCCGCGAACGCCGACCAGTCGTGCGTGTCCCATATCAGATCGTCCGGCGCGAGCACGCCATGGACGTGTTCGATCGCCGCGATGCCGGTCAGCGTCTTCAGCGTATGCCAGATCAGGGGACGGCCGGCGAGCGGCAGATACTGCTTCGGCGTGCTGCCGCCCATCCTCGTTCCGCCGCCGGCTGCGGGAATCAGCGCATGATTTTTCATGCGGCGATTTTACGGCTTGCGCGAATGCACATTCGGTCTAGGATGGGGATAGTGGCTAGAAAGCGAATGAGGAGAGCGCCGATGGAAATGCAGATCAGCCGTCCCCCAGCCGTTGCCGGCATGTTCTATCCCGCTGAGCCGCGCACGCTGGCAGGAGAAGTCGAGGCATTGCTCGCCCAAGCACGTGCCGCCTCGCCAGCGCCGACTTTCGGACAGCCGAAGGCGCTGATTGCGCCGCACGCCGGCTACATTTACTCCGGCCCGGTCGCGGCGAGTGCCTATGCGTGTCTCGTTCCCTATGCGCAGGTGATCCGGCGGGTGGTCCTGCTGGGGCCGTGCCATCGCGTCGCCGTGCGCGGCCTCGCGGTGCCGCATGCCCAGTCGTTCAGCACCCCGCTCGGCAGCATCCCGCTCGACCAGTCGGCGATTGCCGCCGCGCTCGAACTGCCACAGGTGATCGCTCACAACGGCGCCCATGCGCAAGAACATTCGCTCGAGGTGCATCTACCCTTCCTGCAGGCCACGCTGGAAGATTTCACGCTCGTACCCTTCGCCGTCGGCTATGCCACGGGCGTGGAAGTCGCCGAGGTGCTCGAACTGCTCTGGGACGGGCCGGAAACCCTGATCGTCATCAGCTCCGACCTGTCGCACTATCACCCCTACGCCGCAGCGCAGCGGCTCGATGGACACACCGTCAACGAAATCCTGCATCTGCACCTGCTGCACGACCACGAGCAGGCTTGTGGCGCGACGCCGATCAACGGCCTCATCGAAGTGGCGCGGCGGCGCGGCCTCGTGCCGCACCTGCTCGACCTGCGCAATTCCGGCGACACCGCTGGAGACAAATCGCAGGTCGTCGGCTATGCAAGCTTCGCCTTCACGGAGCCGGAACATGCCTGATCCCGCCCTCGGCCGGGCACTGCTGATCCGCGCCCGCAATGCGATCGCCGCCGAATTCGGCATTGCACTGCAGCCCGAGCCCGACCACCCCGACTTGCACCGACCGGGTGCCACCTTCGTCACCCTGACGCAGCAAGGTCAGTTACGCGGCTGTATCGGCTCGCTGGAAGCCTGGCGGACGCTCGACGAAGACGTCAGGGACAATGCCCGGGCCGCCGCGTTCGGCGACCCACGCTTTCCGCCCCTGTCGAAAAACGAATTCGCGCACACGCGCATTGAGGTCTCGCTGCTGACGCCGCCGGTGCCGCTTACCTTCTCCGACGAGGCGGACGCCATCCGCCAGATGCGCCCCGGCATCGACGGCATGATCTTCGAATACCACGGGCGGCGCGGGACCTTTCTGCCGCAAGTCTGGGAAAGCCTGCCCGAGCCGCGGCAATTTTTTGCCCATTTGAAACAGAAGGCCGGTTTTCCCGCGAACTTCTGGTCGCCCGATGTCCGGCTCTACCGCTACGAGGTGCAAAAATGGAAGGAAGCCGAGAAGTCCTGAGTGGCGCGCCTGCGCGCTGGTGGCATGCCCTGCCCGACGGGCGCATCCAGTGCGATCTCTGCCCGCGCGACTGCAAGCTGCACGACGGCCAGCGCGCCGCCTGTTTCGTGCGCGCGAATCAGGGCGGCCAGATGATCCTGACCACCTATGGCCGCAGCAGCGGCTTTTGCATCGACCCGATCGAGAAAAAGCCGCTCAACCATTTTTATCCGGGTTCCAGCGTGCTGTCCTTCGGCACGGCCGGTTGCAACCTCGCCTGTAAGTTCTGCCAGAACTGGGACATCTCCAAATCGCGCGAAATGGACACGCTGATGGACCAGGCCAGCCCTCAGGCGATCGCCCAGGCGGCCAAGCGCCATGGCGCCCAGAGCGTCGCCTTCACCTACAACGATCCGGTGATCTTCGCCGAATATGCGATGGACACCGCCGACGCCTGCCATGCGCTCGGCATCAAGACCGTCGCCGTCACCGCGGGCTTCATGCACCTCGGCCCGGCACGCGAGTTCTATGCCAAGATGGATGCCGCCAACATCGACCTCAAGGCCTTCACGGACGAGTTCTATTTCAAGCTGTGCGGCGGCCACCTGCAGCCGGTGCTCGACCTGATCGCGATGGTGCATCACGAAACCAACTGCTGGATCGAGCTGACCACGCTGCTGATCCCGGGCGAGAACGACAGCGACGGCGAAATCCGCCAGCTCGCCGACTGGTGCTTCAAGGAATTGGGGCCTGACGTGCCCTTGCATTTCTCGGCCTTCCATCCCGATTTCAAGCTGCTCGACAAGCCGCCGACGCCCCCCTCGACCCTGCAGCGTGCCCGCCGCATCGCGCTCGATGCCGGCCTGCGCTACGTCTATACGGGCAACGTGCACGACCGCGCGGGCGACAGCACTTATTGTCCGGGATGCGGCAAGGCGGTCATCGAGCGCGACTGGTACGAGATCCTCAGCTATTCACTCGATGACACGGGCCATTGCAAGCATTGCGGCACTTCCATCGCCGGGCGGTTCGGCCATTTCACGCAAGCCTTCGGGGCGCGACGCATCCCGATCCGGATCGCCACGATGTAGTCATATTCCTGAACCAGTGGGCTACAGCCTTTCAGGCGTGACAGCCAGCCGCAATTTGAGCGCGAGATCGGTTTTTGAATCGGCGTGATTAAGCGCCTCTTCCGGCGCGATGCGCTTGGCCCGGCACAGCTCCAGCAGGCAGTCGTCGAGCAACTGCATGCCGCTGGCGCTTCCCTTGCGGATGGCATCCTTGAGCTGATCGATCTCGCCTTTCTGGATCAGAGCTGACGAGTAGGCCGACTGCAGCAGCACCTCGGTCGCCAACACTTGGCCGCCATGCAACCCCGTCAGCAGCCGTTGCGAGACGACGCCCTTGAGGTTGAGCGACAGATCCAGGAGCACCTGACGGTGCAGTTCCTCGGGAAAGAAATTGACGATGCGCTCGATTGCCTGGTTGGCGTTGTTCGAGTGCAGCGTCGATAGACACAGCGCGCCGGCTTCCGCATACATGATGGCATTCTTCGCCGTCTCGCGGTCGCGGATCTCGCCGATGACGATCACGTCAGGCGCCTGGCGCATCATGTTCTTGAGCGCGTCGGCGAAGCTCAGCGTGTCGATGCCCACTTCGCGCTGCTCGACGACCGATTTGCCATGCGGATAGATGTACTCGATCGGGTCTTCGACCGAGAGGATATGCCCATCGAGCGACCGTGCCCGATGCGCGACCAGCGCTGCCAGCGTCGTGCTCTTGCCCATGCCCGCGGCGCCGACGATCAGCACCAGCCCGCGGCGCAGCAAGGCGAGCTGCCCCACCTGCGACGGCACACCCAGCACTTCGAATGACGGGACGTTCGTCTTGATCAGACGGATCACCATCGACACCTCGCCGCGCTGGTAATAGACATTCACGCGGTAACGTCCACCCTCACGTGTGGCCAGCGCAAAATTGCATTCCTTGTTCTTTTCGAACTCGGCGCGTTGCGCGTCGTTCATCAAGGCATAGGCGAAGCGGCGCGACTCCCCGGGCGCCAACGCCGGCCATGGCTCGCTTCCCCGCTGCGCCGGACGGGTCCGCCCCTGCACCTTGAGGTGAGGCGGAATCTCCGCGGAGATGAACAGGTCGGAGGCTCCCCGTTCGAGCATCTGGTGCAACAACTCTTGGATTTCGGTCATATGCATTTCGTAGCGTCATGGAAACCGGAGCCATCTTATCCCAATATCATCGTCAGGAAAAGTGGGGGAGGGAAAGTAGAATGCCGTATCGGCATAAATAACGGCCCCGCATGGACATCCAGATCAGCGAATCCGCCGGTGTGCGCTATCTGCACTTCGGCTCACACTGGATCCAAGGCGCGATGCGCATCGCCCGCCCTTGGGCGCTGGAGCTCGACTACACCCGCGAGATGATGGCCGCGCTGCTGCTGCGTCCCGATCCGGACTGGCCACGCACGGCGCTGCTGATCGGCCTGGGCGCCGGCTCGCTGACCAAGTTCCTCTATCGCCATCGACCTCAGGCGCGGCTGACCGTCGTCGAGATCGACCCGGAAGTCGTCACTGCCGCGCGCCTCTTTTTCAAGCTGCCGCCCGAAGACGAGCGCCTGGCCATCCAGCTCGACGATGGCGCCGACTTCGTCGCCAGGGCCCGCCAGCAGTTCGACCTGATCATGGTCGACGGCTTCGACGAGAACGCGCGCACCGGCATGCTCGACACCTTGCCTTTTTATCTGAACTGCAAGGCCTGCATGTCGGCAAACGGGCTGCTGGTGACGAATCTGCTCACCAAGCGCCGCGGCGTGCGCCCGTCGCTGGAACGCCTCGAAGCAGCCTTCGACGGCCGAGCGCTGGCCTTTCCCTCCTGCGCCAGCGGCAATGTGATCGCCTTTGCCGCGACCGGCGCACCGGTCGATCACTCCCTGGGCGAACTCAAGGCCCTGGCGCGCGAGCTGAAAGTGCAAACCGATCTGAACCTCCTGCCGACCCTCAACCGCCTCGAACAGGCCCGACGTTGCGCCGGCGGTAAACTGCACCTCTGACACGCATTGACGACGGAGGCAACATGGTCAGGCTCTACGGCATCAAGAATTGCGACTCGATGAAAAAAGCCTTCAAGTGGCTCGAAGAGCGCGGTGTTCCCTACGAGTTCCACGATTACAAGAAGGCCGGCGTGCCGCGCGAGCGGCTCGTCGCCTGGTGCAAGGCATTGGGCTGGAAGACCCTGCTCAATACCAAGGGTCCCACCTGGCGCAAGCTCACACCCGAACAGCAGGCGATCGGCACGCAAAGCCAGGCCGTCGCGATCATGATGGAGCATCCGAGCGTGATCCGCCGTCCCGTCGTCGAAACGGAGAGCGGACATCTGCTGGTCGGTTTCGATCCGACCATGTTCGAGAGCTTCATCAGGTAATGGATGCCGTTCGCCGCTTCCTCTTCGCGGACCTCGACATCCGCGGCGCGCATGTCGCCTTGGGCAATGTCTGGCACGAGCTGCAGGCCGACCGCGATCTGCCGAAGGCGGTGAATGCGCTGCTGGGGGAGCTCGCAGCGGTCACCGCGCTGATCGCCGGCAACCTCAAAACGCCCGGCCGCATCCGCTTCCAGCTGCAAGGTCACGGTCTCGTCCCACTGCTGTTCGTCGATTGCGACGAACGGCTGCGCCTGCGCGGCACGGCGCGCCTGAAGGAAAGTGCCGTCCCGCCAGCGCCGACTTTCAACGAATTGCTTGGCGATGGCCAACTGGTCCTGACGCTCGACACCGGAACGGGAACTCCCTACCAGAGCATCGTGCCGCTCGCCGGCGCCAGCCTCGGCGAAGTCTTCGCGCATTATCTCGCCCAGTCGGAGCAGCAGCCGACGTGGCTGATGCTTGGCGCCGACGAAAATGTCGCCACCGGACTGTTCTTGCAGAAACTGCCGGAGGCCGACCGCCGCGACCCGGACGGTTGGAACCGCCTCCTCCATCTCGCCTCGACGCTCGCCGCAGCCGAACTCGCCGGCCCGGTGGCGAGCCTGCTGATGCACGTATTTCCAGAAGAGAACATCCGTCTCTTCGATCCGCGGCCGGTCCATTACCACTGCCCCCGCGACGAGGACAAAGTGCTCGCGATGCTCAAAAGCCTGGGACGGAAGGAGCTCGAAGCCACCCTCGCCGCCGAAGGCAGCGTCACCATCGAGGACGAGATTTGCCGGCAGCGCTATTGCTACGGCCCGGAGATCCTGCCTCGCCTTTTTGGCTGACGTCGCGGATGCCTTGACGGTATTTTCCGGGAAATGGTATTTTGCCCGCTCAATTTGGGTCGGCGCAGGCCGACGCGACATCGGGAGAGTTCGCCCCGACCCCGGTCGGAGGCGGCGCCGAAGGAGCAACCGCCCCGGAAACTCTCAGGCAAAAGGACCGATGTCGCGCATGATCTCTGAAGAGCCGCCGGATCACGTCGTCCGGCGCACCGAAGGAGCAAACGGAAACCCGCGTTCCGTGAATCTCTCAGGTACCGGACAGAGGGGGTATCCAGCGCGCATGGGGCGCGTGGATCACCACCAGACGCGGATAATCCGGGAGCCCGCCACATCATGCCGCAACGCACGCCGCTGTATGACGCCCACCTCGCCGCCGGCGCGAAGATCGTCGATTTCGCCGGCTGGGAAATGCCCATCCACTACGGCTCGCAGCTCGAAGAGCATCACCAGGTGCGCCGCGACGCCGGCATGTTCGACGTCTCGCACATGCTGGCGATCGACCTCGCCGGCTGCGATGCGCAAGGCTATCTGCGCCGCCTGCTCGCCAACGACGTCGCCAAGCTCACCCAGCCGGGCAAGGCACTCTATTCCTGCATGCTGAAGGAGGATGGCGGTGTCATCGACGACCTGATCGTCTATTTCTTCAGCCCGACGCGTTACCGCATCGTCGTCAATGCCGGCACGGCGACGAAAGATGTCGCCTGGATGCAGGCGCAGGCGGCGAATGCCAACGTCGGCCTCACGCCGCGCCGCGATCTGGCGATGATCGCGATCCAGGGCCCGCGGGCGCGTGAAAAGTTCTGGCTGGCCTTTCCGGACAGCCGCGCCGTCAGCGAGCCGCTCGGCGTGTTTCAGGCGACCGAGTGGAACGACTGGCTGATCGCCCGCACCGGCTACACCGGCGAAGACGGCTTCGAGATCAGCGTGCCGGCGACACAAGCCATCGGCGTCTGGCAGAAGCTGCTCGATGCCGGCGTCAAGCCCGCGGGCTTGGGCGCACGCGACACGCTGCGGCTGGAGGCCGGCATGAATCTCTACGGCCAGGACATGGACGAAACCCAGAACCCGCTCGAATCGGGTCTGGCCTGGACCGTCGATTTCAAGGACACGAACCGCGACTTCATCGGCAAGTCGGCGCTGGTGGCACGGCAGCAGCAAGGCCATCTGCGCCAGCTGCTCGGTCTCGTGCTCATCGACCGCGGCATCCTGCGCGCCCATCAGAAAGTCGTCACCCCGCTGGGCGAGGGCGAGACCACCAGCGGTTCGTTCGCGCCGACGCTGAACCAGTCGATCGCCTTCGCGCGCCTGCCCGCCGGCGTTCAGCCCGGCGACGAAGTGCAGGTGGCGATCCGCGACAAATTGCTCAGGGCGAAAGTCGTCAAGCCGCCCTTCGCCCGCAACGGCAAACCTCTCATCTAACTTCGGAGACCTCCATGTCCATCCCCGCCGATCTCAAGTACACGAAAACCCACGAATGGATCAAGCCCGAGGCCGACGGCACGGTCAGCGTCGGCATCACCGACCATGCCCAGCAGGCGCTCGGCGACATCGTCTTCCTCGAACTGCCCGAGCCCGGCCGCAGCGTCAAGGCCGGCGAGGAATGCGCGGTCGTCGAATCCGTCAAGGCCGCCTCCGACATCTATGCGCCGGTCGCGGGCGAGGTCGTGGCGAAGAACGAAGAGGCCAGCGCCGCGCCCGAGCGCGTCAATCAGGACTGCTACGCCACCTGGCTGTTCAAACTCAAGCCCGCCAACCCGGCCGATCTCGACGGCCTGCTCGACGCGGCCGCCTACGCGAAAGTCGAAGCGGAGTCCTGAACATGACGCTCGACGAACTCGAAGGGCGCGACGAGTTCGTCGCGCGCCACATCGGGCCGAATGCGGCCGAACAGGCGGCGATGTGCGCCGCGATCGGCGTCAGGGATCGCGCCGAACTGATCGACCAGACCGTGCCGGCCGGCATCCGCCTGCCCTTTGACCTGCCGCTCGATGCGCCGATGAACGAGCCTGCGGCGCTGGCGAAGCTCAAGGCGCGCGCGGATCGGAATCAGATGCGCAAGTCCTTCATCGGGCTGGGCTACTACGGCACCCACACACCGCCGGTGATCCAGCGCAACCTGTTCGAGAATCCCGGCTGGTACACCGCCTACACGCCGTATCAGGCCGAGATCGCGCAAGGCCGCCTCGAAGCGCTGCTCAACTACCAGCAGATGGTGATCGACCTCACGGGCCTGCCGATCGCCAACGCCTCGCTGCTCGACGAGGCAACCGCCGCCGCCGAGGCGATGGCAATGGCGCGCCGCGCGAGCAAGGCGAAATCCAGTGCTTTCTTCGTCGATCGGGACGCCTTCCCGCAGACGATCGACGTCGTCAAGACGCGCGCGGCGTTCTATGGCTTCGAGCTGATCTTCGGCCCGGCGGAAAGCGCCGCCGAGCACGACGTCTTCGGCGCGCTGTTGCAGACGCCCAATGCCAATGGCGAGTTGAAGGACTTCACCGCCGTCATCGCCGTGTTGAAGGCCAAGGGCGCGATCAGTGCGGTGGCCTGTGATCTGATGGCGCTGGTGCTCACCAAATCGCCCGGCGAGATGGGCGCCGACATCGCGCTTGGCTCCTCGCAGCGCTTCGGCGTGCCGATGGGCTACGGCGGCCCGCATGCCGCTTTCTTCGCCTGCCAGGACGAGCACAAGCGCCAGGTGCCGGGACGCATCATCGGCGTCTCGAAGGACGCGCGCGGCAAGACCGCGCTCAGGATGGCGCTGCAGACGCGCGAGCAGCACATCCGCCGCGAGAAGGCCAATTCGAACATCTGCACCTCGCAGGTGCTGCTCGCCAACATGGCCGGCATGTATGCCGTCTGGCACGGGCCCGAGGGACTGAAACGCATCGCCCGGCGCATCCATCGCTTCACCTGCCTGCTGGCAAAGTCCTTGGGGGTGACCGGCAGCTTCTTCGACACGATCGTCGTCAAAGTCGGCGCTGACAAGACGGCACGCTTGAAGGCTTCGCCCTTCAACGTCCGCCATATCGACGATGAAACCATCGGCATCAGCTGTGACGAGACCACCACGCGCGAGGACGTCGCCGCGCTGGCGCAGCTCCTGGGCGTCACGGTCGATTTTTCCGCCGAGGTGCCCGATGCGATTCCGGAGATCCTGCGCCGCAGCTCCCCCTTCCTCACGCATCCGGTGTTCAACACCCACCACACCGAGCATGCGATGCTGCGCTATCTCAAGTCGCTGCAGAACAAGGATCTCGCGCTCGACCATGCGATGATCCCGCTGGGTTCCTGCACGATGAAGTTGAACGCCGCCGCCGAGATGATGCCGGTCTCCTGGCCCGCCTTCGCGCAACTGCACCCCTTCGCGCCCGCCGAGCAGGCCCAGGGCTATGCGCAGATGATCGATGAACTCGCGCAATGGCTCGTCACGATCACCGGTTTCGATGCCTTGTGCGTGCAGCCGAATTCCGGCGCGCAGGGCGAATATGCGGGTCTCGTCTCGATCCGTCGCTATCAGGCCGCCCAGGGCGAAGGCCACCGCGACGTCTGCCTGATCCCGAAATCCGCGCATGGCACCAATCCGGCGACGGCGCAGATGTGCGGCCTCGCGGTCGTCGTCGTCGACTGCGACGAGCAGGGCAACGTCGATCTCGCCGATCTCAAGGCCAAGGCGGCGCAACATGCCGAGCGGCTTTGCTGCCTGATGATCACCTACCCCTCGACGCACGGCGTGTTCGAGGAAGCGGTCAAGGAAATCTGCGAGGTCATCCACGCCCACGGCGGCCAGGTGTATATGGACGGCGCGAACCTCAACGCCCAGGTCGGGCTCACCTCGCCCGGCCACATCGGCGCCGACGTCTCGCACATCAACCTGCACAAGACCTTCGCGATCCCGCACGGCGGCGGCGGCCCCGGCATGGGGCCGATCGGCCTCAAGGCGCATCTCGCTCCCTATGCACCGGGCCATGTCTTCGCTGCCGACCGCGTCGGCAGTCAGGGTGCTGTCAGCGCAGCGCCCTTCGGCTCGGCCTCGATCCTGCCGATCTCCTGGATGTACATCGCGATGATGGGCGGCACGGGGCTCAGGCAGGCCACCGAGGTGGCGATCCTCAACGCCAACTATGTCGCCGCGCGGCTCAAGGATCACTATCCGGTGCTCTACACCGGCAAGCACGGCCGCGTCGCCCACGAATGCATCCTCGACATCCGCGCGATCAAGGCGGCGACAGGCATTGCCGAGATCGACATCGCCAAGCGGCTGATGGACTATGGCTTCCACGCGCCGACGGTGAGCTTCCCGGTCGCCGGCACGCTGATGGTCGAGCCGACCGAATCCGAAAACAAAGCCGAGCTCGACCGCTTCTGCGAGGCGATGATTGCGATCCGCAATGAGATCCGCAAGATCGAAGAGGGCGTTTGGCCGCGCGAGGACAACCCGCTGAAAAACGCGCCGCACACGCAGGCCGACGTCGTCGGCGAGTGGAACCACCCCTACTCGCGCGAGACCGCGGTGTTCCCGCTGCCCTGGGTCGCCGCCCACAAGTTCTGGCCGTCGGTGAATCGCATCGACGACGTCTATGGCGACCGCAACCTGTTCTGCGCCTGCGTGCCGATGGAGGACACCCCCCATGTCTGATCAGAACCTCGTCCTCACTGCGATCGGCGACGACCGCCCCGGCCTCGTCGAGGAACTCGCCGCGACCATCGCCGCGCACGGCGGCAACTGGTGCGAGGCCTCGATGGCGCAGCTCGCCGGCAAGTTCGCCGGCATCGTCCATGTCTCGGTTCCGACCGAACGGGTCGAGGCGCTCAACGCCGCTTTGGCGCAACTCAAGGGCCTCAAAGTGAGCGTTGAAACCGCGAGCGAGCAAAAGTCGGTCGTGGCGGGACGGCACCTCACGCTCACTCTCGTCGGCCACGACCGCATCGGCATCGTCAAGGAAGTCGCACAGGTGCTGGCGCGTCACGCGGTCAACGTCGAGGAACTGGCGACCTTCACCACCAGCGCGCCGATGTCGGCCGAAGTGCTGTTCCATGCCGAGGCGGAACTCACCGCCGCACCGGATTTCGATGTCCGTGCGCTCAAGCGCGACCTGGAAAAGCTCTCTGACGACCTGATGGTCGACATCACGCTGGGAGAAACCCTCTGATGCCGATCTACCGCATCGGCGCGAAGACGCCGCACATCGACGCCTCGGCATGGATCGCGCCGAATGCGACGATCATCGGCGACGTGCGGCTCGCCGCCCACAGCAGCATCTGGTGGGCCTGCGTGCTGCGCGGCGACAACGACCCGATCATCGTCGGCGAAAACAGCAACATCCAGGACGGCTCGATCCTGCATACCGACGAGGGCATTCCGCTCACCATCGGCCGCAATGTCACGGTCGGCCACAGGGTGATGCTGCATGGCTGCACGATCGGCGACGGCACGCTCGTCGGCATGGGCGCGATCGTGTTGAACAGCGTGACGATCGGCAGGAACTGCCTGATCGGCGCCGGCGCCTTGATCCCCGAGGGCAAGACGATCCCCGACAACTCGCTGGTCGTCGGCTCGCCCGGCCGCGTCGTGCATGAACTGACCGAAAAGCACCTCGCGCGCATCGCGCATTCGGCCGAGCACTATGTCGTCAATGCCGACAACTACCGGCGCTTCCTGGAGGAGATTTCAAGCTGAAAATCGGCGCTGGCGGGACGGCACCCGTCAGGGAAACGCTGAAGAAAGCAGCGAGCGGGATGCGTTGCTAGGCGCCCGGAGCGCAGGAACCGAGACATAACTTGGAGTCTGGCGAGCATCCGGGTACCGCGCAACGCGGCGATGCGCCCGCGCAGCCATTTATTCAGCGTTTTCTCAGGGCTTCTTCTGCGGCGTCTGCACGAACACCTCGCCTTCCTTGACGAGGCCCAGCTCAAAGCGGGCGCGCTCCTCGATCGCTTCGAGGCCCGACTTCAGGTCACGCACTTCGGCATCCAGCGCCGCGTTGCGCGCCTCGAGCTGTTGATTGATCTCGCGCTGGGCGGCGACCTGCCGCTCGAGGTCCCAGACCCGGAGCAGGCCGCCCTTGCCGAGCCACAGCGGATACTGCAGCAGGATCAGCAGAGCGACCAGCACCCAGGTCGGCCATTTCATAGCCCGCCCTCCCCCAGCCCCTCCCTCGTGGGAGGGGAGACTTGCAGCGCGCTGCGCGCGTGGGTCAGGCCGTATTGGCGTTCGTGCGGATTGCGCCTGCCGGCGCGTGCCGCTTTTCCTTGGGGCGGCCCTGCGGAAAAGCTGCGACGCTTCACGCTAAGCCGTTACTTGCGGATGTTGTAGTAAGTATCGAGGCCGGGATAGACGACCGTGTCGCCGAGGTCTTCCTCGATGCGCAGGAGCTGGTTGTACTTGGCGATGCGGTCGGAGCGGGACAGCGACCCGGTCTTGATCTGGCCGGCATTCAGACCCACGGCGATGTCGGCGATGGTCGAATCCTCGGTCTCGCCCGAACGGTGCGAGATCACGTTGGTCCAGCCGGCGCGCTTGGCCATCTCGACGGTGGCGAAGGTCTCGGTCAGCGTGCCGATCTGGTTGACCTTGATGAGGATCGAATTGGCGATGCCGCGCGCGATGCCTTCCTTGAGGATTTTCGGATTGGTGACGAAGATGTCGTCGCCGACGATCTGGATCCGGCCGCCGAGCCTGCCGTTGAGCAGCTTCCAGCCGTCCCAGTCGCCTTCGGCCATGCCATCCTCGATGCTGATGATCGGATACTTGTCGACCAGCGTGGCGAGGTAATCGGCCATGCCGGCGGAATCGAGTTCCAGCCTCTCCGAAGCCAGCACGTATTTGCCGTCCTTGAAGAATTCCGAGGCGGCGCAGTCGAGGCCGAGCACGACGTCCTGCCCCGGCGTGTAGCCGGCCGCCTCGATGGCGCGCAGGATCAGCTCGATCGCCTCGTCGTTGCCGGAAACGTTCGGCGCGAAGCCGCCCTCGTCGCCGACCGTGGTCGGATAGCCCTTCTTGTCGACGAGCTTCTTCAGGTTGTGGAACACCTCGGCGCCGCAGCGCAGCGCCTCACGGAACGACCCGCTGCCTACCGGCAGGATCATGAATTCCTGGATGTCGAGGTTGTTGTTGGCATGCGCGCCGCCGTTGATGACGTTCATCATCGGCACCGGCATGCTCATCGGCCCCGAACCGCCGAAGTAGCGGTAGAGCGGCAGGCCGGCTTCCTCGGCCGCCGCCTTGGCGACTGCCATCGAGACGGCGAGGATCGCATTGGCGCCGAGGCGCGACTTGTTGTCGGTGTCGTCGAGCTCGATCAGGGTCTTGTCGATGAAGGCCTGCTACTCGGCATCGAGCCCGATGATCGCTTCGGAAATCTCGGTATTGACGTTCTCGACGGCCTTCAAGACGCCCTTGCCGAGATAGCGGCTCTTGTCGCCGTCGCGCAGTTCGATGGCTTCGCGCGAGCCGGTCGAGGCGCCCGAGGGCACGGCGGCGCGACCCATCACGCCGCTTTCCAGCAGCACGTCGGCTTCGATGGTGGGATTGCCGCGCGAATCGAGAATCTCGCGGGCGACGACATCAACGATGGCACTCATTTTTCTTCCTTTGCAGAGTCAATGTTCAAGAGGCGAGATCGGCATAGGCGAGGGTCGCGATCTCGTTCCATTGGGCGACCACCGGCAGATGCGCCGGATGTTCGAAATACGCGTAAAGATCGGCTTCGTTGTCGAAGGTGGCAACGAGGCCGTAATCCCAGGCATCGCCGTCGGGCGTCAGGTTCCTGCCATGCTGCCAGGAGCGGATCAGCGGGATCTCGTCAGGCAACGCGGCCATCGCCGCCTGCACCGCGATGAAGCGCGGATCGTCGGGCGCGATGCCGGGCTTGAGCTTGAACAGCACGAGGTGGGTGATCATGCCCAGTCCCGGAAGCCATACCGCTTGACGACGGCATCGAGCTCGACGAGCTCGGCGAGCAAGGCCGCCATCTGCGCAAGCGGCCAGCTGTTCGGGCCATCGGACAATGCTTCCTCGGGCCGCGGATGGGTTTCCATGAACAGCCCGGCGATGCCAACGCCCACCGCCGCGCGCGCCAATACCGGCACGAATTCGCGCTGGCCACCCGAGCTCGTCCCCTGTCCGCCCGGCAGTTGCACCGAGTGGGTCGCGTCGAACACCACCGGGCAGCCGGTCTCGCGCATGATCGCGAGACTGCGCATGTCGGCGACGAGGTTGTTGTAACCGAAGCTCGCGCCGCGCTCGCAGACCAGGATCGTATCCGCCCCGCCATTGGCCTCCTTCGCCTTGGCGACCACCTGCTTCATGTCGCCGGGCGCCAAGAACTGGCCTTTCTTGATGTTCACCGGCTTGCCGGTAGCGGCGACTGCCTGGATGAAATCGGTCTGGCGGCACAGGAAGGCCGGCGTCTGCAGTACGTCGACGACCGCCGCCACCGGCGCGATCTCCGCCTCGGTATGGACGTCGGTGAGCACCGGAACATCGATCTCGCGGCGCACGCGGGCGAGCCACTCCAGACCCTTTTCCATGCCCGGGCCGCGCGGCGACTTGCCCGAGCTGCGATTGGCCTTGTCATAGGAGGCCTTGAAGAGGTAGGGAATGCCCAGTTTGCCGGTGACTTCCTTCATATGGCCGGCAACGTCGAGACAAAGCTGCTCCGACTCCGCAGTGCAGGGGCCGGCGATCAGAAAGAAGGGTTGGTCGAGGCCGACCTCGAATCCACAAAGTTTCATTTCAGGAATCCCTTTACCCAGTCCAGACAGGCTTCGACGGCAGCGGCTGCTTCGTCACGCGAGACTTCGGGAGCGATCACCCCGAGATAGCGGAATTCGACCGCATAAGGTCCAAGTCGTGCCATGATGTCGCGTGTTGCCGGCGCCAGCAAACCGTTTCCCGCAGCCAGATCGAATAATTCCAGCAAGTCATGGGTGCGAGGGAAAATTACACCCTTTGAGACCAAGGCAGCTTTCAAACTTTTTTCGAGCGCCTGTTGTGCATGGAAAAGAGTCGTTTCGATGGGAGACTCGGGATCGCGCACCAAGATGCGGAAAGTCTTGCCATCTCTTTCCGCGGCATCGATCAAGGCCCATGCCTGCTCTTCATGCGGATTCATGCAGCACCTTGCCTTCCCGCATTGCCCAATAGACTGGCGTCGTCCACCACTCTTTCCGCTTTTCGAATTCGGCTTCAGGATAAAGAAGGAGATCGACACCAATACCCAGATTGCCGATGGCATCGCGCAGGCGCAGATATTCCCGGGTATGGTCTGCAACCTCCTTTTCGACGACGATCAAATCCAGGTCCGAATCATCCCGCGCATCCCCACGGGCATAAGAACCAAAGACGATCACCCTTGCCGGGCTGCTCGCCGCAGCGACCACACGTTGCGCGACCGATCTGAGCGTCTGGAAATCAAGCATTCTTTCCCTGCCGTCTCGCCAGCGCCGACTTTACGAAGGCGATGAAGAGCGGGTGCCCCGTGCGCGGGTTCGAGGTGAATTCCGGGTGAAACTGCACGCCCATGAACCACGGGTGCATGCTCTGCGGCAGCTCCATGATTTCCGGCAGGTTTTCGGTCGGCGTGCGCGCGGCGATCACCAGCCCGGCCGCTTCGAGCTTCGGCACGTAGGCGTTGTTGACCTCGTAGCGGTGACGGTGGCGCTCGTTGACCTCCTTGCCGTAAATCGAATAGGCCAGCGTGCCTTCCTTGACCGGGCAACGCTGCGCGCCGAGCCGCATCGTGCCGCCCAGGTTCGAATTCGCGTCGCGCTTTTCGATTCGGCCTTCGCGGTCGGCCCATTCGGTGATGAGGGCCACCACGGGGTGCGGTGTGTCGGGGTCGAATTCGGTGCTGTTGGCGCCTTCGAGACCGGCGACGTGCCGCGCGAACTCGATCGTGGCGAGCTGCATGCCCAGACAGATGCCCAGGTAGGGAATCTTGTGCTCGCGGGCATAGCGGATCGCGACGATCTTGCCCTCGGTGCCGCGCTTGCCGAAGCCGCCGGGCACCAGCACCGCATCCATGCCCTTCAGCGAGGCCGGGCCGTGCTTCTCGATCTCCTCGGAATCGAGATAGTGGATGTTGACCTTGGCCCGGGTATGGATGCCGGCATGCACCAGCGCCTCGGTCAGCGATTTGTACGACTCGGTCAGATCGACATATTTGCCGACGAAGGCGATGTCGACCTCGTGCTCTGGATGTTCGAGCGCATCGACGAGCGTCTTCCAGACGGTGAGATTCGCTGCGCGCGCGAGGATGCCGAGCTTGTGGCAGACGATCTCGTCGAGCATCTGGTCGTGCAACATACCCGGGATCTTATAGATCGAGTCGGCGTCGAGTGCGGCGATCACCGCCTCGGGCTGGACGTTGGTAAACAGCGCGATCTTCCTGCGTTCCTCATCGGGAATCGGCCGGTCGGCGCGGCAGAGCAGAATGTCCGGCTGGATGCCGATCTCGCGCAGCTCCTTCACCGAGTGCTGCGTCGGCTTGGTCTTGAGCTCCCCGGCGGTCGGGATGTAGGGCAGGAGCGTCAAGTGGATGTAGCAGGCGTTGTTCTTGCCCTCCTCGATGCCCATCTGGCGGATCGCTTCGAGAAAGGGCAGCGACTCGATGTCGCCGACCGTGCCGCCGATCTCGACGATCGCGACCTCCGCGCCCTCGGCGCCGCGCTTGATGTAACGCTTGATCTCGTCGGTGATGTGCGGGATTACCTGCACCGTCTTGCCGAGGTATTCGCCGCGCCGCTCCTTCTTGATGACGGATTCGTAGATCTGGCCGGTGGTGAAGTTGTTGCGCTTGCCCATCTTGGCGCTGGTGAAGCGCTCGTAGTGGCCGAGATCGAGGTCGGTCTCGGCGCCGTCCTCGGTGACGAACACCTCGCCATGCTGGAACGGCGACATCGTGCCGGGATCGACGTTGATGTAGGGATCGAGCTTGAGATGGGTAACTTTGATGCCGCGCGATTCGAGGATCGCGCCCAGGGACGCGGCGGCGATGCCTTTGCCCAGGCTGGACACGACACCCCCCGTGACGAAGACGTATTTGGTCATGGTGCAAGCCGTAACGGGAAAGGCGAATGATACCTTCAAAACCCGCGGCTGCGGATTTCCGGCCAGGCCTTGCCGAGGTAATAGCCCATCGACCACAGGGTCAGTGCTGCGGCGAGCCAGATCAGCGCCTCGCCCATGGCAGCGATCGGCAGGCCGGCCAGCGGGTCGTAATACAGCAGCATCGGGATCGCGATCATCTGCGCCGTGGTCTTGAGCTTGCCGATGAAGGACACCGCGACGCTCTTGGCCGCGCCGATGTGCGCCATCCACTCGCGCAGCGCGGAGATCGTGATCTCGCGGCCGATGATGATGATCGCGACGACGGCATCGATGCGTTCGAGCTGGATGAGGATCACCAGCGCCGCGGCGACCATCAGCTTGTCGGCCACCGGATCGAGGAAGGCGCCGAAGGCCGAGGTCTGGCCGAGCCTGCGGGCCAGCCAGCCGTCGAACCAGTCGGTGACCGCGGCGACGACGAAGGCCACGGTGGCGATGAAGTTCTGCTCGTGGAGCGGCAGCGGCAGATAAAAGACACCGACCACCAGCGGAATCAGCACGATCCGCGTCCAAGTGAGCGAGTTAGGCAGGTTGAAAACCATCAGTGCAGTTGTTTGTGAATCGCCTCGGCCAGCGTACGGCTGATGCCGGGCACCCGGCACAGATCCTCGACCGTGGCGGCCTTCACGCCTTCCAGACCGCCGAAATGGGCGAGCAGCGCACGGCGCCGGGCCGGGCCGATGCCGGCAACCCCCTCCAGCGCCGAGTGGCCGCGCGCCTTCGCCCGCCGCGCCCGATGGCCGACGATTGCGAAGCGGTGCGCCTCGTCGCGGATTTCCTGGATCAGGTGGAAGCCGGCGTTGTCCATGGCCAATTCTAGCGGCTCGTCCCGGCCATGCACGAACAAGGTTTCGAGGCCGGGCTTGCGTCCCTCGCCCTTGGCCACGCCGACGCTTTGCAGATCGGAGAGCCCCAGCTCGGCGAACACCTCGCGCGCCACTGCGTGCTGCCCTTTGCCGCCGTCGATCAGCACCAGATCGGGGCGTGCCGTCTCGGCAGCGCCGACTTTCTCGTAACGCCGCATCAACGCCTGCCGCATCGCCGCGTAGTCGTCGCCCGGCGTGACGCCGGCGATGTTGAAGCGGCGATATTCGCCCTTCTTCATCGCGCCATCGACGCAGACGACGCACGAGGCCACCGTGCCCTCGCCCATCGTGTGGCTGATGTCGAAGCACTCGATGCGGCGCGGCACCTCCGGCAGGTCGAGCGCCTGCCGCAGCGCTTCGAGCCGCCCGCTCGCACGCGTCCGGCTCTGGCGCCGCGCCGCCAGCGCCAGTTGCGCGTTCTTGCGCGCCATTTCCAGCCAGGCGCGCTCCATCTCGTTACGTGCCGGTCCGGCGTGCAGCTTTTCCGGCAGCTCCTCCAGCGGCCAGGGATCGAGGATCAACCGCGCGGGTGCTTCATGTGATGCATAGTGCTGATCGAGGAAGGCGGCCAGCCCCTCCGCCGCCGTCGCCTCGCCGTCCAATTGCGGAAAATGCGCCCGGTCGCCCAGATGCAGCCCGCCGCGCACCATCGCCAGATTCACGCACAGCTCGCCATGCCCGGCCACCGCGACGACGATGTCGACATCCGCGTCCTTCGTCGAGCTGACATACTGCCGGTGCAGCACCGCCTGCAAGGCGCGGATCTGGTCGCGCAACACCGCCGCCTGCTCGAAGCGCAATGCGGCCGATTCCGCCTCCATCCGCTGGGTGAGCTTTTCGATCACTTCGCCGTGACGGCCCTTCAGGAAGGCCTCCGCCAGGCGCACGTCCGCGGCATATTCCTCGCGCGAGACCAGGCCCACGCAGGGCGCCTTGCAGCGGTGGATTTGATGCAATAAACAAGGCCGCGAGCGGTGCGCGAAGACGCCTTCCTCGCAGGTGCGCAGCAGGAAGGTCTTCTGGATCAACTGGATCGCCTCGCGCACCGCCAGCCCGCTCGGAAACGGGCCGAAGTAGCGCGACTTCTTCTCGAACGCGCCGCGATGATAGAAAAGCCGCGGAAACTCGCCGCCGGACAGCCCGATGTAGGCATACGACTTGTCGTCGCGGAACAGGATGTTGTATTTGGGCTTGAGCTTCTTGATCAGCGTGTTCTCGAGAATCAGCGCCTCGGCCTCGGAGCGCGTCGCCGTCGTCTCGACATTCGCCACCTGCTGCAGCATCAGCCGGATGCGCGGACTGTGATCGCTCTTCTGGAAATACGAGGAAACACGCTTCCTCAGATTCTTCGCCTTGCCGACGTAGAGCACCGCGCCGTCGGCCGCCAGCATGCGATAGACGCCCGGCGCCTCGGTCAGCGCGGCGAGAAAGGACTTGCTGTCAAACCCGGATTCACTCATCGCAAAGTCGGCGCTGGCAGGACGGCACGTTGGATCAGGGCAGCCATTGAACATCGACAGCAAAGCCGCGCCGGCGCACGTGGGCATTGAGCGCTTCCTCCTCGCCGCCCTGATCGACGATCCAGCCCCTCGACGCCCCCAGATCGGCCAGCGCCCCAGTCAAGGAGCGCGCCTGGCGCAACGTTCCCACGCCAGCCTTGATCTCGATCGCGCTCACCACATCGCCGCGCTGTAATAGCAGATCGACCTCCGCGCCCGCCGCCGTGCGCCAAAAGAACGGCTGGCTGAAGGGTCGCACGAGGCGCTCGCGACGCAACAAGTCCTCGATGACGAAGGTTTCCCAGCTGGCGCCGCGAATCGGATGCGCATCGAGTTCCTCCAACGAGCCAATATTGAGCAGATGATGCAAAAGCCCGGTATCGCGCAGATAGGCCTTCGGCGACTTGGTCAGACGCTTGCCGACATTGCGGAAGAACGGTGGCAGCCTGCGCAGCAGGAAGGTCTGCTCGAAAACGTCCAGCGCCCGCGCCACCCGGCCATGGCTGACGCCCAGCGCCCCTGCCAGCGCGGACACATTCAGCAGTCCGCCCTGCTGGTGGGCCAGCATGGTCAGCAGACGCCGCAAGAACAGCGGATCGGCTGGAAGGCCCAACTGCGGCAGATCGCGCTCGATGTAGGTGCGCAAATACGCCTCGTGCCACTCACGGAAATCACCGCGCAACGCTGCGGGGAATCCCCCCGCGAGCCACAGCCGCTGCCATGGCAAAGGATCCGATCCGGCGCCCGCCTCCGCAGCCGTCAGAGGCTCCAATTCCAGAATTCCCACCCGGCCAGCCAATGATTCGGACACACCCCGCACCAGCGCGGGCTGAGCCGACCCCAACAACACGAAAGCGCCTGGCCGCCGTCCCGCCGCATCGATCGCACCGCGCAACGCGGCAAACACCTGCGGCACGACCTGCGCCTCGTCGAGAATCAGCCCATCCCCGGCACGCGACTCGATCTGGAAGGCCGGATCGGCGGCAAACAGCTCGCGCAAACGCGGCGTTTCCAGATCGAGATAGACATGATCGGGAAACGTCATACGCGCCAGCGTGGTTTTGCCCACCTGGCGAGCCCCCAGAATCAATACTGCTGGAAACTGCGCCGCCAGCGCACGCAACCGCTCGATCGCCAAACGGGGAAACAAGGCATTCATCCTTGCATTTTTACTGCAGATGATTAATTTTGCAAGGTTATTTATAACCGATCCAGCGGGCTCGTCACGCCGCGCCCGCCCTTGTTCAGCACGTGCGTGTAGATCATCGTCGTGCGCACATCGGCGTGACCGAGCAATTCCTGCACCGTGCGGATGTCGTGGCCAGCTTCCAGCAAATGCGTCGCGAAAGAATGCCGCAGCGTATGCGGCGTGGCGGGCTTGGCGAGCCGCGCCACTGCCACCGCCTTCTTCATCGCCCGCTGCAGGAGCTTTTCGTCGATGTGATGCCGGCACCGCTCGCCGCTATGCGGGTCGATCGAAATCCCGCGCGCCGGAAATACGTATTGCCAGCCCCAGGACTTCTGAGCATCGGGATACTTGCGCGCCAGTGCATCCGGCAGCCACACCACGCCCAGCCCTTGCGCCAGATCCGCCTCGTGCAGCGCCATCGCCGCCGCGAGCTGCGCACGCAGCGGCTCGACGAGCACCGCCGACACCTCGGCCTGCATCAGCACCGTCGGCAGGCGCGCCGGCTCCTTCGCGCGTTCGCTGCCCTTCAGCCACGGCAGCGGCTACTCCAACAGAAACAAAATCGCCGACAGGGCCAGATTCTGCGTCGCGGCGGCGACATTGCCCTCGACAGCACAGGTAGGTCAGAAACGCCTCCACCTCCCGCGCCCCCAGCTCGCGCGGATGGCGCAGGCCGTGGAAACGGATGAAGCGCCTTATCCAAAAGACATATTGATCTTCCGTGCGGATGGAGTAATGTTTCGTCCT